>NZ_JBVVPC010000060.1:0-42514 GCF_055807355.1 Bradyrhizobium sp. Ken01
CCCACGTTCGTGACGATCGCGATACGCCCCTCTGACCGGGATGAGGTGGCGGGATGAATACGCTAAAGCCGAATTTCGGTAAAGCGGAATATTTTCGCGAGGTCAGATTGACCTGCGACTTGTGTGTTTTGCCCGACGGGCAACGCAAGGGATTGTAGCCCGGATGGAGCGAAGCGTAATCCGGGGCCTTGTATCCGCGGAACGAATCCCGGATTGCGCTTCGCTCCATCCAGGCTGCGGGAGTCAGCCTCGCGGCGAGCGCGGAGTCCTGCGCTTCACTGCGTGCCGGCGCGGCGAGCGTGTCACGCGGGGGCGCAGGCGGGTGACCGCGGCTTCACGGCGTGGCTTGGCCTGGACTGGGCCGCGGGCGAGATCCATCAGCATGCGCAGCGCCTCGACCACCGAGCGCTGGCGCACGGCGGTACGGCCGATGGCGCCAAAACGATGCTCGCGGTGAACGATGCGCCCGTCGCGCGCGGCGGCGGCGAAGTGGACGAGGCCCACCGGCTTGCCCGGCGTGGCGCCGCCGGGGCCGGCAATGCCGGTGATGGCGACCGCAAGATCGACGCCGGCGCGCTCCAGCGCGCCGACCGCCATAGCTGTTGCGGTCTCCTTGCTGACGGCGCCGAAATTGGTGAGCGTGCTCGCCTCGACCCCGAGCATCGCGCGCTTGGCGTCATTGGAATAGGTGACGAAGCCGCGATCGATGACGTCGGACGAACCGGGGATGTCGGTCAGCGCGCCCGCGACGAGGCCGCCGGTGCAGGACTCCGCGGTCGCGATCGTCAGCTTGCGCATCCGGCACAGATCGAGCAGCGAGCGGGAGAGGGCGCGTGCGTCGCTGCCGGCCATGGCCTAGACACTCCAGGGCAGGCGGATGGTGGCGCTCGCGGTGGCCGCGATGCCTTCCTCGCGGCCGGTGAAGCCGAGCCGCTCGCTGGTGGTCGCCTTGACTGCGACGCGGGAAATGTCGACGCCTGATATCTCGGCGATGCGCGCGCGCATGGTGTCGCGCAAGGGACCGATCTTCGGTCGCTCGCAGATCATGGTGACCTCGAGATTGGCGATGCGGCCGCCGCGCTGGGTGACGCGCTCGATTGCGTATTTCAAGAACTGGTCGGAGGAAGCGCCCTTCCACTTCGCGTCGCTGGGCGGAAAGTGCGATCCGATGTCGCCGTCGGCAAGCGCGCCGAGGATGGCGTCGACCAGCGCATGCAGGCCGACATCGCCGTCGGAATGGGCCAGGAAGCCCTTGGTGTGCGGCACGCGCACGCCGCAGATCATCAGATGGTCGCCCTCGCCGAAGGCGTGCACGTCATAGCCCGTGCCGGTCCTGATGTCGCCGAGCAGGCTGGCCAGCCGCGCTTCCTCGCGCACAAAATCCTCGGGAGTGGTGAGCTTCATATTGGCAACATCGCCTTCAAAGGTTGCAACCGTCAATCCCGCCCATTCGGCAATCGCGGCATCGTCTGTGAAATCGCTGCGCCCGTCCTTGGCCGCGCGACGATGCGCTTCGAGGATGACGTCGAAGCGAAAGGATTGCGGCGTCTGTGCGATTCGCAACCGCGACCGGTCCGGGGTGTCCTCGACATTGCCGTTCTCGCCGGTGACCTTGATGGTGTCGGTGACGGGAACGGCGGGGATCGCGGCGCCGGTGCGGCTGGCCGCATCGATCGCGCGGGTGATGACGCCTTCCGAAACAAAGGGGCGCGCGGCGTCGTGGATCAGCACGATTTCGGGCTTGTGCCTGGCGAGCGCTTCGAGACCGGCGAGCACCGAGGCCTGCCGGGTCGCGCCGCCATTGACCGGCGCCTCGTGGCTGAGCCCCGCGACCGCTGCCGTGAACATGGCGCCGTCGTCGGGGTTCACGACCGGCTGAACTGCGAACACGTCCGCATGACGGCTGAAGGCCTCCATGGCGCGATAGATCACGGGCACCCCGCCGATCTCGCGATATTGCTTGGGGCCACCGGCGCCTGCGCGCAGGCCGCGTCCGGCCGCGACGAGGACGACTGCGGTGCGCTGTGATTTCGCCATAGGACTCAAATACTCATTTGATGATGAAGAGAGTCGGGGAGTGGGGTGATTGCCGCATGCCTCTAGCACGGCAGGCCCGCAAAAAAAGGGGGTTTCCCCGGATTGTGGGAAACAGCATTTTGCTGCACTGCACTTGAAAGATTGGCAGAACTGTCTAAAGTGTAGGCATGACGCTTGACTGCACAAGAATTGTGCGCAAGATAGATCATGGCAGGCGCGATGAGGCGCTGCCAACGCAACGAGACCCCTGTGACCGGCTCGGCAGTATCAGGCTCTAAGCCATTGAAGATAGGCGATATTGATGTCGCCACCCCGGTCTTCCTGGCGCCGATGTCGGGGGTGACTGACTCGCCCGTCCGCCGGCTGGCCGCGGAGTTGGGGGCCGGTCTGGTGGTGTCCGAAATGACGGCCAGCGACGAACTCGCTAATGGCCATCATATGTCCCGGTTGCGCTGCGAAGCCACCGGGATCGGTCCGCACGTGGTCCAGCTCGCCGGTTGCGATACGCATTGGATGGCGGAGGGCGCCCGGATTGCCGAAGCCGACGGCGCCGACATCATCGACATCAACATGGGCTGTCCGGCCCGTCACGTTACCGGCGGCCAGTCCGGTTCCGCCTTGATGCGCGATCTCGACCACGCCGTCAGCCTGATCGAAGCGACGATCGCGGCGGTGAAGGTGCCGGTGACGCTGAAGATGCGGCTCGGCTGGGACGACCGCACCCGCAACGCGCCGGAACTGGCGCGGCGTGCGCAGGCATCAGGCATCAAGCTCGTCACCGTGCACGGTCGCACCCGGTGCCAGTTCTACAAGGGCGAGGCCGATTGGGATGCGATCCGCGCTGTGCGCGACGCGATCTCTGTTCCGCTCGTCGTCAATGGCGACATCACGACCTACGAGAAGGCGCTCGCGGCGTTAGAGGCCTCCGGCGCCGATGCCGTGATGATCGGTCGCGGCGCGCAGGGGCAGCCCTGGCTGCCCGGTGAGATCGGCCGGCGCCTGAAGGGCGGGGCGGCGGAAGCCGCGCCGTCGCTCGAGACACAGCTGCATTATGTCCGCACGCTCTATGAGGGCGTCTGCGCGCTCTACGGCCTGCGCATCGGTCTGCGGCACGCGCGAAAACATCTGGGCTGGGCGCTCGACGTCGCGGCCGATGTGAGCCGTGTGCCGGCCGAGAAGCTGAAATCCTGGCGTCAGAAAATCCTCACCTCGGAGGATCCGCGCCTTGTCCACCGGTCACTGCAAGATGCCTTCGACGACTTCGCATGGAGCGCCGCTGCATGAGCTCAGCCGCTGAACATCGTCGGCCGTTTCCGTCCGACAGCGATGCCATCCTGGACGCACTGCCCAATCCCATGCTCATGATCGGGCCGGACGGCAAGATCGTCGCCGCCAACATCGCAACCGAAGCCTTCTTCGATATCTCGACGCAGTTTTTGAAGCGGCAGTCGCTGAAAGAGCTGGTGCCGTTCGGCAGCCCGTTGCTGGCGCTGATCGACCAGGTGCGTTCGTCGAACGCGCCGGTCAACGAGTACAAGGTCGATCTGGGCACGCCGCGCATGGGCGGAGACCGCCAGGTCGATCTGCACGTTGCCCCCGTCACGGAACGGCCCGGCCACATCGTGGTGATGCTCCAGGAGCGCTCCATCGCCGACAAGATGGACCGCCAGCTCACCCATCGCAGCGCCGCGCGCTCGGTGATCGCGCTCGCCGCGATGCTGGCGCACGAGATCAAGAACCCGCTCTCCGGCATCCGCGGCGCGGCGCAGCTCCTGGAGCAGCAAGCTTCCTCGGAAGACCGGATGCTGACGCGGCTGATCTGCGACGAGGCCGACCGCATCGTGACGCTGGTCGACCGCATGGAGGTGTTCGGCGACGAGCGCCCCGTGGTGCGCGGCCCCGTCAACATCCATTCGGTGCTCGATCACGTCAAACGGCTGGCGCAGTCCGGCTTTGCCCGCAACATCCGCTTCGTCGAGGACTACGATCCCTCGCTGCCGCCGGTGCTGGCCAACCAGGACCAGCTCATCCAGGTGTTCCTCAACCTCGTGAAGAACGCCGCCGAAGCGCTGATCGACGTTCCCGACGGCGAAATCCAGCTCACCACGGCGTTTCGTCCCGGCGTGCGCCTGTCAGTCCCCGGTCAAAAATCCCGTGTATCCCTGCCGCTCGAATTCTGCGTGAAGGACAACGGACCGGGCGTGCCTGAGGATCTTCTGCCAAACCTGTTCGATCCCTTCGTCACCACCAAGCAGACCGGCTCGGGTCTGGGCCTCGCGCTGGTCGCCAAGATCATCGGGGACCACGGGGGCATCATCGAATGCGAATCTCAGCCGCGGAAGACCACCTTCCGCGTGCTGATGCCGATGTATTCCACGTCGGTGAAACATGCCGATCAAAGCAGTCGCGACGGCTCTGCCGGGAAGTCGTCGTCTGCGTCACAGGGGGCAAAATGAGGATTAACGATGCCCGCAGGTAGCATTCTCGTTGCTGATGACGACACCGCCATCCGCACGGTTCTCAACCAGGCACTATCGCGCGCCGGCTACGAAGTGCGGCTGACCGGCAATGCCGCGACGCTGTGGCGATGGGTCAGCCAGGGGGAGGGCGATCTCGTCATCACCGACGTGGTGATGCCCGACGAGAACGCGTTCGACCTGTTGCCGCGGATCAAGAAGATGCGGCCGAATTTGCCCGTCATCGTCATGAGCGCGCAAAACACCTTCATGACGGCGATCCGCGCCTCCGAGCGCGGCGCCTATGAATATCTGCCGAAGCCCTTCGACCTGAAGGAGCTGATCGCCATCGTCGGCCGCGCGCTGGCCGAGCCCAAGGAGCGGGTCGCGACGCCGAACGACGACGCCGAGATGGAGGCGATCCCTCTGGTCGGCCGCTCGCCGGCGATGCAGGAAATCTATCGCGTGCTGGCGCGCCTGATGCAGACCGACCTCACCGTGATGATCACGGGCGAGTCCGGTACCGGCAAGGAGCTGGTGGCGCGCGCGCTGCACGACTACGGCAAGCGCCGCAACGGCCCGTTCGTCGCGGTCAACATGGCGGCGATTCCGCGCGACCTGATCGAGTCGGAACTGTTCGGTCATGAGCGCGGTGCCTTCACTGGCGCCAACACCCGCGCCTCTGGCCGGTTCGAGCAGGCCGAGGGCGGCACGCTGTTCCTGGACGAGATCGGCGACATGCCGATGGAGGCGCAGACCCGGCTGCTGCGCGTGCTTCAGCAGGGCGAATACACCACGGTCGGCGGCCGCACCCCGATCAAGACCGACGTGCGCATCGTCGCGGCTTCCAACAAGGATCTTCGCGTCCTGATCCAGCAGGGCCTGTTCCGCGAGGATCTGTTCTTCCGCCTCAACGTCGTGCCGCTGCGGCTGCCGCCCTTGCGCGAGCGCATCGAGGATCTGCCGGACCTTATCCGTCATTTCTTCGCGCTGGCCGAGAAGGACGGACTGCCGCCGAAAAAGCTCGACACGCTGGCGCTGGAGCGGATGAAGCAGCACCGCTGGCCGGGCAACGTGCGCGAGCTGGAGAACCTCGCCCGTCGCCTCGCAGCGCTCTATCCGCAGGACGTGATCACGGGCTCCGTCATCGACGGCGAGCTGGCGCCACCCACGGTCAGCCCGGGTGCCGCAGTCCAGCATGGCGTCGACAATCTCGGCGGCGCGGTGGAAGCGTATCTCTCCTCGCACTTCCAGGGCTTCCCGAACGGCGTGCCGCCGCCGGGCCTCTATCACCGCATCCTGAAAGAGATCGAGGTGCCGCTGCTGACGGCCGCGCTCGCCGCCACCCGCGGCAACCAGATCCGCGCGGCCGATCTGCTCGGCCTCAACCGCAACACGCTGCGGAAGAAAATCCGGGATCTGGATATCCAGGTGTATCGGAGCGGAGGCTAGCCTTCCCGCAACGAACGGTGGCTCAGCTCCCCCTACCAAAGCGGAGCTGAGCCTGTCCGGATCGCGCTGGCCGTTGTGGCTGACGCGGTGAGCAGAAGTCCCGATCCGACTGAAATGTTCCGCAGGAACATTCAAATGGTCATTCAGCCGCGGGACGCGGCCTCACACCTATCTGACAAATCGGCCTGCGACCTGTACCGCGCTGGCGACGTTCGCATTGGGCTCGTGCACCCCGAGACCATTGACCAGCAGATCCGCCGCCACGATCAGCAGCAGCACGGCCGACACCATCATTGCGAGAAAGAATCTGGGCATGCTGGTCAAGCCCTCTGGGCCGGAATCCGTTCCCGCCCTCCGGCATGTCGCTGTGGATGCGCGGGTCGGTCGCGGCGGGGGCGCCGCGGAATTGTCGCAATTCGGCAACAATGTGGTACGAATACATCAGTATCCGCCCGCCGCGGACCCCGTTTTCAGCACCCATTGCCGGAATGACCAGCGCAGACACCTCGGCCGCATCCTTTGACACGGCCCCAGCGGAAGAGCCCCGCCGTTGGTCGGCGCGACGCTGGCTGGCGCCGTTCGCCGTGGCCCTGGCCCTGCTGTCGGCCTGCCTGACGTTCCTGGTCCTGACCGGCCTCACGTCGATCGAGCCGACCCCTGCGGTTGTCCGCTCGTTCTATCTGATCAATGCGGGCACGATCCTGCTGCTGGTCGGCATCATCATCCGCGAGCTCTGGCAGCTGATCCTGGCGCGACGGCGGGGCAGGGCGGCGGCGCGCCTCCATGTCCAGATCGTCAGCCTGTTCTCGATCGTGGCAGTGCTGCCGGCAGTGCTGGTCGCCGTCGTCGCCAACGTCACCATCGAGCGCGGCCTCGACCGGCTGTTCTCCGGCCCGACCAAGGAGGTGATCCAGAATTCGCTGACGATCGCGCGCGCCTACATGCAGGACCACGCGCAGCTGATCCGGGGCGATATTCTCGGCATGGCCAACGACATCGCCCACGCGCGGCCGCTCTACGACCAGGATCGCCGCTCTTTTCGCGAATTGCTGACCTCCAGCGCCGCCTCGCGCAACCTGCCGGGCGCGATGATCATCGACAAGAACACCAACATTCTCGAATCCGCCGACACCGGCATGCGGCTGGCCTATTCGCCGCCGGCGCCGGACTTCCTCAGCAACGTCAACGAATCCGAGCCCGAGATCGCGGTGCTGCCCGATGCGAGCTTCGTCGCCGCGGTGGTCCGCTTGCGCGCCTTCAGCGACACTTTCCTCTACGTCGCGCGGCCGCTCGACCCGAATGTCGTCAACCAGCTCAAGCAGACCGAGGTCAGCGTCGCCGAATACGCCCAGATCGAGTCGCGCCGGCTCGGCATCCAGGTCGCATTCGCGCTGATGTTCGCGGTGATCGCGCTGACCATCCTGATGGCCTCGGTGCTGATCGGCCTCAACTTCGCCAACTCGCTGGTCTCGCCGATCCGACGGCTGATGAACGCGGCCCAGACGGTCTCGACGGGCGATCTCCACGTGAAAGTGCCGGTGCACCAGTCGGAAGGCGACCTCGCCCAGCTCGGCGAGACCTTCAACAAGATGACGGAGGAGTTGCGCAGCCAGCGCGACGAGCTCGTCAACGCCAGCGACCTCATCGACAGCCGCCGCCGCTTCATCGAGGCGGTGCTGTCATCCGCGAGCGCCGGCATTATCGGCGTGGATAATTCAGGCAGCGTCGGCATTCTCAACCGTTCCGCCGAAAAGCTGATCGGGCATTCCGAAGCCGAGACGCTCGGCCATCCGCTCTCCGAAGTGCTGCCCGAGCTCGAAGAGATGATGAAGACGGCGCGGGAAGGGACCCAGCGCCTGGTGCAGGGGCAGATCACGATCACGCGGGACGGGCAGGAACGCAATCTGTCGGTCCGCGTCAGCGCCGAGAAGACCAGCCAACCGCACGACAGCTACATCATCACCCTCGACGACATCACCGAGCTGGTCTCGGCGCAGCGCACCTCCGCCTGGGGCGATGTCGCGCGCCGCATCGCGCATGAGATCAAGAACCCGCTGACCCCGATCCAGCTCTCCGCCGAGCGCATTCGCCGCAAATTCGGCAAGGACATCACCGAGGGCAAGGACAAGCAGATCTTCGAACAGTGCACCGACACCATCGTGCGTCAGGTCGACGATATCCGCCGCATGGTCGACGAGTTCTCGCGCTTTGCGCGGATGCCGAAGCCGGTGATGGAGGGTGAGGACGTCGCCGACGCAGTGCGACAGGCGGTGTTCCTGATGAAGGTCGCCCACCCCGAGATCGATATCGAGGCCGAATTCAAGGAAGACCCGCTGCGCGCCCAGTTCGACCGGCGGCTGATCTCGCAGGCCGTCACCAACATCGTCAAGAACGCCACCGAGGCGATCGAGCAAGTGCCCCTGGAGGAGCTCGGCAAAGGCCGGATCGACGTCGTGGTCTCGCGCGAGGGCGAGGACGTGCTGATCGACGTCGTCGACAACGGCATCGGCCTGCCCAAGGTGGCGCGCTCGCGCCTGCTCGAGCCTTATGTGACGACACGCGCCAAGGGCACCGGCCTTGGGCTCGCGATCGTCGGGCGCGTGCTGGAAGACCATGGCGGGCGCATCGAACTGAAGGATGCCTCGGACTTCCGCGAGGGCCAGCGTGGCGCCTGGATGCGGATGCGTTTTGCGATCTCCGGCGCCCCCGCGAAAACCGAGGGGGCCGAACCGTCGGCCTCGGCGACGACCAAGCCGGACATCGGCGAAACGGCCACGCAATCCGTCAAGGATCCGGAAACAAAAGAGGCGGCCGCCGAAACCAAAGAGGCGGCTGAAAAGACCAATGATTCAACGAAGATCAAAGCCTCAACAGGCAGCTGAGAAAACAGGCGCGACCCATGGCAAGTGAAATTCTGATTGTCGATGATGAGGCCGATATTCGGGATCTCGTTGCGGGCATCCTCGAAGACGAGGGCTTCGTGACCCGGACCGCGCGCGACAGCGATACGGCGCTTGCCGAGATCGCCAACCGCAGGCCGCATCTGGTGTTCCTCGACATTTGGCTGCAGGGCTCCAAGCTCGACGGCTTGCAACTGCTGGAGCAGGTCAAGAAGGACAATCCCGATCTGCCGGTCGTGATGATCTCCGGCCACGGCAACATCGAGACCGCGGTCGCCGCGATCAAGCGTGGCGCCTACGACTTCATCGAGAAGCCGTTCAAGACCGACCGGCTGATCCTGGTCGCGAACCGTGCACTGGAGAACTCGCGGCTCAAACGCGAGGTCAAGGAGCTGAAGCAGCTCGCGCCGAGCGCAAGCTCGCTGGTCGGCCGCTCGCCCAGCATGAACCAGCTGCGCCAGACCATCGAGCGTGCGGCCAAGGCCAACAGCCGCATCCTGATCGTCGGCCCCGCAGGCGCCGGCAAGGAACTGACCGCCCGCACGTTGCACACGGCCTCGGGCCGCGCCGACGGTCCCTTCGTCGTCATCAACGCCGCTGCGATCACGCCCGAGCGGATGGAGCACGAGCTGTTCGGCATCGAGCAGTCCAACGGCGAGCACGCGCGCAAGCCCGGCGCGCTCGAAGAGGCCCATGGCGGCACGCTGTTCATCGACGAGATCGCGGACATGCCGCGCGAGACCCAGAACAAGATCTTGCGCGTGCTGGTCGAGCAGTCGTTCCAGCGCGTCGGCGGCAACGGCAAGGTGCAGGTCGACGTCCGCATCATCTCATCCACCGCGCGCAATCTGGAAGAGGAGATCGCGGCCGGCCATTTCCGCGAGGACCTCTATCACCGTCTCTCGGTGGTGCCGATCCGCGTGCCCGCGCTGTCGGAGCGGCGCGAGGACATTCCGGAATTGATCGACTATTTCATGGAGCAGATCTCGGCGGGCAGCGGCCTGCCCAAGCGGCAGATCGGTCAGGACGCGATGGCGGTGCTGCAATCCCATGTCTGGCCGGGCAATGTGCGCCAGCTCCGCAACAACGTTGAGAGAGTCATGATTCTGGCGGCGGGCGGGCCGGAGGTCATCATCACTGCCGACATGCTGCCGCAGGACGTCGGCTCGATGGTGCCGGCGATGCCGACAAGCAACAATGGCGAGCACATCATGGGCCTGCCGCTGCGCGAAGCGCGCGAAGTGTTCGAGCGCGACTATTTGATTGCACAGATCAGCCGTTTTTCAGGAAATATTTCTCGCACGGCCGAGTTTGTTGGCATGGAACGCTCGGCACTGCACCGGAAGTTGAAGGCGCTCGGCGTCGGCTAACGCTGCGACGTCGTTGGAATAGGCGAGGAAAATCATCGATTTCCGTAGTTTTTCGGGGCAGTACGGCGTGGCCTGCCGCGTGAAGCGGCTTGCCTAATAAGCCTACCTGTCCTCTAATTGAACCGCTGTCCCTCCGAGGGGGATCTCATGAGGGACGGCAACCGGACGAGGACCCCGAATTTCAAAAGAGGGCCGAAACCGGCGCAATAAAAAGAAACTCAAAGCGAGAAAAAAACAATGGCGGCAGACCGCGCACAAAACCTGCAGGACACCTTCCTTAATCACGTTCGCAAAACCAAAACGCCACTGACGATCTTTCTGGTCAACGGAGTGAAGCTCCAGGGCATCGTGACCTGGTTCGACAATTTCTGTTTGCTGCTTCGGCGCGACGGTCACTCGCAGCTCGTCTACAAGCATGCGATTTCGACCATCATGCCGGGCGCTCCGATCCAGCTGTTCGAAGGCGGCGAGGACCAGCCGGCTTGAGAGTGATCTGATTGGAACCCCGGAATTTCGACGGGGATGCCGACCGTCCGCGGTCGGCAGGGGGTAAGCAGACGGGGCGGGTGCTTGTCATCGGTCCCTATTTGCGGGTGCGCGCAGGCAGTGCCGACGCGCAATCGGAAGCTCATGTCCTGCGCGACGCGGAGGCCCGGCTCGACGAAGCTGCTGGCCTCGCGCGCGCGATCGATCTCGTCGTCGCCGACGCCATCATCGCGCCGATCAGCCAGATCCGCCCCGCGACCTATATCGGCAAGGGCAAGGTCGAGGTTATCGCCGGGCTCGCCAAGAGCCTCGATGTCGAGCTCGTGGTGATGGATTGCGCGCTTGCGCCGATCCAGCAGCGCAATCTCGAGAAGGAGTTGCAGGCAAAGGTGCTCGACCGCACCGGCCTCATTTTAGAAATCTTCGGACGTCGCGCCAAGACCAAGGAAGGCTCGCTCCAGGTCGAGCTCGCGCATCTCAACTACCAACGTTCGCGCCTGGTGCGCTCATGGACCCATCTCGAACGCCAGCGCGGCGGCTTTGGATTCATGGGCGGTCCCGGCGAGACGCAGATCGAAGCCGACCGCCGCCTGATCCAGGAGCGCATCTCCAAGCTCGAGGGCGAACTGAAGAAGGTGCAGGCGACGCGCCGCCTGCATCGCGCAGGCCGCCAGCGCGTGCCGTACCGCGTCGTTGCGCTGGTCGGCTACACCAACGCCGGCAAGTCGACGCTGTTCAACCGCCTGACCCGCGCCGACGTGCAGGCCGCCGACATGCTGTTCGCCACGCTGGATCCGACCCTGCGCGCGCTCACCCTGCCGCACGGCGGCAAGGCGATGCTGTCGGACACTGTCGGTTTCATCTCCAATCTACCGACGCAGCTCGTCGCCGCCTTCCGCGCCACGCTGGAGGAGGTGCTGGAAGCCGACGTCATCCTGCATGTGCGCGATATCTCGCACGACGACGCCGAGGCGCAGCAGAGCGACGTCGACGCCGTGCTGCGCCAGCTCGGCATCAATCCCGATGACTCAGGCCGCATCATCGAGGTCTGGAACAAGATCGACCGTTATGGTCCCGAACAGCGCGAAGAACTTTTGAACATCGCCGCGCGCCGCCCCGAAGATCATCCGGCAATGCTGGTGTCCGCCGTGTCGGGCGAGGGGGTCGACGCACTGCTCGCCGCGATCGAGGAGCGCCTGGCTGCCAAACGCATCACGCTCGACCTCTCCATCGATGCCTCCGACGGCGCCGGCATCAGCTGGCTGCATCGGAATTCCGAGGTGCTGGCGAAAGAGCTGCACGACGGCCGCTTCGATATGACGGTTCGGGTGGACGAGACCAAGCGGGATATCGTGGTGAACCGGTTTGACGCAGTGCCGCGACTGTCCGCGTAGACGCCGTCGCCCGCCAGTGAGTTGAGCTAACTACTGCCTCAAGCAACGCTGTCGTCGCGGACAAGCGTAAGCGCAGATCCGGGACCCATAACCACAAGCGGCTGGAATTGGCACGCTGGTAGCTCCAGCGTGGTTCAACAATGTGCATTCGGGGTAATGGGTCCTGGCTTTCGCCAGGACGACGCTTGAGCTAGGAGCGCGCTTGGTTGCCTCTCTCCGTCGGTGGAGCCCTTTGCTCGTCTCCCTTCGCCGCGTTCCACAGCGCGTCCATCTCGGCGAGCGACGCCTGCTCCAGCGTGCGCCCCTGTGCTTCCAGCGCGCGTTCGATAAACGCAAACCGCCGCTCGAACTTCGCGTTGGTCGCGCGGAGCGCGGCTTCCGGGTCGGCATCGACATGGCGGGCGAGGTTGACCAGCGCGAACATCAGGTCGCCGGTCTCTTCCGCCAGGCCCTCGCTGTCGTTGCGGTCGAGTGCGGCCTCGATCTCGTCGGCTTCCTCGCGGATTTTTGCCAGCACCGCGCGCGGATCGTTCCAGTCGAAGCCGACGGTGGAGGCCTTGCGCTGCAGCTCCATGGCGCGCGTCAGCGCGGGCTGCCCGGCCTTCACGCCCGACAGCAGCGATTTGTGGGACGGCGCTTCCTGGGGTGGCCGGCGCGCGGCGCGCTCGGCTTTCTCCTCGGCCTTGATGCGGTCCCAGACTTCCTTGACGTGGGAGGAGGCGAGGTTGCCCTCCTTGTCGGCGAAAACGTGAGGATGGCGCCGGATCATTTTTCGCGTGATGGCCTCGACGACATCTCCAAACGCGAACGCGTTCTGCTCCGACGCCATCTGGGCGTGGAAGACGACCTGCAACAGCAGATCGCCGAGCTCCTCGCAGAGATCGTCGAGGTCGCCGCGGCTGATGGCGTCGACCACCTCATAGGCTTCCTCGATCGTATAGGGCGCGATGGTCGCAAAATTCTGCTCGAGGTCCCAGGGGCAGCCGGTCACCGGCGTGCGCAGCGCCGCCATGATCTCGATCAGGCGGGAAATGTCGCGGGAAGGGGTCATTGCGGGGCGGTCTCCTGACTCCCAAGCCTTATGCCAAAAGCGAGCGCCCGTTCCCAGCGCAGCGCGGCGGAACAGGGTGATTTCCACCGGTTGGCGGGCCGGATTGGCGAGCCGCGTGCGCAATGCTAAAGCGCGGGCCATGAGCGACGTATTTTCATCCGAAACCGCATTGGTGCTGTTCTCCGGCGGCCAGGATTCCACCACCTGCCTTGCCTGGGCGCTGAACCGGTTTGCGCGCGTGGAGACGTTGGGATTCGATTACGGCCAGCGCCACGCCATCGAGCTGGCCTGCCGCGACCGGCTGTTCGAGGGCATCAAGGATCTGCGCGCGGATTGGGCTTCCAGGCTTGGCGAGAGCCACACGCTGTCGATCCCAACGCTCGCGGCCGTATCCGAGACGGCGCTGACGCGCGACGTCGCGATCGCGATGGGCGCCGACGGCCTGCCGAACACGTTCGTGCCCGGCCGCAACCTGGTGTTTTTGACGTTCGCCGCGGCGCTGGCCTACCGGCGCGGCATCAGTCATATCGTCGGCGGCATGTGCGAGACCGACTATTCCGGTTATCCCGATTGCCGCGACGACACCATCCGTGCGATGCAGGCCGCCTTGTCGCTCGGCATGGCCCGCAGGTTCGAGCTGCATACGCCGCTGATGTGGATCGACAAGGCTGCGACGTGGAAGCTCGCCCATGACCTCGGCGGCGACGGGCTGGTCGACCTCATCCGCGAGCAGTCGCACACCTGCTATCTCGGCGAACGCGGCGCTCAGCATGATTGGGGCTATGGCTGCGGCGAGTGCCCGGCCTGCAGCCTGCGGGCGAAGGGGTGGCGGGAGTATGTGGCGGGGCGGTGACACCACAGACTCGGTGTCATCACCCGCGAAAGCGGGTGATCCAGTATTCCAGAAACCGTGCTTGAGCCAAGAAGCCGCGGCGTACTGGATTCCCCGCCTTCGCGGGGAATGACAGCGTAGGGCTTGGCACGACCGTGCCTCTTACCGAGCTACCGAAAATCCTCCGCCTTCAGCTCGATCGGTTTGCCGTGCGGGGTGCGATCTGCCGCGTGGTCCCAGGCGTCGCGGTAGCGATGCAGCGTCTCCGCAGACGCAACGCCCTTGCGCGCGACCAGCCCTTCCAGCGTGGCGAGCCAATGGAGATAGTAGGTCTCGCCCGTATCGGGATCGCCTGCCGCCTGCGCGCGCTTGATCTCGGAGGCCAGGGCTGCCGCCCATTCGGGCCAGCTGAACACGCCGCGCTCGTGCAGCGTGAGCGCCATCGCGAAGGCGTGCGCTTCCCAGGGCGCGCGGAACACGGGGCCGTCATCATCACGGGGAATGCTCGGGATCGCTGCCGTCGCGGCAGCAGCAGCCGTGCTGCTCATCACGCCGGGTCCAGATACGGCTCGAAGGCATCGATCGAGACTTTCGAGGTCGGATCGCCGTCCGCGCCCCAGAGATCGCGGCCCTCGAACACGACCGTGTAGAGCCATTGCGGATTCTCGCCGAGCTCCATCGCCGCCGAGTCCGGAAATACGTGGCAGCCATGGTTCAGCTCGACGATGCCGACATGGCCGCGCACGTAGCGTGGCAGGCGGGTGTGGGTGGCCGGATGAATGTTCTTCGCGCGGACCTTGTCACCGATCTTGAATTTCGCCGGTGCCGGGGCAGGACGGGCGAACTTGCCGCGCACCATGATGCGCTCGACCTGGCCGAGATCGAACTTGCCGTGCTTGAGCGCCTTGGCCGGCTGCATCGCGTGGCCGGCGGCGACTTCCTCCCGGGTGAGATAGCCTTTCTCGATCAGCATCTCCTCGAGCCCGAGAAACCATTTCTTGTAATAGGAGCTCGAGAGATAGACGTGCGGCGGGATCGTCTCGCGATAGAAGCGCGAGGTGTCGATGTTGAAGGCGCCGGCCGCGCCCATCGCGCGCACCATGGCGAGAACACGCGACTCCCATTCCTCGTGGAACACCGGCTCGTTCGGCTCGGGCTCGACCTTGCCGAAGCCGTCCATGCCGCCCATGTCGTGCACGCCGTTCATGATGGCGCCCCGGGCGCCTTGGGAAAGCCGGTGCCGATCATGGAATCGCGCGTGACCAGCTCGGTGAGCTGCTCCTCGCTCCAGCCTTCGGTCCCCGCGGGGCGCATCGGCAGCACAAGAAAGCGCGTTTCGGCGGTCGAATCCCAGACCCGGATTTCAACGTCCTTGGCGACTTGCACGCCGAAATCGGCGAGCACGCCGCGCGGGTCCTTCACCGCGCGGGAGCGATAGGGCGCGGCCTTGTACCAGACCGGCGGCAGCCCCAGCATTTCCCAGGGGTAGCAGGAGCACAGCGTGCACACGACCATGTTGTGACGCTGCGGCGTGTTCTCGACCACGACGAGGTGGTCGCCGACGCGGCTGACATGGCCGAGCGTGCCGATCGCCTTCGAGCCGTCCTCCAGCAGTGCCGTCTTGAATGCCGGATCGCTCCAGGCCTTGGCGACGACGCGCGCGCCGTTATGGGGGCCGATCCGGGTCTCATAGGCCTGAATGATGGCGTCGAGCGCGGCCGGCTCGACATAGCCTTTTTCGGTCAGGATCGTCTCGAGCGCGCGCACGCGCAGCTCGGTCTCCGACAGCTCGGAATGGTCGTGATCGTGGTGATGATGATGGTCGCTCATCGGGCGAAGATAGTCCCAGAATCCGGGCGTTGTCGAGGCGAAGACTCTGCTAACATCGCAAGATGGGCTGGGCTGCAAGAACCGGAATAGCCGCCGCAATCGCCGCTCTTGGCGCATTCGCGGCGCAGGATGCGCGCGCCGCGAATGGCGCCTTTGCGGTCGATGCCGCCGACATTTCCGAGGTCGGCTCCTGCAAGGTGGAGAGCTGGCTGTCGACGGCTTCCAACACGGACTTTTCGGCGGTCGCCAATCCCTCCTGTGTGGTCGACCCCTTCAGGCCCATCGAGCTGAGCCTGCAGAGCATCCGGGCCCGCAGCGACGGCGACTGGAGCACGACAATTGCTCCGAAAGCCAAGACGAATTTCATCCCGACCGGGATCGGCCGGTGGGGATTGTCGGCCTATGGCGGCGGATCGTTCGACGCGGCGACCGGTGATGCCCTGTCCGCCTTTGCCGTCATCCCCGCGACCTTCCGCCTGTCCGAGACCATGCGCATCAACGTCAACGGCGGCTGGCTCTGGGATCGCACGGTGGATCGCCATTACCTGACCTGCGGCATCGGCTTCGATTGGAAATTCACCGACACCCTGCAATGGACGATCGAGGCATACGGGCAGGCCGGCGCCTCCGAGATCGCGAGCGCCGTGCAGCCGCGTTTCCAGACCGGCGTCCGCTACCGGCCGAACGAGATATTCTCCGTCGATGTGATCTACGGCCGCAACATCACCGGCGAAAATGGCAACTGGATCACCATCGGGACTACGGTCCGGTTTCCGGTCCATGGAAGCGAACCCGAACATCGGCGTACCGGGCATCTGTGAGCGCCAGGAAGACCAAGACCAGGGGAGTTTGCGTTGCCTGACTATGTGAAGATCGAGAAGGGCCTCGGACCGGAGGGGCGGATTGCGGTGGTGCGGTTCGACCGCGGCGACGGCATCAACGCGCTGTCGCCCGAGGCGCTGCGCCAGCTCACCGCGGCCGCGCGCAGTTTTGAGGATGATTCCGCAACCTCTGTCGTGGTGCTGACAGGCAGCGCGGCTGCGTTCAGCGCCGGCTTCGACCTCAAGGATGCCGAAGGGCGCGCGCGCAAGGACATGGACCTCGGCACGCTGCGGCGGCATCTCAAGCTCGGACCGCGCCTGACCCACGCCTGGCAGGAGATGGAGCAGATCACGATCGGCGCCATCGAGGGCTTTTGCGTCGGCGGCGGCGTGGCGCTGGCCGTCGCGCTCGACTTCCGCGTCATGGGACGCGATGCCCATCTGCGGGTGCCCGAGATCGGGCTCGGCATGAACATGAGCTGGCAAAGCATTCCGCGCATGCTGCATTTGATCGGCCCGGCTCGGACCAAGCAGGCGGTGATCCTGGCCGATCAGCGCATCAGCGCGGATGAAGCCTATGAGTGGGGCCTGGTCGAGCAGGTGGTCGATCCCGGCCATGCGTTCGATGCCGCGATGGAGCTTGCGCGCAAGGTGGCAGCGCAGCCGCCGCTCTCCGTTGCCATGACGAAACTCACGGTCAACCGGCTGGCGCATGCGCTGGATAATCTCGCCAGCCACATGGACGTCGACCAATTCGCCCTGGCAAGCCTTAGCGAGGACCACAAGGAGGGCGTCGAGGCGTTCCTGACGCGACGCAAACCGAAGTTCAGAGGGCGGTAGAAGCAGGCTCGGGCCATTGATTGCGCCGCGGACTATCCGTATACGCGGCGCTGGGACAAAATAGGCCCGATCAACGGGCCGGCAGACGACAATGACGATCGAGGGGGAGGGCCCATGGCCGGTAGCTCGCAGGCGCCTGAGGCGAAAGGGTTTCGCTGGAAGCTGATCGCGCCGCTCGCGGTGTGGCTGGTGATCTATCTGTGGCCGGTGCCGGCGGGGCTCAACGTCAATCAGTGGCACTATTTTGCCGTCTTCGCGGCCGTCATCACCGGTCTCATCCTGGAATCGATGCCGGTCGGCGCGGTCGGCCTGATCGGGCTGACGGTTGCCGGCGTCGGCGGCTATATCGATCCCGATCCGACCAAGTCGCTGCGCTGGATGCTGGCGGGCTTTGCCGAGAGCACGGTCTGGCTGATCGTCGGCGCCTTCGTGTTCTCGATCGGCTATCGCAAGAGCCAGCTGGGCCGCCGCATTGCGCTCGTGCTGGTGCAAAAGCTCGGCACCAACACGCTCGGCCTCGGCTATGCGGTGGCGATGTCGGACTTCTTGCTGGCGCCGGCGACACCGTCCAACACCGCGCGCAGCGGCGGCATCGTCTATCCCATCATCAGCAACATCCCGCGCATCTACGGCTCCGAGCCGGGACCGACCGCCGGCAAGATCGGCACCTATGTGATGTGGACCGCGTTCGCGTCGACCGCCGTCACCAGCTCATTGTTTTTCACCGCGCTCGCGCCCAATGCGGCGGCGCTGGCCATCGCCAAGAAGACCGTCGGAATCGACGTCAGCTGGGCGCAGTGGTTCTTGGGCTTTGCGCCGCTCGGCCTTCTCCTGATGGTGCTGGTCCCGCTGCTCAGCTACGCGGTCTGCCGCCCCGAGGTGAAGAGCAGCCCGGAGATTTCCGAATGGGCATCGAAGGAGCTCGCGGAGATGGGCCCGATGTCGCGCAATGAGTGGATCATGCTGGCGCTGATCCTGCTTGCGATGTTTCTGTGGATCGCGGGCTCGAGCCCGGACATCCGCGTGCCGCTTCTGGGCTCGAATTTCGTCAACGCCACCACCGTCGTGTTCATCGTGATCTCGCTGATGCTGGTGACGGGCGTGATCGAGTTTGCCGACATCGTCGCCGAGAAGGGCGCCTGGGAGGTGTTCTTCTATTTCACCTCGCTGCTGACGCTGGCCTCGGGTCTCAACGAGATCGGCTTCATCAAATGGTTCGCCACCGAATATGCAAAGCCGCTCGCCGGGCTGTCGCCGTCGACCGCGATGCTCCTGCTGGTCGCGCTGTTCTTCTGGATCCACTATTTCTTCTCGAGCATCACCTCGCATGCCGCCGCCGTGCTGCCCGTGGTGCTCGCGGTCGGATCCGGCATCCCCGACCTGCCGGTCACGACGCTCGCCATGCTCTGCATGTATTCGCTCGGCCTGATGGGCGTGATCTCGCCTTACGCCACGGGGCCGGCGCCGATGTACTTCGGCAGCGGCTATATCGGCAAGGGTCAGTTCTGGGGTTTTGGGCTGATCTTCGGGGTGCTGTATTTCGCGGGGCTCCTGCTGATCGTATGGCCCTGGTTGCGGGTCACCTGAGCCGGGCGGGAGGCCAACACCGCGGCAGATGAATTTTCTTCAGCGGGGAGACATTTGGAAAACTTCGTCCAACTCACCGCAGATATCTGACATTGCCAGAGAGACCTGAAAGGGCGATGGTGCCCGCTGCGGTGCAGCGCGCTCCAGCCGAGTCCTCCTCGCAGTTTCACTCTCCGTCGCTTGATGCGACCGGTTCCCGGATGCCCCCAGGGGGCAAGCGGAACTATTGTGCATGAAGGCCGCCTCCATGAACGTCCACCCGTCGCTCGCGATCGGACAGCCGATCGAAAAGCTCGACGCGATCTCAGGTCGCGCGATCTCACGTCCCGCGATTTCACTTGCCGCGACTGCGCCTGACGCGATGGTCCGCTTCGAAGGCATCTCGAAAACCTATCCGGCCTATCGCGGCAAGCCCGGCGTCAATGCCCTGCAAGACATCGACTTCGCGATCCCACGCGGTTCGATCACCGGCATCATCGGTCGCTCCGGTGCCGGCAAATCGAGCCTGGTCCGGCTCATCAACGGCCTCGAGAGGCCGACCACGGGCCGTGTCGTCGTCGATAACAGAGACATCTCGGCGCTCGCAGGGCGCGACTTGCGGCTGGCGCAGCGCTCGATCGGCATGATCTTCCAGCACTTCAACCTGCTGTCCTCGCGCACCGCAGCCGCCAACATCGCGCTGCCGCTGGAGATCGCCGGCTGGGCCAAGGCGGACATCAAAGCCCGCGTGGCCGAGCTGCTAGCGCTGGTGGGCATCGCCGACAAGCACGACCGCTACCCGTCCGAACTCTCCGGCGGCCAGAAGCAGCGCGTCGGCATCGCGCGGGCCTTGGCGACGCGGCCGAGCGTGCTGCTGTCGGACGAGGCGACTTCGGCGCTCGATCCGCAGACCACGCGGGCGATCCTCGATCTGCTCGCGAACATCAACCGCGAGCTCGGCGTGACCATCGTGCTGATCACCCACGAGATGTCCGTGGTGCGCCAGCTCGCGGGGGATGTCGTGGTGCTCGATGCCGGCCACGTCGTCGAGAGCGGCCACGTCGCCGACATTTTCACCCACCCCAAGCATCCGATCACGCAGTCCTTCCTGGCCGAAGTGATCGGCGACAGCCTGCCGGTGTCGCTGGCGAGCCGGATCGTTTCGGAGCCGCCTGCGGGTGGACAGGCGGTGATCCGCGTCCATGTGCGCGGGGCAGGGGCCGGCGACACGCTGGTGGCGCGGCTCGCGCGCGAACTCGGCCTCGACGTGTCGCTGCTGTCGGCCCGCATCGACGAGATCGGCGGCCAGCACGTCGGCTCGCTGACGCTTGGTATCCCTCTCGGCATGCATGGCGGCGAAGACGCGACGACGCGCACGCTGGCCTGGCTCTCACAGTATCAATTTCCCGCGGAGCGTCTCGGCTATGTCGCCTGAACTCATCAACCTGATCGTCCAGGCGACCGGCGAGAGCCTGTACATGGTCGGGCTCGCGGCGCTGATCGGCACCGCCTTCGGCCTGCCGCTCGGCGTCTTTCTCGCGACCAGCCGGAAGGGCGAGCTGTTCGCGGCGCCCGTCGTCAATCGTGTACTCGGCATCGTCGTCAACGCGACGCGGTCCACGCCTTTCATCATCCTCGTCGTCGCCATCATCCCGTTCACGCGGCTGGTGGCCGGCACCTCGATCGGCTCGACGGCGGCGATCGTGCCGTTGACGATCGCATCGGCTCCTTTCATCGCACGCCTGGTCGAGGCCGCGATCCGCGAGGTCGATGGCGGCCTGATCGAGACGGCGTCCTCGTTCGGAGCCTCGCCGATGCAGATCGTGCTCAAGGTGCTGATCCCCGAAGCGCTGCCGGGTCTTCTGCTGGCGCTGACGCTCGCGGTTGTCAGCCTGCTCGGCTATTCCGCCATGGTCGGTGCCGTCGGAGGCGGGGGCCTGGGCGATCTCGGCATCCGCTACGGCTATCAACGCTTCATGCCGGAGATGATGCTGGCCGTCGTCGTCGTGCTGATCGGCCTGGTGCAGCTCGTGCAGAGCGCCGGCGATTATCTCGCGCGCCGGGTCAATCGCCGGCTGCGACATCGCTGACGCGGTTTTAGACATTTCGAACAAGCAGGTTCTTGTCGGTCTGGAAACATTCCAAACTTCCAAACACGACTGAGCGCATTCGTCGCACGCGTTGCGCACGCGTCTGGAGAAATTCTAACGCAGTTCCTATCGCACTCCGAAATCGCCTACGTTAGGGCGAGGCATCAAAAACGGTACCGGCGAAGCCGGCAGTGCGTGGGGCCTCGACAAACGTGACCGACTTCCAACTTGCTTCGCGTGCCGACACGCGTCGTCGACAGATGCAGGTGCTTTTCCTCGGAGCGGCCAGCACATTTGCTCTCTCCACTCCCTTCGGTGCCGTGGAGGCGCAGACACAGATCCCCGCCGTCACCGTCGAAGCCCCGGCTCAACATTGCCGAACAGACCGCTCAGGTGAAATCGCGTGGCCTCGAACTCGAAGGCTCGATGTCGCTCGCCGATGGCTCGAACCTGCGCGCGGCCTATGCCTATGTCGATGCTGTGGTCACGCAGGATCCGGTGAATGTCGGCAAGGCGCCGGTCACGGTGCCGCTCAACCGCGCCTCGCTGTGGAACGATTACACGCTTCAGACCGGGCCGCTCGCCGGCCTGCAGTTCGGTGGCGGTCTCCGCTATGTCGGCGCGACCTGGGGCGGTGACGCCAACACGTTCAAGGTGGGATCGTCGACCGTGCTGGACGCGCTGCTGGCCTACACCAGGGACAATTGGCGCCTGTCGCTGAACGTCACCAACCTCGCCGACACCCGCTATGTCGCCGCCTGCTACAGCCTGTCGGGCTGCTTCTACGCGGAGGGGCGCAAGGCCATCGGCAAGCTGACGTATCGGTGGTGAGTTGGAATGACGACGATGAGGGTACACGAGAGGTCGTCATGGCCCGGCTTGTCCCGGCCATCCACGCCTTGCCTTGCGGCACAGAGAACGTGGATGCCCGGGACAAGCCCGGGCATGACGTTGCGGAAGCTTCCGCACTCACGCACTTTGCTCAGGTACTTGGCGAGATCTGAACGATGAGAGCGATATTCGGCAAGCTGCATCGCTGGGCGGGCCTGCTCACGGCCGGCTTCCTGTTCTTCTCCGGCATGACCGGCGCGGTCATCTCCTGGGACCACGAGATCGACGAGGTCCTGAACAGCCATCTGTTCGACGTCAGCAGCAAGGGCCCGGCGATTCCCTCGATCGATCTCGCCAAGATGATCGAGCAGCGCGATCCCCGCGCGCGCGTGGTCTACCTCTTCATGACGCCGGAGGCGGGCCACTCGCTGTGGTTCTTCGTCATGCCCAGGATCGATCCCGCGACCGGCAAGCGCTACGCGCTCGACTACAATCAGATCTTCCTCGATCCCAACACCGGCGCCCAGCTCGGCCGCCGTTATTGGGGCGCGGTGTGGCCGGTGACGCGCGAGAACTTCGTCTCGTTTCTCTACAAGCTGCACTACACGATGCACATCCCGGAATTCTGGGGCAGCGACCGCTGGGGCATGCGCGTGCTCGGAATCATCGCCATCATCTGGACCATCGACTGTTTTGTCGGCTTCTACCTGACGCTGCCCTCGCGCCGGCGCGCGAAAGCCGCGCGGGCGCCCCAAGTCACGCGCCAGCTCGAACGCGGCTTCTGGGCGCGCTGGGCGCCGGCGTGGACCATCAAGACTTCGGGCAGCGCCTACCGGATCAATTTCGACATCCATCGCGCTTTCAGCCTGTGGACCTGGGCTGTGCTATTCATCATCGCCTTCACGGCCTTCTCGCTGAACCTCTATTTCGAGGTGTTCTCGCCGCTGATGAAGATGGTGTCGAACTACACGCCGACACCCTATGAGCAGCGGCCGTATCGCGATCTCGACGACCCCATCGAGCCCAAGGTCAGCTTCGCCGACATCGCCGCGCGCGCGGCGGCCGACGGCAAGGGGCGAGGGTGGACCGTCCCGGTCGGCTCGGTCAATTACGGCCCGGCCCATGGCGTCTACGCCGCGGCCTTCTTCCAGCCGGGCGACGATCACGGCGCCGGCGGGGTCGGCCCGGCGCAGCTCTATTACGACAGCGAGGACGGCCGTCCGATCGGCGAACGGTTGCCCTGGGTCGGCACCGCCGCCGACATCTTCGTGCAGGCGCAATTCCCGCTGCATTCGGGCCGCATCGTCGGGCTGTTCGGCCGCATCCTGATCTCGATCATGGGGCTGGTGGTGGCGGCGCTCTCGGTCACCGGAATCGTGATCTGGTGGCGCAAGCGCCGCGCACGTGTGCGCGTGCGGGAGACGGCGGCGATGCGCCCGAGCCGGCAGCAACTGACGCCGGCGGAGTAGGGCGTTCGTCCGGCGCGGATGAACCTTCCCGCACGGCACCGGCACAAAGACTGGAGATCACTCCCGTCTTGCCGGAAATCGCATGAAATCGCTTGCCTTGCTCTGCCTGCTCGTTCTGGCCGCGCCCGCACATGCGGCTGGCCCGGAGCAGCATTATCTCGACCTGCGCGATCGCCACATCGCAAAGTTCGCGAAGGCTCCGGAAAACGACGAGACCAGCAAGCAACACGATGCGGCGCTCAAGGAGCTGACGACTGTGTTGCGCGGCCTGGTGGGCCCCGTCGCGATCAAGGGACTGCCCTCAGACGGCAACTCGAACGCCGACACGCTCTTCAAGGGCGACTCCGGCTTCGGCCATCTTGACGGCCTCGGCTTCGCGTCCGAAGGCGACAAGCTGCAAGTCGTCGTGACCACCACCGCGTTGCTCAAGCACTGGCTCCGCGAGCACCGCGAGGACGGCATGCCGCAGGAGATCGGCGCGGCATTCAAGTCGGACCGCTTCTACTATCAAGCGATCCAGGACTCCGCCTTCGCCAAATACGCCGAGCTGCCGATCACGAAGCCCGCGGGAGCGAGCGCGGCGGTTGCTGTACTGGGCGTGCGCGGCAACGGTGACCTGAAGGGGCCTCCGCATGAAATCGACGTCGTCGCGATCCAGGGCGAGAAGGTCTTCTTTCTCGCCGCAAGCGATGCGGTGAAGACGGGTGAGATCCCGGCTTGCGAGAAGGTCTGGAAGCAGATGATGGCCAAACCCATCGATAAGAAGGACCCCCGCGGCGACATCACGCGCGAAGACAACGCGATGGACGCCTACACCAAGTGCTTCGCCAAGGAAGCGCCAAGCCAGAGTTGGTTCGCGGCAGCCGTCAAGAAGGCGCAGAGCCAGCTGGAGCTGCTGCCGCTGCGCTAGAGCGATTATCCAGTTGCCTTCGGGGCTGCAGCGTGGCGCGGGGCGCCATCGCTCGAGAATGCGCAATCGGAAATTGCAGCTCGTCCTGCAGATGCAACCGAGGCCCGAGCAGTGCGAAATCGCCCCAAGCCGCATCGACGAGATCGTCGGCAACATCATCCTCGGATTTGGCGAGGTCCGTGGAACTCGTCCGCGACGAGGGGGTTGCATTGCGGTTGAAACCAAACGGGTAGCACAGTTGAATCGCCGGCAATTCTTGGAAGCCTCGGCATTGACGCCATTGGCGACATTACTACCTGGCGCAGTCTCTGCGGGATCAGCGGCGGAGTTGCCGTTTGGTCCCTCTTATGTCCGCGACCTTGCCCGCAATTTGGCGAGTAAGCCCTTTGCGCCGCCAGAGGAAAAGGTCCCGGACGCGCTTAGTGATCTCACCTACGATCAGTACCGGTCAATTCGCTTTCTGCCGGAGCGCGCAATTTGGCGCAACGAGAAGCTGCCCTTCGAGGTCCAGTTTTTCCACCGCGGCTTTTTCTATAAGAACAGGGTCGACATCTACGAGGTCTCCGGCGGACGAGCCGTACCGATCAGGTACCGGCGCGACGATTTTGCGTTCGGCGACAATATCGGCCAGGTACCGGACGCCGATCTCGGATTTGCCGGCTTTCGCATTCACGCCCCGATCAATCGGCCCGACTATTACGACGAGGTTTGCGCGTTTCTCGGCGCCAGCTACTTCCGTGCGGTCGCCAAAGGCGAGACCTATGGCCTGTCCGCGCGCGGTCTGTCGATCGATACCGGCGAGAGCAAGGGGGAGGAATTTCCGTTCTTCAAGGCCTTCTGGCTGGAGAAGCCCGCGCCGGGGGCCACATCTGTCGTGGTCCATGCGCTGCTTGACAGCAAGAGCGCTACGGCAAGCTATCGCTTCACGATCAGGCCGGGCGCTCCGACGGTCTTCGACGTGGAGATGTCGCTCTATCCGCGGATCGAGCTGCAACATGCCGGCTTGGCGCCCATGACGAGCATGTTCTTTTTCGGTCCGAACGACCGACACGATGTCGACGATTTCCGCCCTGCCGTGCACGACTCCGATGGGCTCGCAATGTTCAATGGAAAGGGCGAGCAACTCTGGCGTCCTCTCAACAATCCACACGATCTTCAGGCCAGCACATTCAATGACCTCAATCCTCGCGGCTTCGGTCTGATGCAGCGGGAACGAAACTTCTTTGCCTACGAGGACATTGAATCGCGCTTTGAGCGTCGCCCGAGCCTCTGGGTCGAACCGATCGGAGATTGGGGAGAGGGCAGTGTGGTCCTCTTTGAGATCCCGACCAAGGAGGAAGTTCACGACAACATCGCCGCCTTCTGGCGCTCGAAAACAGCTCTCCAGGCCAAGAGCGAAAACAACTACACCTATCGTCTGCACTGGGGTCCGGACGCGCCGAAGCCCAATTCACTGGCCCGGTTCACCCGCACAGGCGTTGGCGCGCGGGGCGACGACAGCAAATTGTTCGTGCTCGAGCTCCTAGGTGACAAGCTGAAGGAGGTCGATCCTGACAAGGTGAGGGGCGCCGTCAGCGCCGACAAATCCGAGATCAAGAACGTCGTCACACAGCCGAACCCGGAAACCGGCGGCTGGCGCCTGAGTTTTCAATGCGCCGTGAAGGATGCGCCTATCGAGTTGAGGGCGGTCTTGATGCAGGGCGATCGACCCATCTCCGAAGTCTGGGTTTACCGATGGGCGCCCTGACGTCATCGCCTGCGCTTTCGCCTGAGCTCGGCATTCGGTATCTTCCCGACGAAACGCCTCTCCCGATGCTGCCCTGTCGATTGGACGGGACAAATCGTGCCTATCCGGCGCGACTGCGGACCACCCCTGCCGTTGCAGCGCGGCGCCTGTTCATTCTTGGCGGAACGGTCGCGATTACCGCTGCGGGCGCTGTTGAGATGTACGACGTTCTCAAGGTTGGTGGCGTCACGGTCCTCGAAGGCATGGTGTTCGGGCTGTTTCTTGTGCTGCTCGCCTGGATCGCGTTTTCGTTCGTGTCTTCAGTCGCCGGTTTTCTTGTGCTCCTGCGGGGCCGACCGGATGTGCTGCCAATTAACAGCCACGGTCCGCTGCCCGGGATCACCGGCCGAACGGCGATGCTTTTGCCGACCTATAACGAGGATCAGCACCATCTCATGGCGCGACTCCGCGCCATGTACGAGTCGGTCGGCGAAACGGGACAGGCCGCGTTGTTCGATTGGTTTCTGCTCAGTGACACGACAGATCCGGACATCTGGATTGCCGAGGAGCTTGCGTTTCTGGAACTGCAGAGCAACTGCGGTTCGGGCCATCTCTACTATCGTCACCGATCCGACAACACCGCCCGAAAGTCCGGCAACATCGCCGAATGGGTGAGGCGGTTCGGTGGCGCCTACGACTACATGATCATTCTCGACGCGGACAGTCTGATGAGCGGAGAGACCATCGTTCGGCTGGTGGGCGCGATGGAGACGAATCTGCAGGCCGCGCTGATTCAGACGCTTCCGATCGTCGTCAATGCGCGAACCCTGATCAGCCGGCTTCAGCAGTTCTCGGGTCGTTTGTACGGCCCGCTGATCGCGGCCGGGAACGCCTGGTGGCACGCCTCTGAGGGCAACTACTGGGGACATAATGCCATCATCCGGGTACAGGCTTTTGCGCAAGAGGCGGGCTTGCCCGAATTGCGCGGGAGAAAGCCTTTTGGTGGCCATATCCTCAGCCACGATTTTGTCGAAGCCGCTCTGATGCGGCGGGCGGGGTGGGGGATTTTCATGGCTCCAGGTCTCGGCGGGAGTTTCGAGGAGGTGCCACCGTCGCTGCTGGATTTCGCGGCGCGTGACCGCCGCTGGTGTCAGGGCAATCTCCAGCACCTTGCCGTTCTGCCGGCGCGAGGCCTGCACTGGGTCTCCAGGATTCACCTGTTGACTGGGATCGGCTCCTATCTCACCGCGCCCCTGTGGCTGCTGTTTCTATTGCTCGGAATCCTGATCTCCTTGCAGGCCTATTTCGTCAAGCCGGAGTACTTTCCCAAGGGCTTCTCGTTGTTTCCAACGTGGCCCGCACAGGACCCCGTGCTCGCGGCCTGGGTCTTTGCCGCGACAATGGGGCTGCTCATCGTGCCCAAATTGCTGGCCTACCTCGTTCTGCTCACCAGGCGTGCGGAACGGCAGGCATTCGGCGGCGGATTTCGCGTGCTGCTGGCGGTCGTCGCCGAGAGCCTGCTTGCCGCCTTGATCGCCCCATCCATGATGATCTTTCAATCCACCGCCGTGGCGGAGATCCTGCTGGGGCGTGATGCGGGCTGGCAAGTGCAACGGCGAAGCGATGGCAGGATCACGCGCGATGAAGTCTATCGCAAGTTCACGGTGCCGACCCTCTGCGGTCTGGCCATGGCGGCAAGCGCCTACGCCGTGTCGCTTCCGCTGCTGCTCTGGATGTCACCGGTGATCATCGGCCTGGTTTGCGCCATTCCGATCGGTCTCCTCACGTCGACGGCGCCGCGAATGGCGCACCTGTTTGCGACCCCCGAGGACAATCGCGCGCCGGCACTCCTGCAGCGGGCGAGAGAGCTTGCCAGTCAGGATCGGATCCAGGCACGCGCGGCTCTGATTGAACTTAGACAGAACCCCGCGTTGCTCGGACCGCACATGCAGTCACTCCAAACGCCGCCTCGCAAATCGGGCCAGATCGACATAGATCTCGCGATCGGCCGGGCCAAGATCGAGCAGAGCGACGATTTCGAGGAAGTCGTCTCCAGCCTCAGCGCGCGCGAGACCCTTGCCGTGCTGAAGCACCGACACGCGCTCGAGCAAGTCATGCGAATGCCGCGAGCTACCGCTTCCGCGGAAGCCTAGGTCATGGCGGTGTAGGTGGCTCGTTGTCCATAGGGAATCTCGACTTGAGTTGCGCAACGTCTGGATGAAAACAGTAGGGAGCTCAGTACGTGCACAACGCCTATTCTGAGTCCAACTTACATTCGGATTGAACTGCGGGTTAGGTTGGCTGGCTCGCTTGAAGATGACACCTAAAATAGCACTATTAGCAGTTGCAATTAATCGGCAGGTGCTATTCGATAGCTGTGATACTTGAGTGTTTTGTTGCGTCGAAGGCTCATGGCGTCCGGCGTCAGTCGGCCACGATAGATCGAACGCCGGATGGGATAGACCTTGTCGTCCTGCCAGCGGGGCAGGACTCAGACGGCATATTTTCCCCGCCAAGATGGCTATTTGCGCGCGTGCGCTGCCCGGGCGGAGGAATTGAGATGGTCGATGATTTCTTTTTTGGATCTGTCACAAATCGAAAAGGAAGTTTTGACGTACTGTTCATCCACGGGCTGACAGGGGATCCCATTGCGACCTGGTCCAACAAGGATGCGAAGGAACCGGAAGGGACCTTCTGGCCATCATGGATTGCTACCGACGTGCCACACGCCAATATCTATACCCTCGGCTATCCAGCGAGCCTTTTTGCGCGCTGGGCCCAAAAGGAAATGTCCCTGCACGAACAGGCGATCGAGACCTTGGACCGACTTGCCGGTTATCGATTTGGCAAGCTGCCGATCGTAATCGTGGCACATAGTCTTGGCGGACTGCTTACGAAACAGTTGTTGCGATCTGGGCTGGAAGCGAACGACCGCGGCTGGAAAGCTGTCGCCGAGGCCGTTAAGCGGGTGATCTTTCTTGCGACACCTCACACAGGATCGAGTCTGGCGAGCATCTTGTCCTTCTTCGCAGGGGATCTGAGCTCGAGTTTCGTGACAAGCCTTCGGCGCGGGAGCGATCTTCTGGAGGACCTGAACAACTCATACAGAAGCATTTCGGCGCGACAGGGAATAGTCACCGTCACCTACTACGAGAAGCACAAGACCGGGCGTCTGGCATTCGTGGTCGAGAAAGCGGATGCCGACTGCGGGATCAGCGTCCCTATTCCTGTGCCGGCGAACCACATCGACATCTGCAAGCCTGTTGACAGGTCGGCTCAAGTTTATCGGGGCGCGTTGAGACAAGTGCAAGACGTCGACCCGAATGGCGAATTGGCGGCAGGACTCCCCAAGCCAGGCAAGATGGAACGCGACGATGAGGTCGCAAAATCACTGGTGAATGAATCAGCCAAGCTCTGGTTGACAGATCAGGCTGGCCCGGTTGACGCCGCCGCAATGAGTTCAAAAATCGAAAGCGGCGTTTTTGGACCGCTGAGCGACCGGCGGAAGAAGGGCCTAGCGGGCGCTTGGTTAGGAACGGCACGGCAAGATGTGGGGCCTGAAGGAATTCCTATCGAATACGACGTGTTCCTTCAGTTGCGGTGGAGCGGCGACCGAACTGTCGGCGACTATCGTTTCAGCTGGAGCAAGGAAGGAATACTCATAGTCGACGAGACATTGCCGGTGGAAGGAGGCTTCTCTGACAGTTTCCTACTCCTGAATTTCCAGGACACCGTCAGCGGAAAGCTCCAGTTTGGATCTCTATATCTCCAGCTCAGCGACGACGGGACCGAACTCAAAGGACGGGATATTGGCGTCGGATATAAAACAAAGAAGGTCGTGACGAGCGAAGTGACCTTTCGGCGATCGAAGTGACAACCATTCTGCGAGATCCAGCTTTCCGCGAGCCGAAACCGGGGTTCGCTCCGGCGGATTGGTCTACACGCGCGAGCTTCTCGCACCCCCTTTCCGCCGGGCGCTGGATACAATCATTGGAGGCTGAATCGTCTGCGGAATCCAATGCAGCCGTTCTTGGCATGTATGCCAACGTGACGGGCAAGATGACGAAAGCGGCGGACATCTACGTCTCATTCGGGGCCGGCGACGGCATTTTGGATGCGAATCTTGTTCGGATCGTCGGAAGTCCTTCGACGTACATCTGCGTCGATGTCTCCGCCGAGATGTGCCGGACCGCCTGTGCGAGCATTGGCGACATCGCGCCGTCAAAGCGGGGGCTGGTCGCCGATTTTGAAGACAGTTCGGAATTCCTGAGGAGCGTGCTCGTCGCAAGCGCCTCCCGCGCGCCGTTCGTGTGTTGCACGAGTGTAATGGGGAATCTGGATCGAGCGGAGTCCAATTTCTTCCGGAATCTAATCCGGGCCAGCGGCCCGAACGCTCACATCTTTCTGTCTTTCGGAACCGGAAGCTTCGGAAAACCGCTGGACCGATCGATGCTGGGGCCCAGGTTCGATTGGGAGAATCTTGCGGGATTGCTGAGCTGCGGCGCGGCCATGCACACCGGCGAGGATGTCGCTGATGTCGAGCAAGAGATAGAACGTCGGCTGAACGTGCGCATCGGCCGGACCGATGTGCCACTCGCCGAAGCCATCGAATTGTGGGATGACGTCAGCGGATTGGGACTCATGCACTTTCGACGTTACGACCTTCCAGCTTTTCTGGCGTGGATTGCGAAGAGCTTTCCAGTGGACGTCATCGGAGCGTCCCAGCTACCTTTTGCGAACTCCGGATTGAGCGTGGCTTGTGCTCTCCTGAGAACATAGAGCGATGTAGCAAGGGGGATTACGTTGAAGTTCTCAGTGCCTGGATTACCGGAGCGCGCCTGCATCAGGGCAGGGTGCCGGCGCCAAAGCGAATGAGCCTTCCCCCAATCACCGACACAGAGACTAGGGCGCTCCGACCTCGCGGAACTCGCTATGAGACGGCTTGCCTTGCTCTGCCCGGTGACGATCATGAGCCACAGCCTAGTGGACCGCACTCCCACCGCGAGTCCACCCACGACCACCCTCGCCAAAGATCTCATATCCCGTCACCGTCACTGCAACCGTGTCCTCGAGCTTGATGAACCCGCGCTTGGGATGCTTCATCGTGGTCTCGATCGACACCACCATGCCGGGCTCTAGCGGCAGGCGAGCATCCGTGTCGTCGTAGGGGATCGGGCCCTTGGCGGTCAGGCGAGGGGCCTCGTGGCTGACGAGGCCCATACCATGGGCCAAAAACTCCGTGCAGTCGCGCTGGCTGATCTTTGCGAGCTGCCGCTCGGCCGCGACGTAGATGTCGCCGCCCATGGCGCCGGGCCGGACCGCGGCGAAGGCAGCGCGCTGGACCGCCTCGATCTCGGCCAGACAGTCCTTCAGCTCGGCATCGGGATCGCCGAGCACGGCCATGCGCGCGAGGTCGCCGATATAGCCGTGATAATTGCCGCCGGAGTCGAGCGACAGCACCTCACCTTGCTCCCAGCGCTGCGCCGACGGCGCCCGGTTGTGGCTGCTGCCGCAGGCCAGCAGGCAGTATTCGAAGGTCAGCCCGCGATTGGCTTCGGCGATCCGCAAGGCGTCCGACAATTGCTGCTTGGTCGTGCCCGGCCCGTGCCCGGCGATCACCGCCAGCATCGAGGCGATCACCAGTTCGGACGCCGTCTTGAGTTTCGCCAGCTCGTCCACCGACTTCACCGCCCGCAGCCGTTCCAGCACCAGCAGCGCGTCCTTGAGCTCGGCACCGGGCAGGGCGTCACTGAGCGCCCGACCCGCATCCATCGGCAGGAACGCCATCTCGACCCCGACCCGCTTCAGGGGCACGCCGGCGCCGCGGATCAGGCTTACGGCCCGCGTGATGGCGTCGACCGAGCCGTTGGACTCGGTCCGGACCTGCGCTACCCATGGCGGCGCAACAGCGCGCTGGTGGGTCTCCAGCCGGTGCCCGACATAGACCGCGTGCTCCGGTGCGCCCTTGGGATAGACCAGAACGGGCAGATAGCGGCTGACGCCCAGCGCATCCATGTAATCGAAGAAGATCGCGCGCTCGGCACCGAGCAGGTACTGCACATTGTGCTTGGAGGTCGCGACCAGGACGTCGAGGCCGGCAGCCTCCATCAGGCGGTCGAGCTTGGCGGCATCGAATGGAATGGCGCGCGAGCGGTCTGCGCGGGCGACGTTCTCCTGCATGAGGAACCTCCCATGGTGACGTGAGCATCAACCGCTGCGTCGGTTTGCCCGGGCTTGTTTGACACCAAGTGTGAGCCGAGAGAGGGGTTCTGGGTAGCTGCAGAATGATCTGGCTGAAAAATCCAGATGAATTTGCACCGTCTCTCGGAAAAACTCCAATTATTTCAATGCAGCCGGTCGAGGTGAATTTGCTTTCCCCAAAATCTGCGTCCATCCCAATCTGCTTTTTGCGGCCGAACGGTCCATTGGAAACTGCTTTTCGTTCCGACGGTCCATCCGATCTTGCTTTTCGTTAGCACTGTCCATCGGAAATCGCGCGCCGTTTTGGCGCGCGCGCACGAAAGCCCGCCGGCGACATGACCAGCGGGGTCAGGTTAGGAAACAGTCGCAGACGGTTTTTAGGCCAACTCGAGGGGATGGCACGCGATCGCGCGTTCCATGTCGGCCAAAGACGGAATGTCGCGCATCTTTGGGATCCGACGGTAACCGGATGGGCTCCGCGCAGCGTCCCATCCAAGCCCGTTTTCGAGAACGCCCTTGGCGGCGGATCGATGAATCTTTGCGGGCGTTAGGCCGGGTATGTCAGCGCGTTCGATCGCCCTTCTGAACCATTTGGATACGAGCTTCGTGTTCAGAAGAGCTCCGTGGGGCTGCACGAACAGCGGTGCGCCTGGCCCAGGCGGCAGTAGGCGAGCCGAATGAGCAGCGTTCCCGATCGCCTCAAGGGCTGCATTCGACGGCCAAATTACGCGTTCGCGTAGCGTGCCGCACCCTACGTTCAGGATTCCACAGCCCACGTCGCGCATTTTCAGGTCCTCAAGCTCCGAAAGAAGCACCCCGCTCGCAACGAGATACATCGAGGCCAAAACGACGCGTTGCTGGTGCGCCCAGTAATAGTTGGATGCGTTGCCGCGCCGTACGACAGTCTCCTGTGCCTGTATGAGCCGTTGAACGTCCGCTGGAGAGACATCGAAGTCGGTCGGGTGGACGACAACGGTCGGGCGCCGGATGTCGGTCGCTGGATTGAATTCAAGCATCTCCCACATAATCAACGTCGTGTAGATCAACCGCATCGTACTCAAACGCCGTGCGAAGGTCGCTGCGGATTGATAGCGCGCCGATAGGAACCCGGCAAGTTGCATGGTGGTCGCCCCCAGGAAGCCGTCCATCCCGGCGAAGCTTGCGATCAGCAAGCCGAGCAGAATGTTCGCCTCACGCGCCTCGCCGACGCTGGTCGTTCGAGCGATGTGATCCACTATGCGTTGTCGAAGCGTCATGTTCGGCTCACCAGTAAGGAGGTCAGGAATTCTGCGACTGGGCGAGGGGATCCTTTCAGCACGGCCATAGTGGCCGCGGCGGCTACCGTGACGGCCGTGCTCGAGCCCGATCGGGCGGCTGCCCTTACATTCTGATTCAGCATCTCGCTTATCGTGCCGTCCGCTTCGATGACGGACGGTTCGACGGCGTCGTCTGTCGAATGCGCGGTCGGAAAAAGACGTTGCACGCGCTGGAGCGCGCGCAGCAGGTCGATCAAGTCGCCCTCAGGCCAGTTCCTGAGGGGTGGCGCCAATTTCATTCTCCGTTCCCAGCGCACTGCCGTGTTCGGATGGAAGAGGTCACAGACGAAAAGATCGAACTGGGTCATGGGCACGTGCGCCGCCGCAGCCCGCCACAGCGGCCTGCCGCACCGACCGCAAGTCCCAGGATCCGAGCAAGTCTCCCAGGTAAGAGCTCTCCCGCAATGATCGCACGTCGAAATGAGAGGGGCATTGGTCGCCGGATCGAACCTGAGATCACGCAAACCCCAAGTGATACGGTGATACGGTGGCGTCGAAGCCGCCATGTCGAGCGAAAGAACGAGCGGACTGACGCGGCGGATGCTCTGATCAAGATGGTGCTCGGACAGGGTGAAGTCCAAGACGGCGAGCTCGCGCGACGAGCCATGCGTCGGCAGGACGAACGCGCGCGAAAGTCCGACCGGATCGAGCCCACTCGCGTCGCTCAAGAACTCCAACCTGTCGTGACGGTGCACCGCGTGGGCAAGGCTGCGTGGGTCGCCAAAGGCGGATTTCAGGAACCCCTCCGGCCTGACCGTGAGGAAATTGGCGAGCCTGAGCGAGAACGAACTCGCGCTTTCCCCGTTCATCAACGGAAAACTATCGGTCCATCGGGTCTCGATCATCATTCGACTCCCGTCAGCGTGGCGGCGTCGACACGCGGGCCGCGCTCGATGTCCTCGGCGAGGACCTGCGCGGTATAGTCTTTTCGGAACGGGTTCTTTCTGTCGTCGGGCATCAACTCGGCGTAAGCGTCGTAAAAGTCCTGAAGCTCGATGACGGCGTTCGAGCTGCGGTTCCTCAGTCGGTTGCGGGCGGCTTCGATGGTCAGCTGCCCGAAGCGAGGCAGCTTTCCCCAGCACGCGAGATAAAGCCGTGCCGGCATCGTTCCGGAAGTTAGGCTACCGGGGGCAAACGGCATCGCTCGCTCGTAACTTCCGAGCACAGCCACCCATTCGTCTCCGTACGCGAAAGGCGCGAGGCGCCAGAAGAAGAAGCGTTCAGAAAGCCCCGAGGTCTTCCTGATCCGATCCTCCAGTGTTTTCGGCCCTACGAGGACGACCAGTGTCTGTCCGGCATCCATGATGCCGCTGAGGAAGGGGACTGCCTCCGGCGCTATCGCTTGTCGGCCGCACAGAAACATCGCGCGATCGAACGCAAGGATTCTGACGCCTTTCGCTTGGCAGATTTTGTTGACCTGGAAAGCCGGGCCGGCGCCGCCCAGGAGACGTGCCCCTTGATATCTCCAACCCGTCGCCAATTCGATGGCTTCGGTCAGTCCGCCCGGGTCCGGCCGCGCGATCGGCGGGACGACCACGATGCTGTGGCGATCAATCGTCTCGGTCGGCGTCGGAGGATTGCTATCGGCAAGATGTGCGATCAACGAATGCTTTCCGATGTGGGCCGGTCCGGTAATGAGGATGCCGGCGTTTCCGCTGGAGGCGGGACTGTCGCCACGAAGCCGGGCATTCAGCCGTGTCAGACACTTCGCCGCGTCCGGCCCGAAGACCCTGAGCGACCGTAATTCCTTGAGACGGTCCGACGCGGACATCTCCATCCACTTCCCCGACGATGTGACCGGGCGCCGGCCGGCGACTGCAGGCACAGTCTTGCTCATAGATCTCCGCCTCCATCACCGCGAGACAGCGGATCTTCCGTGTAGTCCTCGGTTTCCCAGAACGTGGGCGCCTTATCGAGCGAGGGGTTCATGATCTGCACCGGCCGCTTCGCCGCCTTGTTCTCCGCGAGCTTCAACGTTCTCTCCATGCCGGGCGGGATGCGACCTTCGCGCATGTCGACCGCAGCGGCACGCGTCGAGAGGAGTGCAAAGTCGAGATGGCCGACGGGGAGGGATCGCTTCCAAAGGCGCTCGTTGCGCGGCTTGCCGCGCCGCAATTCGAAGGACTTGCCTGCGAGCTCGAACAAACGGCGCAGGCCCTCAGCCTTGTTCGCCATGTACTTGCGCTTGAAATCCACCGAGCGCCGCGTGCCACCCTCGTCCAGTGAGGCCTCGTGCTTAAGGATGCGGGCGCGAACGAACAAATGCTCAGTCCACGGAAGTCCGACCATGTAGAACGGCCACGCACCGTAGGCTTGGATCCAGACCTTGTCGTCCAGATCGAAGGCCCAGATCTCCGAGACGTCGGCCGGCGGAATGAATAGCTCGACCCGGTGTCCCTCCCGGTCCTTGAACGCGTCGCAGACCCACTCGAGATACCGGTAGCGCACGCCGTGTTCGCGAACGGTCACGACCGCGCGGATCGTGAATATGCGCTGGATGTCGACAGCGCTCTTCTCGTGGATGGGGCGGAACGGAAGCGGGTTCCCCTTCCGCCGTTCGTCCTCGATTTTGGCGACGAGGCGCCGCATAGCCTCGTTGGGCGAGATGTTGCCGAGCCGCTTCTGCGGGGTGTCGTTGTGTTCGGCGACGAAGCGCGCCGACTCCAGGCGAATGTCCTCGATGCTCAGCGGAATTGCGGCGCGCTTGCGCGGACGCTTGCCGCGGCCGAGGTCCTCGGCCCTCGGTAGCGCGCCCGGAAACTTCCGCCAATGCTTCTTGAACTTCCTATTCCAACGTTCGACGCTTTCCTTGTGGCTGCCTTTGTAGGCTCCCGCATAGCCGTTCTCGATGTCGAGTTCCATCATGGCAGCGGCCTGGTCCTTACCGTGATTGTCGACCTGGTTGTCCAGGAACAGCATCTCCGGAATGATCGTCGGGTCGTACTGGCCGCTCAGTCCCATTCTCTCGAAGTACTCGCCCTTCGGGCACATCGCCGTCCGGAGGACCTCCATGCTGCGCGCGGTGGAAGGGGCGTCAACGCCGAGACCCAGCGGGAAGACGTACTGCGACCCAACATCCACGATGGCGGTCTGCCAAAGGCCGCCCATGCTGATGTCGTGGGCGTTCCCGTATTGATCGATGATGCTCGTGCCGACCTCGATCGGGATGAGGGCGTGGTCGCCCTGCCATTCTTGAAAGGGGTATTCCACGCGTGGCTTGCGCCCCTTCGGCGCATGCTTGTCGTCCGCTTCGTCGACGCCTCCGCGGATCCGCTCCACTTCCCAGCCGCTCAGCTTCTTGATATAGTTGTGAATAGTCTGCCGGCACGGTTCGAAAACCAGCGGCGCGCCGCTTTCGTCCGTTGCCGGGACTTCGCCGTCCTGCTGCGCCCGCTCGATCTCCTTCAGGATGATGCCCAGAACTTCCGGCACCTCTATTTCCTTATAGGGAACGTGAAACTGCTCGATCACGTCCTCGATGATGTGGCGAACCGGCGCAAGCGTGCTCTCGTGCGTTCCGTGGGCGTTGCCATGCGCCAGGGCCTCGATGCGGCGGCCGCCCGCAATCCAGTCGTCGTAGGCGCGGACGACGCTCCATTTCGACAGGCGCTCGTCGGGTTCATGAGGTACCGGGGGCGGTTCGACGCCTTCGAGCCACTTTTCGACGCTGGCCGGGCTTCTGCCGACCTTCTCTGGATGATCTTGATGAAACCGCTTCGCGAAATGCTCGCGGATAAGCATGATGCGCTTCTGTTCGTCGGTGTAGTTGTTCTCGAAAGGAACCTGGATGTTGCGAAGGACCGAAGGCTTGGCGGGCCTTTTCGTGTCCGGCAAAACCGCCAGGCGCCCGGCCTTCCAGAATTCGTGCAGTTCGTCGGGGTGGAACGGCTGGTGCCTTTTCAGAGTTCGGCTGTAAAACTCTTGGAGCCCGTCTTCGCTCAGCCCGACGAATTGCCAAAGGACGTCGTCCAGCTTCATGAACTGGCCGCGTGACATGAGGACAGTGCCCGTGTTCGTCCGAACGGTGATCGTGAAAGGCGCGTTCATCGCTCGCTCCAGAATGGAGGCGAGGGAAGTGACACGCGCGACGTACGGTCGATGGGACGTTCGAAGTCGATCTCCAGGACGCCGTTGCCCATCGCCGCGCAAATCCACTCTTCCGGACAATCGCCGCGACCGGCGAATTCGCGCGCGCAGTTGCCGACGGTAAGATCGTCGCCGCTCAAGAGGCGCTCCATCGCGCGACGCTCGGCGGCTCCGAACGGCAGCTTCTTCGTTGCGGACAGGATCTTGCGTATGTTGGCCGTCCGGATCGGATGTGCGGACCAGGCCTGATCGAACACCTCGTAGATGTATCCCGCTTGCCTGAAAGCGTCCTGAATTCGCTGCTGCTGGTTCTGGACCCTGTCCGTCAAACCGCGAACGAGCTTCTTTCCGCCTTCCGGCAGGAATTCGAAGACCAGCGCTGTCTTTCCCTCGCAGATTGCGAAGGTGCCGTCAGAGCCTTCGAGGTACGAGTCCGGGACGGCCCAGCAGGCACCGTTCCTGTCGTTGATCTCGACTATGAACCTCTGATCCAGATGACGTATAATGGAAGGATGAATTTCGTAGTATAGATTGCGCCAGCGCTCTCCGACGAAGGATTCGTTCATGATCACCGGCCGGCGCGGATCCTTGCGCGTGTGGAATTTTCCGGTCTTGTGACCTCTCTTGCCGTCGACGGGCTTGCGCACGCGGTCGAAGTCGCGGCGCCGATGCAGCTTTAGTTCGTTGCTCAACGGAATGGTGAGGAACGCTTCAAGGCCGCCGGCAGCCTCGATCATCGAGCGCGGCACGACGCTGCCGATATCGGGCGGAAAGCGATCGAAATCATTTATCGCGTTGTACATGCGTCGGCTGCTCGACCTAAAGACGGCCAAAGTCGACGCCGGAAAATTCGCTTGACGGGGATTCCGCCGGTGTGCGATTCTTTCCGTGCTCTCGACGAGCCGTTCGATTTCCGATGGATGTCCGAGGACTTCCCGCGGTTTTGGAATGTCGATGTGGATAGGACGACGCGAGATGATCTCCTGCTGGCTAGGCTAAGAAGGTCTCGCGTCGTCTTCTCAGGGGATGCTAGGTCATTCTACGTTCTCCTAACTACAAGTTTACCGAATCGATTGCTGACTCAGCAAGCACTTGTTTTGCAAGGGCTTTTCTGTCCAAATTGGTCTTGCCCATCGGCCTATTGTCAACCAATTTGGCGCACGACCCAAACGGGTGATCTCAAAAGTAGCAATCGCAGCGGGACGAATCGCGCGCCCGGGCGCGTGATCGCCTGTCGATCTTTTCGTGCAGGTCGGATAGCGACATGGGATGCAGCAGCTTATTCCCTCCGCCGCACAATGCATCGCGATCGTGTCGTTCGATGACCGTGCCGACGCGTATCTGTACAATGCTGCCTTCGCGCTTCTGTACGGTTGCGGCATGTTCAATTCGGAAGTGCTCGACCTCAAGAGGGGCGATGTCGCGATTTCGCACCGAACGCTGCTCACTGTGCTCGGCACAAGGGCGCGGACGCTGCCGGTCCCGAAGGGCGCAAGCGAGCGACTGTCGATCTTGATGCAACAGGACGCGGAGTGCGGCGACGACGAGTTCGTCTTCCGCAGGGGGCGCCGGCAACTCGACGGACCTTCCGTCGCGGCGGAGTTGAAACGTAGATCGGCGATCCTTGGCATTCGACGGCCGCTCGTCACCACCGATCTGAGGCGAGCGTTCGCCTCCCACATGGCGGCCGGACAGGTGCCGGCAGAGGTGATCGCGGCAATGATGGGATATGACGGTGTCAACTCGCTGGACAGATTGCTCATGAGGCCGGCCGCCTAACCTTTGCCGTCGAAGTAGCGTCCGACGGTCGTTGCGAGCACGCCGAGAGCATTCGCCACCACGGCAGGCGCGTTGCCCTGATCGACCAGCAGCGCGGCGTTCGCATGACGCAGGCCCATCAGCGTCGCTGCGGGCGATACCCCGAGACGTCTGCGGCGGCGGCGAAACGAGACCTGCGCGCTGCGGACATCCAACCGTTTCCGTTTCGAGGTAACGAACAGCGGGTCCGCCTTCGCTAGGTCGAAGGGAAGCGCGCGAAAGTACTCCTGTAGGAGGCTTTGCGCCCTCTTCGAGATGCCGGCGATTCGCGGCTCGAGGTGAGTGTTCACGACGCGGATCAGGCAACTTTTCAGGTCCACGTTTTCCAGGTCGAGGCCGACGGTCTCGGCCGAGGTCAAGCCGGCGTCCGACTGCACGGCGAATAGAGCGCTGTCGCGAACATGCCGCCAGCCTTCCGGATCGTCCGCAAGCAACCGCCCGATCTCGTCCGCATCCACCGACTGCCGCCGGCGTTTCGGCGCGGTGGGAAAGTCGGCGGACAACAGGCTGCTCAAATCCATTCCGCGCTGGCGCACCAGATAGACGGCAAAGCCGCGAAACGCCGAGAAGCGACGAACGATCGTAGCCTCTCCGACGCCGGCGCGACGCCAGGCCGCGGCGATGTGATCTACGGCTGTCTGTCCGACCGACGGCAGGTGCTCCGCCTCGGACGCGCCCGATGCGTCGGCCACGTCGCGAAGGTCGCGCGCGTAGCAATCCAACGTTCGTTCCGTTTTGCCGGCCTTTCGCAAGCACTCGAGCCATTCGCCGCCGGCAGGCGGGAAGGGTGTCGGTAGATTCATTGCCTTCATGTGGTTTCCCCTGAAAACATTGGTCTGCATCCGCGCAGCCTGCCGATGACGGGCCGTCGGCCGGATCCCCGCCAAGAACCGAACCTTTCGAGCGGTCCGTCGCCCCGCGATTTTCGCGCGACGCACGTTTGCTGCCTCTCGGTCATGATTGAAATTTTCCCGACCGGTTATGATTATCGTACAGCATCCGAACAGCATCGCCGGTAAGGTGGCGCTTCTGGGCGAGCGCCTCCGCAATCGCCACGATGGCACGTCGATTGCTCTTGACGAGTCGCTCGGCCTCCCGCTCTAGACGGACGAGGTCGGCCTCGACGCGCCGGCGCAGCGACTTGTCGCGCGAAACGGCCTTGAGCAGGTGATGATGATCCGATGTGAAAGCGAGTTCGTCTCCCAGGCCCGTCGATGCGTGAAGCAAAGCGATCATCCGCGTGGCGATCGCCATGTCGCTCTGTTCATCGAGTCCGCTGCCGACGGAGATTTCTCCCACCAGCAAACGCTCGGCGGCCCGACCGCACAAGGTAGCCACGACGCGGGCCTCGAAGTCGCGTCTTGTCGGAAGATCGCCCTCATTCTGGACCGACGTTGTCTGTCCCGCCGCACCATCCCGCGTCCGGACGACGACGCCGCGCAGGGTGGCGCAACGCAGGACCAAGATGCCGACCGCGTGCCCGGCCTCGTGCACGCAGATTCGTCGCAAGCGCGCGGGAGGAATGGCCTCGACGGGCAGCGCAACCGCGCGCACGTCGTCTGCCCGGAGCGGGCGATCGTCGCGACGGGCGATTTGTCTCGCATCGCGCGTCACCATCATCAGTTCGGCGCCCGTCGATCCCTCTAGCAGCCGTCCGAGCTCGGCACGGTCGCGGCTTTCGATCTCAGGCAGATAGTGGGAGAGAATGTTGATCGTGCCGGCGAGATCAGGACGCCGGATCTCAATGGCCTTTTCGTAGCGGCCCGGGCGCAGGAGCGCCGAGTCGATGCGATCGAGATAATTAGTGCAGGCGATGAAGATTGTCTCCGCGCCACGGCCGCTTCCGCCGCGCGAAAAAGCAACGTCCAACTTGAGCATGAAGTTGGTCAAAACGGGTAGCCACCAGTCCCGTCCTCTACTTGAGATTGTTGCTCGGTCTGGCAACGCGTCGAGCTCATCCAGTAGAAAAACACAACTATGGGTAGATATCATTTCGAACATGGCGTTGGTCGCCTGTACGACGCCGCCGAGCGCTCCATCCGACCGGGCGAAGAGATCCGCGATGGAAAAAGCGAGGAGAGGAAGATTCAGATGCTTCGCGACCAATTTTGCGAGGGTCGTCTTGCCGGATCCGGTTTCACCGTGCAGCACGACTGAACGGCTCAGTTGGCTGAAAGGAATACCGTCTTTCAGCCCGGTCGCGAGGTCCAGAGCCCATCGGCGTGCTGCGCCGTATTCGATGGCAGATTCGAGCGACGGCAATCGATCGTCGCCTTCGAAGCCGATCCTTCGTTTAGTGGCTCGCTCGATACGGGAGAAAATTTGGCGAGACGTTGATCGAGGACGAAAGGCGGCGGCCAGATCGTCGATGTCCAATCCGGTCCCGACCAGCGCGGGCACCGGGGCGGCAACAGGACGTCCGAAGTGCCGTTCCACGACCTGGCGGAGGACGTCGCCGGTCGGCGTCGACAAGTAAATCGTATGATCTGCGCTTGCAGTGAGTGTGGAAGGCAGAATGTCGATCGACGTGGCAATACCTACTATCGATTGCCCGGCAGCGAGCCGGTTGGATACGGTCGAATTTCCCACCGTGGATTTGTGTTCGGAGCGGTTTGCTCCGTCGCGGCCAAGGATATGCCAGTGAGTGCCGAAACGACGTTCCCAGAACTTTTTGCACGGGGCGACCCATGCAGCCGTTGGAACGACCATTATGATTGCCAGCGCAGCCTTACCCGACAGCGAGCGCTCCAGCGCCGGCGTCAACGCCTTGCTAAGCGCTACTTCAAGGATCGCATCTGTCGGGGATTGTTTATCGGTGGCAGGCATTTCCAGATTTTCCCGGATTTCAGCCATTTCGACTGGGCGCAGATCTCGGAAACTCATTCGCGCAGTCTCGTCAGGGTGCGCGGCCCCAGTGGCGTCGAATCAAGGTCCAGGTCGATGAGGTCGTTACAAGCTAGTGTCCTGAACCAGAAGTTCGGGACATCGGGTCGTGTTTTGCCGGGGCATTGTATCGGCAGAAGCGTTCGATG
>NZ_JBVVPC010000061.1:0-42123 GCF_055807355.1 Bradyrhizobium sp. Ken01
TTGGCCGGTGGCCACCGGCCAAGGCGCTAAGTCACTTCCATCGCACAAATGCTGGCCGTGCAGATACAAGGGGTTGTTTCCACGCGTTCAAATGCGCGAGGCTCGCACGGGGAGAGAACCCCTCGCCCTATCGCGGCGGTCCACCCTCCCCCACAAGGGGAGAGAGAAACGCAGCGCCGCCAACGATGATCATTCGGATGCCCAGAAAATGATGACGCTGCGCCAGGTTGAAGTGATCCGTGCCGTGATGGTGACGGGCACTATCGGCGGCGCGGCGAAGCTGCTGAACGTTTCGGCGCCGGGCATCAGCCGCCTCGTCAAATACACCGAGCGCTCGCTCGGCATCCGCTTCTTCCAGCGCCAGAACGGCCGCTATTTCCCCACACCGGAAGCCGAGAACATCTTCGAGCAGATCAACGGCGTCTACAAGAAGGTCGATGACCTCTCCGAGATTATCTCCAAGATCGGCCGCGGCGGATTGTCGGAGCTGCGCATCGGCTCGGTGCCGAGCATTTCGCAAGTCATGGTGCCGCGCGCAATCGAGCGGGTCCGGCGGCGCTATCCGGATTTGGGCATCGATATCAACATTCTAAAGCTCGAGGAAGCCATCGACTACCTCATGCTCGGCCGCGGCGAGTGCGTGGCGATGAGCTACCGCCTGGAGCATTCCGGGCTCGACTTCATGCCGCTCGCCTCGGGCGAGCTCTATTGCATCGTGCCGCCGGGCCACGAGCTCGCCGGCCGCAAGCAGGTCTCCGCCGCCGAGATCACCCGCTATCCGCTGATCGGCATCGATCCCAACGATCCCTACGGGCGGATCATGGCCGAGATCTTCGCGCGCCACCGCCTCGAGTACAACATCACCATCCGCGCCCGCTTCGGCACCACGGTCTGCGCGCTGGTGAAGGCGGGGCTCGGCATCGCCATCATCGACCAGTTCACGGTGGCCCATGGGGGCTATCCCGGCATCGAACTGATCAAGATCACCGAGCCGACGCGATTCGAGACCTATATCGCGGTGAAGCGCGGCGCGCCGCTGTCGCTTCATGTCGAGTATTTCATCGAGTCCCTGCGCGCGGAGATGCGCGCGGTCGAGCCGTCGCGGGGCAAAGGCAGGGCCGCGCCGCCACGGGGGCGGAAGAGATAACATTATGTTAGGTTTGCAGGACAAAAGGGTAATTGTGTTAGGCCGAGGAAAGGCTATCGTTGCCAGGGGAAGCCCCTTGGAATTGAGCGGATTTCCCCGCTAGTGGCCGGGACCAAACGCTCCCAACGAGACGATAGCGAACCATGTCAAAGCGCGGACCTGCCGCATCCAAAAAGCTCCTGACCGGCCTGATCGGCGCACCCATCGCGCATTCCGCCTCCCCCGCCATGCATGAGCGCGCCGCGGAGGGGCTTGGCCTGCGCGGACATTATCAGCTCATCGAAGTGGCCGGCGCCGGCTCGGCCGAGCTCGCCATGATGCTGGAAGGCGTGCGGCGCCTCGGCTTTGCCGGCGTCAACGTCACGTTTCCGTACAAGGAGGCGGTGGTCCCGCTGCTCGATGAACTGGCACCGGGCGCGGCCGCGATGGGGGCGGTCAACACCGTCGTCGTCAGCAACGGCCGGCTGATCGGCCACAACACCGACACGACGGGCTTTGCGCGCGCCGTCGCGCCGCTGCTGGCGGCCTCTGGAAACGCGGTCGCCGTGATCGGCACCGGCGGCGTCGGCAAGGCAATCGCCTTTGCGCTGGCGAGCCTTGACGTGACCGACATCCGCATCTTCGACAGCGAGCCGGCACGCGCCGAAAAACTCGCCGCGCTGCTCGTCAAGCAGGGTGGCGCCAGGGTCGCCGCAAGCGTCGAGGACGCGCTCGACGGCGCAACCGGCCTCGTCAACGGCACGCCGGTCGGCATGCTGCCGAACCGGGAAACGCCGGTCGCGCCGACGCTGTTGCGTCAAAACCTGTGGGTCGCCGACGCCGTCTATTCGCCGCTGATCACGCCGCTGCTGGCGGCTGCCCAAGCCAAGGGCGCGCGGATCATGACCGGCCGGGAGCTTGCGATCTACCAGGCCGCCGACGCTTTCGAACTGTTCACTGGCCTTGCCCCATCCACCGAGATCATGGGAGAGGCATTCAACGAGGTGATGGCGGCACGAAGCCCGGCCTATCACGCAGCGTAACCGAAGCGGCCGGACACAAGGCCGCACGTAACATCAAAAGAAATCGGAGGAGAGACCATGAAATCGACCATTCTGGCGGGCGCCCTGCTTGCCTTCGCGACTGCATCCAGCGTCCACGCCCAGGCGATCAAGCTTGCCGACGTCGCCGAGCTGTCCGGCGGCGGCGCTACCGTCGGCACCAACTGGAAGAACGGCATCGATCTCGCGATCGAGGAGATCAACGCCAAGGGCGGCGTGCTCGGCCGCAAGCTGGAAGTCACTCATGCGGATTCGCAATCCAACCCGGGCGTCGCGCGCGCGCAGGTGCAGAAGGCGCTCGACGCCGAGCCCTATGTGCTGCTCGGACCCGGCTATTCCGGGTCCGTGAAGGTGACCGCGCCGCTGGCGGCCGAGGCCGGCATCGCGCAGATCATGGGCGGCGAAGCCGCCGAGCTGACGCAAGGCGGAAACAAATTCCTGTTCCGCACCTCGTTCGGCCAGCAATCGTCGATGCCGAAGGTCGCCAAATACATTCACGACGACATGAAGGCGAAGTCGGTCGCGGTGGTCTGGGTCAACAATGATTTTGGCCGCGGCGGTCGCGATGTCGTCGTCAAGGAGCTCGACCGTCTCGGCTCCAAGGTCGTCGCCGATCTCTCCACCGAAGCGGGTCAAGTCGATTTCGCCGCCGACGTCGGCAAGATCAAGGCCGCCAATCCCGACGCCGTGTTCGTCTATTTGAACGAGGAAGAGAGCGCGCGCATCCTCAAGGAGCTGAAGCGCCAGAGCGTCACCGCGCCGCTGATGGGCGAAACCACGCTGATCGGGCAGAAGGTGATCGAGCTCGCGGGCGATGCCGCCAACGGCGCGCGCGGCCATGTCGGTCTCACCACCGATGCGCCGGTCGACCTGATCAAGGCGTTTCGCGACAAGTTCGCGAAGAAGTACAATTACGTGCCCGACCATAATGGGCTGAAAGGCTATCTCGCCGTCTACATGGTGAAGGCCACCACCGACAAGATGGGCAAGGTCGATTCCAAGGCGTTCGCCGACACCCTGCACGGCCTGACTATCAAGGCCGCCGACGAGCCGGGCATCCTGATGGACGTCACCTTCAGCGACACCGGCGACATCGACCGCCAGAGCTTTCTGGTCGAGGTGGTCGAAGGCAAGCAGATCGTGAAGCAGGTGCTGCCGAAGGTGAAGTGAGGTGTTCTTCGCCTCTCCCCGCGTGCGGGGAGAGGTCGGAATTTGCGCAAGCAAATTCCGGGTGAGGGGGAGCCTCCACGAGTCCAACTCTCAGCGACCTCGCGGAGGCTCCCCCTCACCCCGACCCTCTCCCCGCAAGCGGGGAGAGGCAGGAGAGAGAGAGGGGAAAATGTCCAATCTGTTCGATCTTCTGGTCGCGGGACTTGCCACCGGAGCGATCTATGCGCTGGTCGCGGTCGGCTTCACGCTGCTGTGGCAGACATCGCAGACCATCAATTTCGCGCAGGGCGAGTTCGTGATGCTGCCGGCGTTCCTGATGCTGGCGGCGATGCATGCCGGCGCGCCGTTCTGGCTCGCGATCATCCTCGGCATCCTGCTCTCGATGCTTTTGCTCGGCCTCGCCTTCAAGATGCTGCTGGTGGATCCGATGATGCGCCACGGCGTGCTGCCGCTCGCGATCGCGACCATGGCGCTCGCGATCGGCCTCAAGGAGGCCGTAAAGCAGTTCTTCAGCGCCGAAGCCTCACCCTTCCCCTCGATCGTGCCGACCGGCGACGTCTCCATCCTCGGCCATGCCGTCTCGCTGCAAAGCATCGGCGTCCTCGTCCTCGCCATCCTTGCCGTCTTCGGCCTGACTGCGCTTCTCAACCGCACCTCGCTCGGCCACCAGATGCAGGCGGCGGCGCAGAACCCGACGGTGGCGCGCATCATCGGCGTCCCCGTCGAACGGATGATTCTCCTGACTTTCCTGATCAACGCATTCCTGGTCGCTCTCGCCTCGCTGTTGATCACGCCGATCTACCTCGCGAAATTCACGTCCGGCGAGGTGCTGGGCCAGGCCGCCTTCATCGCCGCGATCGTCGGCGGGTTCAACCAGGTACGCGGCGCGATCGCAGGCGGTCTCCTGATCGGCGTGCTCGACAATCTCGCGGCCGCCTATGTCTCGACGCAGTACCGCGCCGCCGTGCCGATGATCTTCCTGATCGCCGTCATCCTGTTCCGGCCGCAGGGCTTGCTCGGCCGCGCCGAGGAACGCACCGTATGAGCGGCTTCGCCAAACCTCTCAAGATCGCGTTCGGCCTCGTCGTCATCGCTGCGCTGATCGTTGCCCCCATGAACTTCAACCGCTACGGCCTGTTCATCCTGAGCCAGTGGGCGGTGATGGCCATCGCCGCAATGGGCCTCAACCTCACGCTCGGTTATGCCGGCCAGGTGTCGCTGGCACAGGGCGCCTTCGTCGGCATCGGCGCTTACGCCGCGGCGATCATGACCACCCATGGCTGGCCGCTGCCGGCGGCGATCGTCGTCGCGATGGCCTTGAGCTTCGCGGTCGGCTGGGTGCTCGGCTATCCGGCGCTGCGGGTCCAGCACCACTACCTCGCCTTCGTCACGCTCGCCTTCTCTACGCTGGCCTTCCTGGTGTTTCGCAACGAGAGCTGGCTCACCGGCGGCATCTACGGCATCTCCAACATTCCGCGGCCCCATATTTTCGGCATCGCGACCAACAAGCCGCTGCCGTTCTACTATGTCTGTCTCGGCTCGCTCGCGATCGTGTCGCTCGCAGTGTGGTGGCTGATCCGCTCGCCCTGGGGCCGCGCCTTCATGGCGCTGCGCGAAAACCCGCTACGGGCGCAGTCGCTAGGCGTTGACACGCGACGCTATACGCTGATGGCGTTCGCGATCGGCTCCGCGCTCGGCGGGGTCGCCGGCGCGCTCTACGCGCCGCTGACGCAATATATCGATCCCGTGCCGTTCAACCTGTCGCTCTCGCTCGACCTCCTGATGATGGTGATCGTCGGCGGCGCCGGATTCTTCCTGGGTCCGTTCCTCGGCGCGATGATCGCGGTGCTGCTGCCGGAATGGCTACGCTTCACCGAGGGCTATTATCTGATGCTCTACGCGATCGCGGTGATGGGGCTGCTGATCTGGTCACCGACCGGCATTTTGGGAATCCTCGACCGCTATCTCGCCGAGCGCCGAACCAAAGCGGCCTCGGCTCAGCGCGCCGTCGCAAAGTCCCGGCTGGAGACGGTGCAATGAGCGCTGTCCTCGAAGTCACCGACATCAAGAAGAATTTTGGCGGCATCAGCGCCGTCGGCGGCGTCTCTTTCGACGTCCGCGAGGGCGAGATCCTCGGCCTGATCGGACCGAACGGCTGCGGCAAGTCGACCCTGTTCAACTGCATCCTCGGCCAGCTCACGCCGAGCGGCGGCGAGGTCAAGCTCGACGGCAAGGTCGTCACGGGCTTGCGCCCCGCCGAGCTCAACAAGCTCGGGGTCAGCCGCACCTTCCAGCTTCTGCAGGTGTTCCCAAAACTCTCGGTGCGCGAGAACCTGATCCTCGCAGGCCAGGAGCACCAGGGCAGCATGGCCTCGCGGCTGGTCGGCCGCTCCGATGCCGGCCTCACGGAGGCCGCCAACCAGATGATCGGCTTTTTCAAGCTCGATCATCTCGCCGACGAGCCGGCCGGCGGTTTATCCTATGGCCAGCAAAAACTGCTCGACGCCGCCATGGCCTTCATGGGCGGACCGCGGCTGGTGCTGCTCGACGAGCCCGCCGGCGGCGTCAACCCGTCGATGTTGACGGATTTGAAGGAGCGGCTGGTGGCGATCAACCGCGAGAAGAACGCCACCTTCGTCGTGATCGAGCACAACATGGAATTCGTGATGTCGCTGTGCTCGCGCGTGATGGTGATGGCGGAAGGCAAGGTGCTGGCGATGGGACGGCCCGACGAGGTCCGCAAGGAACCTGCCGTGATCGAAGCCTATCTCGGACACTAGGGAGAGCCATCATGAGCGATCCGATCCTTTCGGTTCACAATCTCGTCGGCGGTTACGGCAAGATGACGATCCTGAACGGCACCACCTTCGCCGTGCCGCAGGCCACCATCACCACCATCATCGGCCCGAACGGCGCCGGCAAATCCACCGTGTTCAAGGCGATCTTCGGCCTGCTCAAGCTGCGCGAGGGCAAGATCAACTTCACCGGCCGCGACGTCACCCATTTGAGCCAGCGCGCGCTGCTCAATGCCGGCATCTGCTACGTGCCGCAGGGCCGCAACATCTTTCCGGAGCTGTCGGTGCGCCACAACATCGAGCTTGGCGGCGTTTCGGCGGGCAAGGGCATCGACCTGCGGAGCCGGATCGAGGCCGCTCTCGACCTGTTCCCGGCGCTGCGGCGGAAATCGACGCAGCAGGCCTCCACGCTGTCCGGCGGCGAGCAGAAACAGCTCGAAATCGCCCGCTCGCTGCTGCTCGAGCCGAAGCTCGTGCTGATCGACGAACCCTCGATCGGCCTGTCACCGCTGATGGTGCAGCAGACTTTCGATATCCTGAAATCCCTGCGCGACCGCGGCGTCACCATTCTGATGATCGAGCAGAACGCACGCTCGGCGCTGGAGATTTCCGACATCGGCATCGTGCTCGAACTCGGCCAGACCCGCATGATCGACGGCGCGAAGCGCATTTTGAATGATCCCCGCATCGGACAATTGTTCCTGGGCGGAGCGATGGAGGACAACGCAGCATGACCAAACGCTCGATCGCAACGGTCTCTCTCTCCGGCGCCCTCGACGAGAAGCTCCGCGCCATTGCAGCCGCCGGCTTCGACGCCGTCGAGATTTTCGAGAACGATCTGCTGTCGTTCGGCGCCGGCCCGCGTGACATCGCAAAGCTCTGCCGGGGCCTCAATCTCGAGATCTGTGCGTTTCAGCCGTTCCGCGATTTCGAGGGCATGCCGGAGCCGCAGCGGTCGCGCAACTTTGCCCGCGCCGAACGCAAGTTCGACCTGATGCAGGAGCTCGGCACCGACCTGCTGCTGATCTGCTCCAACGTGTCGCCGGCCTCGCTCGGCGGCATCGACCGCGCCGCGGATGATTTTCGCGAGCTCGGCGAGCGCGCGGCCAAACGATCTTTGCGCGTCGGCTACGAGGCATTGGCCTGGGGACGCCACGTCAACGACTACCGCGACGCCTGGGAGATCGTGCGCCGTGCCGATCACCCCGCGATCGGAATCATCCTCGACAGCTTTCACGCACTGGCCCCCGGCTTTCCGGTCCGCGCGATGGCCTCGATCCCCGGTGACAAGATCTTCCTGGTCCAGCTTGCGGATGCGCCGAAGCTCGAGCTCGACATCTTGTCGTGGAGCCGGCACTTCCGCTCCTTCCCCGGCCAGGGCGATCTCCCGGTCGGCGAGTTCATGGCGGCGATCGCGGCGACCGGCTACGCCGGGCCACTGTCGCTGGAGATCTTCAACGACCAGTTCCGCGCCGGCTCGGCCGTGCAGACCGCGGTCGACGGCCTGCGTTCGCTGATCCTGCTGGAGGACCAGCTTGCACCGGATTGGCCAAAGCTCATCAGCGAACCCTTGGCGCCCAAGCCCAAAAGTGGAGGCACGGGATTCATCGAGTTTGCCGTCAACGAGACCAAGGCCGGCGAACTCGCCCGCCTGCTTTCGCAGCTCGGTTTCCGAAAGACCGGCAAGCATCGCAGCAAGGCGGTAGAGCGCTGGTCGCAGGGCAAGGTCGAGCTCGTCGTCAACTCCGAGACCGACGGCTTTGCGCATTCGCACTACGTGACGCATGGCCCCGGCGTCTGCGCCATCGCGCTCGATGTCGACAATGCCGGCCTTGTTATGCAGCGCGCCGAGACACTGAAAGCGCGCACCTTCTACCAGCCGGTCGGACCGGGCGAGTTGGAGATCCCCGCGATCCACGGCGTCGGCGGCAGCCTGCTTTACTTCCTGGACCAGGCCGGCAAGAACTGGGACACGGATTTCGAACAGGTACCGAGCGACGCCGGCGCCGACGCCCTGCTCGCCGTCGATCACATCGCGCAGTCGATGCCCTATGACGAGATGCTGTCGTGGCTGCTGTTCTACACCGGCATCCTCGACCTCAAGCGGCTGCCGCAGATGGAGATCGCCGATCCCAGGGGCCTCGTGCAAAGCCAGGCCGTCATCAACGGCGACCAAAGCCTGCGCTTCGTGCTCAACGGCTCATCCGCTAACCGCACGCTGCCGGCCCGCTTCATCTCGGAGTTTTTCGGCTCGGGCGTGCAGCACGTCGCGTTCACATGCCGGGACATCTTTGCGGCGGTCGCGGAGATGCGCAAGCGCGGCGCGGATTTCCTGGATATCCCCGACAATTACTACGACGACATCGAAGCCAAATACGACCTCGCACCCGAGCTGATGGCCCAGCTGCGCGCCAACCACATTCTCTACGATCGCGAAGGCGACGGGGAGTTCTTCCAGGTCTATACCCACATCTTCGACGAGCGCTTCTTTTTCGAGATCGTGGAGCGAAGGGACTATCAGGGCTTCGGCGCGGCCAATGCCGGCATCAGGCTTGCGGCGCAGGCCCGAGAGGTGCGGCCTGTGAGCATGCCGCGGGTGTAGAATCTCTCCACGCCGTCATTGCGAGGAGCCTTGCGATGAAGCAATCCAGAATTCCTCCGCGGAAAGATTCTGGATTGCTTCGCGGCGCTCGCAATGACGTGGTGAGAACGTGAGAGTTCGGCGACTGGGCAGCTCGTAGAGACAGCCCCTCACCCCTATCCTCTCCCCTTAAGAACGGGGAGAGGGAGAAGCAACCAGCTCACTTCATCGGACACTTGTCGTGGAAGCGGTCCTGGTCGGCCGTGACGATGGTGGCGGCGGTCTTCAGCGTAAGCTCGCCCCCGGCGCCCTTCACCACGTCCTGCAAATAGAAGTTCTGGATTGGGATGTGGTTGTTGCCGTATTTGAAAGGGCCGCGCAGCGACTTGAAGTTGGCCTTCTCCATCTCGGCTTTCATCGCATCCTTCTTGCTGGTGTCGCCGCCGACGGCGACCACCGCGCTATTGATGAGCTGCGCCGCGTCATAGGCCTGCGCACCGTAATAGCTCGGCCGGGCGCCCGGATATTTCTTGCGGTAGTCGGCGACGAACTTCTTGTTCTGCTCGTTCGGGAGGTCGTTCACCCACTCCTGCGCACCAGACACCCCGAACGCATTCTCCTTCTGCAACGGCAACGTCGTCTCGTCGACAGTGAAGGCGGTGTAGAGCGGCATGGTGCTCTTGAGGCCGGCCTGGACATATTGATTGAGGAACTGCGCGCCGGCCGCACCGGGATAGAACACGAAGATCGATTCGGCGCCGGAGGCACGGGCTTTCGCCAGTTCGGCGGAGAAGTCGAGCTGGCTCGGCCAGACCGTATACTCCTCGCCCTTGATCTCGCCTTTGAAGGTACTCTTCACACCCGAGAGCATGTCCTTGCCCGCAGCATAGTTCGGGCCGATCAGGAACACGCTCTTGACGCCGTTCGCGTTCATGTAGAGGCCCATGGCGGCCGGCGTCTGGTCGTTCTGCCAGGAGGTCGAGAACACATAGGGCGAGCAGAGCTCGCCGGCGAGCTGGGACGGGCCGGCATTGGCCGAGATCAGGAAGGTCTGCGAGTCCACCGCGGTCTTCAGCGAGGCCAGCAGCACGTTCGACCAGATGTAGCCGACGATGAAATCGACCTTGTCGGACTGCACCAGCTTCTCGGTCTTCTGCTTGCCGACGTCGGGCTTCTGCCCGTCGTCCTCGTAGATCACCTCGACCGGCTTGCCGTCCATCTTGCGGCCGAGGTGATCGAGCGCGAGCTCGAAGGAGTTGCGCATGTCGTTGCCGATCACGGCAGTCGGGCCGCTGAAGGTCGAAACGAACCCGATCTTGATGGTGTCGCCGGCGAATGCCGGGCCTGCCAGCACCAGCGCCGCTGCGCCCGCCAGCCAGAATGCCGTCCTCATAACCACTCCCCTCCATATTATTATGCCCGGAAGCGGGGTGATTGCCGCCCCGGGTCATCTCTATTGAACGCAAAATCTGTCGCGCCGCCAATGGCTCAGCGCCCGCCCCTGCACCATATTTCGCCGCGATCGGCGATAGCAAGAAATATAATTCTACTTACTTCGGATGAGGCTGCGGCGCTTTTTCGCGGGATAGCGATACACTCGATATCCTTAGCCTATCCGTCCATTGATGACGGCTATTGGACCGCCACGCCCAATCCGCACTTAAATGAGAGAATAGAGCAGCGAGATTCGAGGGCGCATCATGACCACGACACCGCATCGCGTCGTCATCGTCGGAGCCGGTTTCGGCGGGCTGGAGACGACCTACCGGCTTGCCGGCAGCCCGGTCGAGATCACGCTGATCGACCGTCGCAACCATCATTTGTTCCAGCCGCTGCTCTACCAGGTCGCCACCGCCTCGCTCGCCACCAGCGAGATCGCATGGCCGGTCCGGCACCTGATGCGCGACCGGCGCGATGTGACGACGCTGTTTGCGACCGTCAGCGGCATCGACGCCGGCAGGCGCTGCGTACTGATCGACGACGGCAGCGAGGTGCCTTACGACACGCTGGTGCTCGCCACCGGCGCGCGGCATGCCTATTTCGGCCACGACGAATGGGAACAGTTCGCGCCAGGCCTGAAGACGCTGGAGGACGCGACGACGCTGCGCCGTCACATCCTGGTGGCGTTCGAGCGCGCCGAGCGCGAGACCGATCCCGAAAAGCGCGCAGCGCGATTGACTTTCGTCATCGTCGGCGCCGGCCCCACCGGCGTGGAGCTCGCTGGCACCATCGCCGAAATGGCGCACCACACATTGCCCGCCGACTTCCGCAACATCGACACCAACAAGGCGCGGGTGGTGCTGATCGAGGCCGGCCCGCGCGTGCTCGCAGGCTTTCCCGATGATCTCTCGGCCTATGCGCAGGCCTCGCTGGAAAAAATCGGTGTCGAGGTCGTGCTCGGACAGGCCGTCACCGAGATCAATCGCGAGGGCGTGGTGTTCGGCGGCAAGCTGCTCGAAGCCAAGACACGAATCTGGGCCGCCGGTGTGCGCGCCTCGCCCGCGGCCGAGTGGCTGGGCGCACCGGCCGATCGTGCCGGGCGCGTGCAGGTCGAAGACGATCTTACCATCCCCGGTCATCCCGAAATCTTTGCGATCGGCGATACCGTCTTGATCAACGCCTGGGACGGCAAGCCTGTGCCCGGCATCGCGCCGGCCGCCAAGCAGCAGGGCCGCCACGTGGCCGAGACCATCAAGGCGCGGCTGCGCCAGGAGCCGACCGGCCCGTTCCGCTACAAGCACTCCGGCAGCCTCGCGCAGATCGGCAAGCGGCTCGCGGTGATCGACTTCGGGCGCATCAAATTGCGCGGCACCATCGCGTGGTGGATCTGGGGCATCGCCCACATCTACTTCCTGATCGGCTTGCGCCACCGCCTCAGCGTCGCGTTGAGCTGGCTTTGGATCTACGCCCGCGACCAGCGCGCCGCGCGGCTGATCACGCAGGGAAGCAGCAAGGTGGTGTAGGTTGTTTCCTTCTCCCCTTGCGGGAGACGGTGGCGCGAAGCGCCGGATGAGGGGTTCTCTCCACTCGCAAGACCATTCGTGAGGATAGAACCCCTGACCCGCCTTCGCTCACGCGAAGCCACCCTCTCCCGCAAGGGGAGAGGGTGCAGCTACGCTCTTCGCTACGATCACTTCACCAACCCGCAGCCACCCTCCGCCAGCGGTCGAAACGCCTGCTCCGCGGAGATCGTCGAGACCAGCTTGTAATAGTCGTACGGATATTTCGACTCCTCCGGCTTCTTCACTTCGAACAGATACATCGGATGCACGACGCGGCCATCCTGGCGGATCGTGGTGTCGCCGAACAGCTTGTCCTTGCCCTTGAACTTCTTCATCTCGGGCACGGCATCCTTGGCATTGTCGCTGCCGGTTGCGGCGACCGCGTTGAGATAAGCCAGCGTGGAGGCATAAACTCCGGCCTGGTTGCCGCTCGGCATCTTGCCGTTCATGCCGGGCCGCGCGGCGAACCGCTTGGCGAAGGCGCGGGTGTCATCGTTCATGTCCCAATAGAAGGCCTCCATGAGCTGGAGGCCTTGCGCGACCTTGATGCCCATGCCGTGGACGTCGTTGATGAAGAGCAGGAAGGCGACGAGCTTTTGTCCGCCCTGCTGGATCCCGAACTCGGCCGCTTGCTTCACCGCGTTGATGGTGTCGCCGCCGGCATTGGCGAGCCCGATCACCTGCGCCTTCGAGCCCTGCGCCTGCAACAGGAACGACGCGAAGTCGGACGTGCCGAGCGGATGCTTGCTGGATCCGATCACCTTGCCGCCATGCGCCTCGATGTATTTCTGAGCTTCCGTCTCGATGCCCTTGCCGAGCGCAAAATCGACCGTGAGGAAATACCACTCCTTGCCGCCGCGCGACACCATGGCGGCCGCCGTGGTGTTGCCGGTCGCCCAGGTGTCGTTGACCCATTGGATGGTGTTGGGCGAGCAGGCCTTGCCGGTGAGATCGGAGCTCGCGGTGGACGATGCGAGAAACGTCATGCGGCTGTCGCGCAGCAGCGTGTTGATGGAGAGGCCAACGGCCGAGTTCGGCACGTCGACGATGGCGTCGACGCCCTCGACATCGAGCCATTTGCGCGCGATGGCGTTGCCGACGTCGGCCTTGTTCTGGTGATCGGCATAGACGATATCGACCTTGATGCCTTTGCCGCCGCCGTTGAAATCCTCAGCGGCCATGCGCGCGGCCTCGACCGAGCCCATGCCGTTGGTGTCCTGGAAGATGCCGGAGATGTCGTTGAGCACGCCGACGCGCACGACGTTGTCCGAGATCTCGGCAGTTGCCGCTCCGCCAATCAGGCTCGCCGCCAACGCAAGCGTCCACTTCAGATGTCTCATGGTTCCCTCCCCTGTTCGATGTGATGCCGCGCCGGTCGTTGCCGGCACGTTGAAGACTCAGACTTGCCGCTCCGGCAGTCTCAGCACGAGCCCGTCCAGCGCGGGCGTGATGTGGATCTGACACGACAGGCGGCTGTTCGGCAGCCGCTCGGTCGCGGTGCCGTCGAGCAGCGCGTCCTCGTCATCGGCCACTGCCGGCAAAAGCGCGAGCCAGGTGTCGTCGACATAGACGTGGCAGGTCGCGCACATCGCGTTGCCGCCGCATTCGGCTAGAATGCCGTCGAGGCCGTGACGGGTGGCGGCCTGCATGGCGCTCTCGCCGACGCCGGTTTCGATGCGATCGGACTTGCCGTCGGGATGGATGAAAATGATGGCGGGCATAGAACTTCTCGTCAGGCCGGAGTGATGGTCACAGGCAGGCTGTCGAGCCCCCGCAGCGTGTTGTTGAAGCGGCGCTTCGGCTCGCCCGTGATCTCGATCCCGGCAATGCGCTTCGCCAGTGCGGTCAGCATCACCTCGCCCTCGAGACGCGCGACGAGCTGGCCGACGCACATGTGGATGCCGGAGCCGAAGCCGACATGGCCGGACGAACGCCGGGTGATGTCGTAACTGTCCGGCTTGTCCCAGCGCCGCGGATCGCGATTGGCGGCGGCGAGGAACATCAGCACCTTCTCGCCCTCGCCGATCGTTGCGCCGGACAGCTCGATCTGGCGCGTGGTGGTGCGGAAAAACGTCTGCACCGGGCTCTCGAAGCGGACGGCTTCCTCGAAAGCGTTGCGCGCCAGCGTGAGATCGTCGCGCAAGCGTTGCCACTGGTCGGGGAAGCGCGCGAGGCAATAGACGGCGGCGCCGATGCCGTTCACGGTGGTGTCGAGGCCGGCGGACAGCAGCGAGCGCACCAGCAGCGGCGCCTCGGTCGCCGTGATCTCGCCGTCGTCGACACGGGCGTGAATGCAGGCGCCGAAGCCGCCGGGCGCGAGATTGTCGCGCTGGCACTGCTCGGTGACATAGGCCTGGTGCGGCGCCGAGCGCGCGATCGCGTCCTGCCGCAGCTGGTTCGGCGGGCCGAACGCGTTGAAGACGAGGCTCGCATAGGGGATGAGATGCTCGCGGCCTTCGGGCTTCAAGCCCAACGCATCCGGGAAGATCGAGAGCGGATAGGCCTCGGCGAGATCGGTGATCGCATCGAAGCTGCGCTTCTCCAGCAGAGCATCAACACGTTGCTCCGCCGCCGCCGCAAAGCGGTCGCGCACCTGCTTCATCACGGTCGGCGACAGCACTTTCGACAGCACCGCGCGGGTGCGGGTGTGCGCGGGCGGATCGGCTTCGAGGATCAGGCTCGGCGGCCGCCACGGCGTCTCCTTCTTGAAGTCGGAGAGGCCGACGCCGCGGCTGGAGCAGAAGGTCGCGGGATCATTCAGCACGGCATGAACTTCGGCATAGCGCGCCACGCCGTAGACGCTCCACTTGTCGAGATAGACGACAGGTCCGGCCTCCCGCAACAGCTCATGCGTGGGATAGGGATCGGCGAAAAACTCCATTGCGAAAGGATCGACGTCGAGATGCGGGACAGGCGACGAACCGGTGATTTCCGGGGAGCTGGAAGTGCTCATGGAAGTCCTCCCTCATTTTGAACTTGTGAAAGGGCGGCGCTTACTCTTAGGTCTCCAGACACGCCGCGAGACAGAATCCCGACATGCCGCCGTCTTCGACCAGAGCCCGCCAAAAACCTGCGCCCGCCGAAACGGGACCGACGCTCGATCTCGACCGCTACGTCCCGGCGTTCATCACCTTCATCGCCAACAAGCTCTCCAACAGCGCCACCGCGTTCTATCAGCGGCAGTTCGGCGTCAACGTCACGGAATGGCGGATCATGTCGCTGCTGGCGATCGAGCCCGGCATCCCCGCCTCGCGCATCTGCCATGTCATCGGTTTCGACAAGGGCCCGGTGAGCCGGACGCTGGCCGGCCTGGAAAAGCGGGCGCTGATCTCGATCCGCACCGATCCCAACGACGGGCGCACCCATTCGATCGCGCTGACCGCGAAGGGCCGCGCCATCCATGACAAGGTGATCGTCGCGGCATTCGAGCGCGAACGGCGCCTGTTGTCCTGCCTGGACAAGGACGAGCGCGAGGTGCTGATCGACCTGTTGCGCCGCCTGCACGAGAATCTCGGCGCGGTGACCGGCAGCACCGAGACCTGACGGGCCACGCAGCGAGCTGCGGTCGCCGTCATGTTCACGCATGCGCAGGCGCTCGCCCGCGGCGCCCTCTCTGCCGAGCATTGCTTCCTCCGATCCGACGCGGCGGTTCCTTCCGCCGTCATCCTTGTCTGGAACGGTTCGCATAAATTAGTTGCCGAGGCAACAAAAGAATCATGCAGCAGAATGCGGCAGGTTGGCTGGCGTATTTAGGCTTGCCCAACTCTCGTGTCCCGGACGCGCTGCAGCGTGAAACGCTGCTGCGCAGAGCCGGGATCCATGCGACCGCGCGCATTAAGCAAGATAGGCCCCGGCTCTGCAGCGCATCACTGCGTGCTGCGCTGCGTCCGGGGCACGAGAGCAGCTAGCGCGGGCGTGGACGGGCTAACTGCCGCAACCGATCCACTCACCCGAGACATCGTCATCCAACCGCGCCAGGGCATCGGCGCGCCGCGTCAGCACGGCGCGCTGGTTGATGTAGCCCTTGTCGGTGATCTCGCCGCCGTCGACCGACGGCGGCTCCGCGAGCAGCAGCGCGCGCGTGGCGTGGCCGGAGGAATTGGCGCCGTGTTGCTTGAGCTTCGCCAGACCCTGCGCGATCGCGACTCTGACCTTGTCATGCGCGAGCACGTCGTTGACGCCTGCGGTCTCGGGCAGGCCGGCATGCGCGCGGCACGCAGAGATGTTGGGAAAGACCAGGAAGCGCACCTCGTCGCCGCCATGGCCGGTGACGACGATGTCCTGCGCGAGCGGCGCCAGCGCGGCGATGCCGGCGACGCGCAGCGTGCCGACATTGACCCAGGTGCCCGAATTGAGCTTGAAGTCCTCCGCGACGCGGCCGTCGAAGAACAGGCCGCGCTCAGGCCGGTTCGCATCGGCGAACTTCACGGCGTCACCGATAAGATAAAAGCCCTCGTCGTCAAACGCCTGCCTGGTCAGCTCCGGCGCCTTCCAGTAGCCCGGCGTGACGTTGGGGCCGCGCACACGCACCTCCAGTTTGTCGCCGGAGGTGACGAGTTTCAATTCGGTGCCGGGTATGGGCACGCCGATATTGCCCGAGCGCTCCGCGAGGAAATGGCAGTCGGTCGCCAGCGGCGATGTCTCGGTCGAGCCCCACGCCGAGACCATCGGCATCGCGCGGCCAACGGTCTTGATGGAGAGCTGTTCGAGCGCGTCCCAGAGATTCTGCGGCAGCGCAGCCCCTGCGTAGAAGGCGAATTTCACCTCGCTGAAGAAGCGGCGACACAACTCCTCGTCGTCGCGCAGCGCCGCAATCAACATGTCGAAGCCGCGCGGCACGTTGAAATAGACCGTCGGCATCACGCTTCTGAGATTGCCGAGTGACGTCGCAAACAGGCCGGGCGCCGGCTTGCCGCCGTCGATATAGAGCGAGCCGCCATTGCGCAGCACCAGATTGAAATTGTGGTTGGCGCCGAACGTGTGACTCCAGGGCAGCCAGTCGAGAATGACGACATCTTCGCGCGCCTGTTCGAGAAAGGTCCACGTCTGGGCCTTGGCCTGCTGGCTGGACGTGAGCATGCGGTGGGTGTTGATCACGGCTTTCGGCGTGCCGGTCGAGCCGGAGGTAAACAGGAATTTCGCGATCGTATCGGACGTCACTGCGGAGAAAGCCGTTGCGACGTCGGGGCTCTCCGGCGTTGCCGCGATGGTGCGGAAGGCCAGCGCATCGGTATCGTCGGCATTGCCGCTGATGATCTGCGCGCTATGCAGGGGCTTGATCGCGGCCAGCGCCGCCGCAAACGGCCTCGTCGCGGAGACATAGATCGCGGCGGGCTCAAGCAGCGTAATCATGCTCTTGAGCTTGTCAAAATCCTTCGACATCAGCGAATAGGCCGGGGAGATCGCCGCCGAGGGCACGCCGACATGCTGGGCCGCGAGTGCCAGCAGCGCATGATCGACGCTGTTGTCGGAGAGGATCGCGAGCGGGCGCTCCGGACTGAGACCTTGCGCCAGAATCCATGACGCTGCCGCGCGCACCTGGCGCAGCGCCTGCGCATAGGTGACGGTGGTCCATGGCGCTTCGGCGCTGCCGCGCTCCGCGAGGAAAATCGCATCGGGCCTCTGCCTCGCCCATTGCTCTAGCCAGTCGCCGACGCAACGCGCGCCATTGCCCAGGGGCTCGGGCGAGCGCAGCACGATGCTGCCGTCGGCGCGATGGTCAGCTACGGTTCTGGGTGTCGCGAACAAGCTCGAAGCATCACCGCGAGGGGCGGCTGTCATGGTTTCCTCCTCGCCCGGAGCCGGGACCGGCCGCAGCCTCGTCCGGACCGCGTTGGCCGGCATGTTGGCCACGACAATTGTTGGGGCGCAAGCTCGGGCAGGGCGAGCTGCCCATTATTTGCGCAAATGCCCGTAACAGGGCGCTGACACGCGGGCCCGCCGGCGCTCGAATTATCCCACAAGCCACTGATCTCTCGATAATATCCGGAGCACTTGTCCTGCCCGAATTCTGTACACAATGGCACATCGCTTGCTTCGATCCGGCTGAAGAGACGTAGCCGGAGTTTGTCGACATGAGGGCTGAAATGGGGGCTGAGCAGCCTGAAACGATCGCCGCGATCGTGGCCGCGCATCGCGCGGGCACGCTCACCCCGGCGCAGACGGTCGCGCGCACCTATCAGCGCATCCGCGACCACAACGATCCCGCCGTCTTCATCAGCCTGCGCGACGAGAAGGACGCAATCGCGGAAGCCGAGAAGCTCGCCACCAAGGAGGCAGCCACCCTGCCGCTCTATGGCGTACCGGTCGTGGTGAAGGACAATATCGACGCGCTGGGATTTCCGACCACTGCGGCGTGCCCGGCTTTCTCGTACACCCCGACACACGATTCGACCGCGGTGCAGCGGCTGCGTGCCGCGGGCGCCATCATCATCGGCAAGACCAATCTCGACCAGTTCGCGACCGGCCTGGTCGGCGTGCGCTCACCCTACGGCATCCCCCGAAACGCGATCCGCGAGGACCTCATTCCCGGCGGATCGAGCTCGGGATCGGCCACCGCCGTCGGCGCCGGGCTGGTGCCGCTGTCGTTGGGCACCGACACCGCCGGCAGCGGGCGCGTGCCGGCAATGCTCAACAACATCGTCGGCCTCAAGCCGAGCCTCGGCATGATCTCGACCGCTGGCCTGGTGCCGGCCTGCCGGACGCTCGACTGCATCTCGGTATTCGCTTTGACGGTCGACGACGCCGCGCTCGCACTGTCGGTGATGGCAGGTCCCGACCAGGCCGATCCGTTCTCGCGCGACCGGCCGCTTGGCGCGCTCACCCCGCTCCCGGCAAACCTGCGCCTCGGCGTGCCGCGCAGCGGGCAGCTGATCTTCTTCGGCGACAAGAAGGCGGAAGCGGCTTACGCCGATGCGCTGAAGCGCTGGACCGCGCTTGGCGCAACGCTCGTCGAATTCGACCTCGAGCCGTTCTACGAGACGGCGCGGCTGCTCTACGAGGGACCGTGGGTCACGGAGCGTTACCTCGTGATCCGCGACCTGCTCGCCTCCGCGCCGGATGCGATCCATCCCGTGACGCGCGAGATCACCGCCGCCGGCGCGCGGCTGACGGCGGCGGACACCTTCTCCGCGCTCTATCGCCTGCAGGGCCTGCGCAAGATCGCCGAGCGCACCTTCACCAATATCGACGCGATGGTGTTGCCGACGGCGCCAACGGCCTACACGACCGCGCAGGTGCTGGCCAATCCGATCGAGCTCAACAGCCGGCTCGGCACCTACACCAACTTTGTCAATCTGCTCGACCTCTGCGGTCTCGCGCTGCCAGCGGCAATGCGCGCCGACGGCATCCCGTTCGGCATCACGCTGCTTGCGCCCACGGGCCACGACGCGCTGCTCGCGAGCATCGGCCGCGTGTTCCATGCGGACACCAAGTTGACGCTTGGCGCAAAGGGCGTAGCGCAACCCGCGCTGGCGTCGCTTGCCGCAAGTGGCAGCGACGAGATTCCCATCGCCGTGGTCGGCGCGCATCTCTCCGGCATGGCGCTGAACGGCGAATTGAAAGCGCTGAACGGGCGCCTGATCGAGGCGACCAGGACCGCGGCGGACTACAAGCTCTACGCATTGACGACCACGCCGCCGAAGCCGGGCATGCTGCGCGTCGAAACCGGCAAGGGCGCGTCGATCGAGCTGGAGATCTGGTCGCTGTCGTCGTCCGCCTTCGGCAAATTCGTCAACGCGATTCCCGCGCCGATGGCGATCGGCACGGTGCGGCTCGCCGATGGCCGCAGCGTGAAGGGATTTCTCGTCGAGCCCGAGGTGCTGGGCGAGGCGCGAGATATTACCGCGTATGGTGGATGGCGGAAATATATGGCGGAAGCAGCGAGGGCCTGAGCTCAATACCACGGTCGTCCCGGACAAGCGAAGCGCAGATCCGGGACCCATAACCACAGGACGAAGTTTGGCGAAGACTCGGAGTTACCATCTCGTGCCACAACCACTCCCTGGGGTTATGGGTCCCTGTGTCTTGGAAGTCTGTCAGGATGAGGGTGGGCGGGAAGCCGTTGGGTCCTTGGCGCTTGACGCCGTGAGCCGGCTCGGTCTCCCGCCCGTTCCATCTATCAACCTGAACAGTTGCACGAGGCTGCGCCAACAGACCTCGCATCACAGGGACAGGCACCATGATGATACCCCTTCGTTGCGTCGGAATCGACGTCTCCAAACGATATCTCGATATCTTCGATGAGAGCTTGGGCGTGCCGGAGCGCATCGCCAACGCGACACAGGCCATCACACAGATCGTGGCGCGTTGGCGATGCGATGTGCTGGTCGTCTTCGAAGCCACGGGTGTCTATGACATCGAGCTTCGCGAGGCGCTCAGTCAGGCCGGCATCCGTTTCGCCCGGATCAACCCGGCCCGGGCCCGCGACTTTGCGCGCGCCAGTGGCCAGCTGGCCAAGACTGACCCGATCGATGCGCGGATGCTGGCGAGCTTTGCCCGGGCCATGCAGCCGGCCACCGAGCAAGCCGCCAATCCCGCCCGCAATGCGCTGGCCAGGCTGGCAAAACGGCGGGATCAGCTGGTCCTCATGCGTGCTCAGGAGAAGAACCGGCGCAGCGAGGCCGATGACCGCGCCATGGCCGATCGTATCGGCCGTCTCATTGAAGTCCTCGACAGCGAGATCGCCGAGATCGAGGCCGACATCAGCGCATTGATCAAGACTGAGCCGGAAATCTCGGATGATGCGCAGTTGATACGGTCACTTCCCGGCGTAGGTCCCGTAGCCTGCATGCAGCTGATCGCACAGATGCCGGAACTCGGCCGGGTCGGACCGAAACAAATTGCGGCGCTTGCCGGCCTGGCCCCCTTCAACGTTGACAGCGGCGCCTTCCGTGGCAAACGCAAGATCGCCGGGGGCCGAAAGCGCGTGCGTGACGCCCTCTACATGGCCGCTCTGAACGCGGTTCGCCGCGCCGATCCGTTCAAAGCCTTCTACACCCGACTGCGACAGACCGGCAAACCAGCCAAACTCGCCCTCATTGCCGTCGCCAGGAAGCTGCTCACAGTCCTCAATGCCATCATGCGCGACAGGAAACCGTACCTGCACACCAAGCCAACATAACAGTTGCCGGCCTTCGCCGGGACGACAGCGAGTAAATTGACCCGCCGTTGCCCTACACCGACACCGCGTAGATCTCGTACTCCCCGCGCACGAGCTCGATATGCGCGCGCATCGCGGCGGCGGCGCCCTGCTTGTCGCCGCGCATGATGGCGACGACGACGCGGTCGTGCTCGGCTTGCGACTTGGCGAGGCGGCCGAGGTTGCGGAACTGGGCGCGGCGGAACGGCTGCACGCGCACCCGCGTCGCCAGCGTGATCTCGGCGATGTAGCCGTTCTGCGATCCCGCATAGATCGCGTTGTGGAAGCGCTCGTTGACCTCGTGGAAACGCTCGGGATTGCCGGCGTAGCTCAACACCCGCAGCTCTTCGTGGATGGCTTCCAGACCGTGACGCTCGGCAGCCGACATGCGTTCCGCGGCAAGGCCCGCGCACAGCGCTTCCAGCTCCGCCATCGCCTCGAACATGCCCGTCAGCCGTTCGAACGAAGGCTGTGCCACCACCGCGCCGCGATGGGCGCGTGCTTCGACGAGGCCGCTTGCCACGAGCTGGTGCAGCGCTTCCCGGACCGGGGTACGCGAAACGCTGAAGCGGCGCGCGATATCGGTCTCATCAAGCGGCGCGCCGGGCGGCAGAGCTCCGCGTACGATCTCATCGGCGAGCTGCAGGCGCAGCTCCTCGGCGCGCGTGATTTTGTGGGCTGATGGCGACGCCCGGTCGACACGCGGCACCGCCGGTTCGGCCGGCAGCGTTCCGGGCGGAAGATCGTCAAGCATCATACGGTCAGGTCTCTTTCGACTCGTCGATGATGCTGACATGAGCGGCGACGACGCGCCAGCCCTCCGGGAATTTTACCCAGGTCTGCATCTGCCGGCCGACCTTGCCCGGCATCGTGTCGCGATAGAACAGGGTGGAGGCAACCGCGGTGTCGCGGCCATAGCTGGTGATCACGGTTTTCGCGGTGCGGCGGTTGAGGCCGACCGGCGAGCGCCCGGCGCGGAACCCGGAGATCGCCTCATAGCCGTAGAGGTTCTCGCCGATGCCATAGCGCAGCGTGCGGGGATCGTTGCGGAAGAGCTCGCCGAGCACGGCGACGTCGTTGGTGATCAGGGCCTGCTCGTAGCGGTCGAACGCGGCTTTGACGTCCGCGATCACGTCGGGGAGATCGATCTCCATCTCAAAATCCTTTTGGGCTGGGCGCGGCGGCGACGCCCATCTTCTCCAACGCGTAAGCGACGCGCAGCGCGATGTCCTCGCGCCAGGGTGCGGCGATGATCTGCACGCCGATCGGCAGCGGCTCGAGCGGCACCGGCACGGCAACCACGGGCAGGCCGATGAAGGAGATCGGCTGGGTGTGGATGCCGATATTGGCGCGCACCGGCAGCTCGACCCCGCCAAGGTTGAAATTGACCTGGCCGAGTTTTGGCGCGGTGCAGGGCGTCGCGGGCGCGATCAGTACGTCGACGGATTTGAAAATCTCCGCGAGCTGCGCGCGATACCAGCGGCGGAATTTTTGCGCGCGGTCGACCAGCGGCGCCGGCACCATGGCGCCCGCGATCAGCCGGTCGCGCACGGCAGGATCGAAATCGTTCGGCCGCTTGCGCAGCCGGTCGAGATGCAGCGAGGCGCCCTCGGTGGTGGTGATGACATAGGCCGCCGCGCGGGCCCGCGCGGCTTCGGGCACGTCCACCACGCGCGTTGCGCCCAGCGCCTTCGCGACGCGGCTGACGGCTTCGACGGCTTCCGGAAACAAATTGGTCTGGAAGTATCCGCCGGCGATGGCGATGCGCAGGTCCGAAACCGGATTGGCAAGCAGCGGCAGCGTCGGCTCCAGACCACGTGTGGTGGTGCAGGCGGCGTCGTCCGCATCCGGGCCCTGCATGGCGTCATAGGCGAGCGCGAGATCGGTGACGGAGCGCGCGAACGGACCGAGATGATCGAGGCTCGCGACGAACGGGAAAGAGCGCGCGCGAGAGAGCCGGCCATAGGTCGGCTTCAGGCCGAAGATGCCGCAGAACGAGGACGGCACGCGGATCGAACCGTTGGTGTCGGAACCGAGCGCGATCGGCACCAGCGCGCCGCCGACGGCGCTGCCGGATCCGCCCGAGGAGCCGCCGCTCATCCGCGTCGTGTCATGCGGATTGCGCGAGGGACCGTCATGGACGTTCTCCCCGGTGAAGTCGTAGGCGTATTCGCCCATGTTGAGCGCGCCGACCAGCACGGCGCCGGCCGCTTCCATCCGCTCGATCAGCGTGGCGTCGCGCGTGGCGGGCACGCGGTCGCGGTTGATCTTCGAGCCTGCGCGCGTGGCGAGGCCTGCGACGTCGAATAAATTCTTCACCGCGAAGGGCACGCCGGCAAGCGGGCCGACGGTCTTGCCGGCGGCGATATCGGCATCGATCGCGCGCGCTTTGGCACGGGCGCGATCGGCGGTGACGTCGGTGAATGCGTTGAGGGTGGTGTCATGCTGCTTGATGCGCGCAAGCGCCGCTTCGGTCGCATCGAGCGCCGACATCTTGCGGCCCGCAACCGCACTCGCGATCTCGGCAGCCGTCATCTCTGGCTTGGTCGTCATGGCGGCGTCAGACGGTGAAGATGGGCGCCGGCTCGGTCTCGTCCGGCAGCGCGAATTCGTCGACGAGGCGGCCGAGCCGCAGCGAGACCTCGAGATTGGCGCGGATGGACGACCTCCATGCTTCCTCGACCGGCAACGCCAGCGCTTTCGTGACAGCGTCGATATAATCGTCCAGCGGCTCGGCCATCACGCTCCCAAACAAGCTCTCAGTGTGCGCCCAGTGTCTGCAGCGGCGGATGCGGGATCGCCGTCAGCAGTTCCTTGGTGTAATCGTCCTGCGGATCGCTCAAGACCCTCTCGGAAGACCCTTCCTCGACGATTCGACCCGCCCGCATGACAATGACACGATCGCACAACAAGCGCACTACGTTCAAATCATGCGAGACGAACAGATAACTCATACCTAGCCGCGCCTTGAGGTCCTGGAGCAGATTGAGGACCACCGCCTGGACCGAAACGTCGAGCGCGGCGGTTGGCTCGTCCAGGATGACGAGTTTCGGGTGCAGGGCGATGGCGCGGGCGATGCCGACGCGGGCCTTCTGGCCGCCCGACAATTGGTGGGGAAAGCGATCCAGCAGATTGTGCGGCAGGCCCACCATGGTGGCGAGCTCCTCGCAGCGGGCGCGGAGCGCGTCGCGCCCCCTGATGTCACCGAGCTGCATGATGGGATCGGCGATGGCGCGCACGGCGGTGAAGCGCGGGTTGAGGCTGTCGGTCGGATCCTGGAACACCATCTGGATGCGGCTGCGCTGCGGCAGCCGGGCAAAGCCGGCGGGCGCGATGGCGCCGATGTCCTCGCCGTCGAACTGAATCAGGCCCGAGGTCTGGTCCAGCAGCCGCATCACCATCATCGAGGTGGTCGATTTGCCGCAGCCGGACTCGCCGACCAGGCCAACGCTCTCGCCGTGACCGACCGAGAAGCTGATGCCGTCGACCGCGCGGAACACATCCGGTTCCACCGGCGGCTTGCGGCCGAACAATTTGCCGAGCGTGGCGGTCGCGCCCTGGCGGGGATATTCCTTGACCAGCTTGTCGATGAGGAGAAGTGGCGTCTTGCCCGCCGCGGCGGTCGGAGCCAATTCCGCGGATACTGCGCTCGTGGCGGCGAGTGCTGAGCCTTCCTCCTCCGGCAACAGATCCCGCAGGCTTACGCCGAGCCGCGGCGTCGCGCGCATCAGCTTCTTCGTGTAGGGGTGCTGAGGGTTGGCGAAGATGTCGGCGGCTTTCGCGGTCTCGACCACCCGGCCCTTTTCCATCACCACGACGCGGTCGCAATAGGCGGCCGCAAGGCCGAGGTCGTGCGTGATCAGGATGGTCGACATCGCCTTGCGCTTGGTCAGCTCGACGATCAGATCCATCACCGCCTTCTGCGTGGTGACGTCCAATCCCGTCGTCGGCTCGTCGGCGATCAGCAGCTGCGGATTGCAGGCGAGCGCGAGCGCGATGACGACGCGCTGGCACATGCCGCCGGACAATTCGAACGGATAGGCATGATAGCGCTCGCGCGGGCGGGCGATCTTGACCTGCTCCAGCGCCTCGATCGCCTTCTCGCCGCGATCCGACACCATGGCCTGCTGGACATGGGTGCGCAGCACGTCCTCGATCTGGTCGCCCACTTTCCGGATCGGGTTGAGCGCGGCGCGCGGGTTCTGGAAGATCATCGAGACTTCGCGACCACGCAAATCGCGCATCTGGTCTTCGGTCGCGGCCTTGACGTCGATGCCGGAGAACATCACCGAGCCCTCGGCGATCCGCCCTGCACGATCGAGGATGCGCATCACCGCATACGACGTCACCGATTTACCGGAGCCGGACTCGCCGACGATCGCCAGCGTCTCGCCCTTGGCAACGGAGATGTTGACGTGCTGCACCGCCTTGACGATGCCGCGGCGGGTGGTGAATTCGACGGTGAGGTCCTGGACGTCGAGCAGGGGCTGGGCGGTCATGGATGCCTCCCGACACTCAAAAGCTCGAAAACAACCCCATGCACAGTAGGGAAGCAGTTGAATTTATTGAATAATTTCTGAGTGGAATTTGCGTGTGAGGCGGGCACCGCTCTCTCATTCCCTCCCCCCTTGTGGGGTCCGAGGCGAGCGAAGCTCGCTCTTGGGGGCAGGGAGGGGGCTAGCCACGAACTCAGACCTCTCCCGGGGCTACCCCCCTCCCCAACCCTCCCCCACAAGGGGGGAGGGAGCGATACAGCGGAATTCGTAATCATCATCACGTCCTCCGCTGGGGGTCGACGATGTCGCGCAGGCCGTCGCCGAGGAGGTTGAAGCAGAACACGGCGATCATCAAAGCGAGGCCCGGGAATAGCGCGATCCACCATTCGCCTGACACCATGAAGCCGGCACCTTCGGCGACCATGATGCCCCATTCGGCTGTCGGCGGACGCACGCCGAGGCCGATGAACGAGAGACCGGCGGCATTGAGGATGGCGTAGCCCATGGTCAGAGACATCTGCACGATCATGATCGGCATGATGTTCGGCAGGATATGCACCAGAAGAATGCGGAATTCGCCATTGCCGGACAGACGCGCGGCCTGCACGAAGCCGGCGTTGCGGCGGACATTGGCTTCGGCGCGCGCGACGCGGGCGTAGAGCGGAAAGTTCACGATGGCCGTGGCCAGGATGATGTTCTGCACGGTGTTGCCGAGCGCGGCAACGATGCCCATCGCGAGCACGAACAACGGGAACGCCATGATGGTGTCGGCGATGCGGCCGACGATGCGATCGGTCCACCCGCCGAAATAGCCGGCCGCGATGCCGGCGAGTCCGCCCATCAGGAACACCAGCGCGACGGAGGCGACCGCGATGAACGTATCGAGCCGCGTCGCCACCACGACCCGGCTGAAGATGTCACGGCCCAGTTGGTCGGTGCCGAACCAGTGCGCGGCCGAGGGTGGCTTCAGCGACGCCGCGGTGTCGGACGCCAGCGGGTCATACGGCACCACATAGGGGCCGAAGATCGCGGCAAGGAGGATCACGATCAGCAACGCGAAGGCAAAACCGGTGACCTTGTTCTCGCCGAGCACGTAGCGGGTCTGTTCGAGGAGCGCGACGAACCCTGACGTCCGCGCGGGACCGACGGGTTCAACAGCAGGCGCAACGGAGCTCATTGTGTTCCCCTACCCTTCCAAGCGCACGCGCGGATCGATCACCCCATAAAGAATGTCGATCACGAGATTGAGCAGCACGTACATGACCGCCATGGTCAGCACGAAACCCTGCACCGGAGCGAAGTCCGACGAGATCAGCGCTTCGACCGCATAGGAGCCGATGCCGGGCCAGGCGAACACTTTTTCCACGAGCACGTTGGCGCCGAGCAGGAACGAGAACACCATGCTCAGCGTGGTGATGACGGGGAGCATCGCGTTGCGGAAGGCGTAGGTGACGATGACGGTCGCCGGCGACAGGCCGCTGGCGCGCGCGGTGCGCACAAATTCCGACGACAGCACCGCCAGCATCGAGGCGCGCGTCATGCGCGCGATCGGCGCCAGCGAGAAGATCGCAAGCGTCGTCGCCGGCAGGATGAGCTGGCTGCATGCCGAACGGAACGCCTCGAAGTCGCGCGCGATCAGGGTGTCGATGAGATAGAAGCCTGTGACCGTCGGCGGCGCGCTGTAGAACACATCGAGCCGGCCGAGCGGCGCGGGCGACCAGCCGAGCCGGAAATAGAAGACATAGACCAGCACCAGGCCGGTGAAGAACACCGGCAGGGACACGCCGGCCGTCGTCGTCACACGACAGAGATGATCGACCCACGATCCCGGCCGCGTCGCCGCCAGCACGCCGAGCGGGATGGCGATCACGATCGAGACGATGAGGCCGAGCAGCGTCAGCTCGGCGGAGGCTGGCAGGCGATTGCGGATTTCGGCCGCGACCGGCTGGCCCGTCGTGAGCGAGTTGCCGAAATCACCATGGGCGAGATCGTTGGTGTAGCGGAAGAACTGCTCGATCAGCGGCTTGTCGAGGCCGAGCTTTTTACGGATTTGCTCGACGGCTTCTTTCGTTGCGGCGGGGCCGGCGAAGTACGCAGCGGGATCACCCGGCAGCGCGCGTGTGAGCAGGAAAGTGACGATGACGACCCCGATCAGCGAGGGAATCGCGAACATCAGGCGCTTGCCGATCATGGTCAGCATGGGGTGCTCCTCCTTCTGCCTTGCAATTGGGAGCAAACTTGAACGGCCTGCGCCGCTGCGTTCCCTCCCCCCTTGTGGGGGAGGGGCAGGGAGGGGGGTGGCTCCGGGAGAGATCTGAGCTTGTGGCTACCCCTCTCCCCAACCCTCCCCCACAAGGGGGGAGGGAGCCTGAAGAGCGTGCTCACCTCACTCTGAAGGACAGCGCCCGCCACGCCCCCTTACCCCTTCGCCATCGCGCGGTAATCCAGCCTGCGGTGGAACCAGTATTGGTAGCCGCTGATGTTCTTCTGCATCGCGATGTTGACGAAGGGCTGGTACAGCGGGATGCGCGGGATGTCGCTGTAGGCGAGATCGACGAACCCCTTCACGTCGGTGTCGTAGGTCGCGGTGTCACCGGTGGCGGCAGCATTGCGCGCCCCGTCGATCAGCTTGTCCATCTCCGCCGACTTGTAGCTCATGGTGTTGAAGACGGAATTGTTGCCGTGATAGCACCAGTAGAAGAAGTATTCGGGGTAATCGAGCCAGCCCGAGAATACGTTGGTGAAGAGCGGCATCTCCTTCTTGTTTAATTCGGTGCGCCAGTTGGCGCCGGGCACCTTGTTGATGGTGGTCTTGATGCCGATCTGGGCCAGGCTCTCCTGCACCAGCACGCAGAGCGGCTCATTCACGCCGGCGAAATTGAGGTCGAACGAGATCGTGGTCTCGAAGCCGTTGGGATAACCAGCTTCAGCGAGCAGCGCCTTCGCCTTGTCCATGTCGGTGTTGTATTTGTGCGGCTGCGGCCAGGCGACTTCGGTCGGCTTGTCCTTGGGCGCGCCGAACATCGGGTTTGCCAGCCCGAACATCACCGCGTCCATGATCTTCTGGTAGGGAATCGCGTAGGCGACCGCCTGACGCACTTTGGGATTGTCGAACGGCGGCTTGGTCACGTTCATGCCGATATACTGGATGCCGTTGGAGAACGGCAGCGACACCACGTTGAGCTTGCCGCTCGCCTTCATCTCCTGGAAATCCTTGAACGGCAGCTCGTAGGAAATGTCGGCGTCGCCGCGCTCCAGCAGCGCGCGGCGATTGCCGGCCTGCGGCACCATGCGCCAGATCACGCGCTTGATCTTCGGCAGCGGGCCGCCGACCCAATCGTCATTGCGCTCCATCACGACTTCGGTGCCGGCGGTCCACTTCGTCACCTTGTAGGCGCCGGAGCCCGCGGTCTGCTGCTTCGTGTACTCGAGACCCCATGGGTCTTTTTCGCTGGCGTTCTTCTTCACCAGCTCGGAATTGACGATGCAGGGCACGATCACCGCGAGATCGGGAATCGTCAGCTTGTCCTTCTTCAGGAAGTCGACACGCACCGTGTAGTCGTCGATCACGACGAACTGCTCGGGTTTCGTGAGCGAGCCCGCGCTCATCTGGAAGGTGGGGAAGCCGCCGACGCTGACGGCGCGGTCGAGCGACCACTTGACGTCCTTGGCGGTCACAGGCGCGCCGTCATGGAATTTGGCATTTTTCTTCAGCTTGAAGGTGACCGACATGTCGTCGATCTTGAAGTCCTCGGCGAGTTCGCCCTTGAACTTGTCGCGATCGTAATAGGGCACGCCGCCGGGGCCGGTCTTCATCTCGTGGCTGATCAGGCGGTCGTAGCAATTCCAGGACACCTCATAGCCGGGCACGTTGGTGCCGACGCCGTGGATGTCGAGATTGTTGGGGCCGCCTTCCGAGACGATCAGCAGCGTCTCCGAGCGCGCATCGGCATAGGCCGAAGAAACCACGGAGGGCATGGCCGGAAGCGCCGCGCCTGCGGCCAATCCGGAAACGGACTTGAGGAAATCGCGGCGCTTCATGAAATGGCTCCAACACAAAGTTTTCTGGTTGGAACTGGATTCGCAAGGTTCGTGCCAAGGCTTAATGAGAATTTAAACCGGCATAAGAGTTTGAAATATCTAAATGAAATAGCTATTGATCGAACCATCGATCAGAAACCAAGTCTTGGGGCATTGCATACAAAGATGCGCATTTGCTCATAAAATAAGCTGAATGGAGTCTCGCTTGTTTGGCAGGCGGCCTATTGGACCACCGTCGTCCTGGCGAAAGCCAGGACCCATTACCCCAAGCAGGAGTTGCGGCGCGAAGCTGGCAACTACGAATCTTCGCAAAACCCCTCCCTGGGGTAAGGGGTCCTGGATCTGCGCTTCGCTTGTCCAGGACGACGGTGGGGATCCCCGGCAATCACCCCGGCCAGATCAGCTCCTGCAGCTCGACCAGATCATTCGCCTGCTCCTGCCAGCTCTCGATGCAGATGTGGCTGTTGAGGTCGCTGGAGCGGTGCAGCAGCATCAGGGCCATCAGCCGGCGCTTCAGCGCATAGTCCGGCTTCGCATAGCCAAAGCCTTCGAGCAGGCTGCGCACCCTCCCCTGCCGGCCCGCTGCCATGAAGGCGCTGGGGCCGAGCAGATCGTAGTCGCGCCATCCCGCCAGCACGTCGCCGAAGTCGAACAGGCCGGCGAGCGACCATTGGCCGTCGTCGCAGGCGAGCAGGAAGTTCTCCGGAATGTATTCGCCGATCAGGATCACCGGCGCATCCATCGGAATGAGCGCGGGCGCATCGCGCAGGAGATCGTCGAGGCCGGCGAGGAATTTTGGCGCAAGGCCGAGACGCGTGTGCCGCGCCTTGCAGCCCTGCATCTGGGCGCGCATGAAGTCTCCCCAGCGCGGCTCGATCTGCGCGAGCGGCCCGAGCGGCGCGCGCTGTACGGACGCGATGGTCTCGCCGATCTGGCGCAGCACGCGTTCCTTCTGCGCTTCAGGTAATTGCGGCCAGACCTCCGAGCCGAGCGTGCCGGCAAGGCGTGTGACGATCAGATAAGGCCAGCCGTCGCGCTCGCCTTCCGCGACAATCTCGGGGATCGGCAGGTCCAGGCGGCCGGCAAGCTGGGTCAGCGATCCGCGCTCGGAAACGAATTGCGCGCGCAGCAGCGGCGGGAAGATTTTCAGGATCAGGTGATCGCCGAAGCCGACGACGAGATTGGTGCCGGTCGCAAACACGTGCGGCGCGCTGACATCGAGCTCGTGGCTGCTGGCGATGTCGATGGCGATCGGCAGCCATCGCGGTGGGTCGGAGCGAAACGCGCGAAAGTCAGCAGCGTCGGTGAAAGTTGGCAAGATTTGCGATGGAACGCTGGTCATGCGCGCCCGATGAGGCAAGCGGGTTTTGCTTGATTTGATGCGCGCCAAGCAGACGGCGCACCTCTCCCGCTTGCGGGGGAGGTCGGCGCGAAGCGCCGGGTGGGGGTTCTCTCCTCTAGGGGATTGTCCCTTTGCAGAGAGCCCCTCTCCCCAACCCTCTCCCGCAAGCGGGAGAGGGGGCGCACTTCCTTCGCTGTTAAAGAGAGGTCCAATCTGAGAACTCTACCTATCCGGGCTGGCGCGCTCGAACTGGCGCAGGATCTTGTTGCCGCGCTCGACCGCGGCATCGAGCGCGGCTTGCGCGCTCTTGCGGCCGGCAAAGGCCTGCTCCAGCTCGTCCTCGATCGCGCCGCGGATCAGCACGAAGGAGCCGAGCCGGATGCCCTTCGAATTCTCCGTCGGCGGATGCAGCGTGATCTCCTCGAACGAGATCGCCGAGCCCGGATTGCGCTCGTAAAAACCTTGCGCGCGGGTCAGCTCGAAGGCGGCGCGGGTCACAGGCAGATAGCCGGTGTTCTGGTGCCAGGCGGCCTGAACGCCGGGCTGCGACAAATAGGCGAAGAATCGCGCAACCCCCTTGTATTCCTCGCGGGGCCGGTCGCGCAGCACCCACAGCGTGGCGCCGCCGATGATCGAGTTCTGCGGCGCGCCTTTCACGTCGGGCCAATACGGCATCATGCCGTAGCCGATCTCGAACTTCGAATTCGCCTTGATGTCGGCGCGCGTCGCCGAGGAGCCGATGAAGATGCCGCATTCGCCGTTCTGGAAGCGCGGCTCGGCCGACTGGCCGCGGCCGCTATAGTCGAACACCTTGGTCTTCTGCCACTCGCTGAGCTCGGCGACATGGCGCACCAGAGACGGATTGTTGATGGTCAATTCCGCATCGAGCGCGGCGAAGCCGTTGGTCCGCGTCGCCAGCGGCAGATTGTGGAAGGCTGAAAAATTCTCGACATGGATCCAGGACGGCCAGGACGTGGTGAAGCCGCACGCCGCGCCGCGATCGCGCAGGCGCTTTGCCGCAGCGCCGAGCTCCGGCCAGGTCTTCGGCGGCGCGTCCGGATCGAGCCCTGCGTCGCGGAACATGGTCTTGTTGTAATAGAGGATCGGCGTCGACGAATTGAACGGGAACGACAACAGATTGCCGGCCGCATCGGTGTAGTAGCCGGAAACGGCGGGAAGATAGTCATTGAGCGAGAACGGCTCGTTCATGTCCCGCATCAGGCTGAACACGGGATAGATCGCGCCCTTGGCCGCGGTCATGGTGGCGGTGGCGACCTCGTTGACCTGGACGATCGCGGGCTGGCTGCGCGAGCGGAAGGCGAAGATCGCGGCCGTCACCGTCTCGGTGTAACTGCCCTTGTAAGTCGGTACGACGCGATAATCCGTCTGCGAGGCGTTGAAGTCGGAGGCGAGCTTCTCGAGCTGCCGGCCGAGTTCGCCGGACATCGCGTGCCACCAGGCGATGTCGGTCGCGGCACGCACCGGCGCGGCCAATGAGAGGGCCGCAAAGGCGGCGGCGACCTGCAAAAGGCGCGATGCTGAAGTCACGATGGCTCTTTCCATGCCGCACGACGAAAGCGGCTGTCCCTGCTTAAGGCGCGGCATTTGCGGTTTCAACCGGGAATGAGCGCCGGCCGCGCCGCACAATCACGCCGAAGCCCCGGGCGGGATGGCCTTCCCACGACCATCTGCTAGATTGCATTGAACCTTTTCCTCCCGCCATAGACTCCACCACTGAGGGGTTGAGTGTGCCAGTGTTGAACCGTGCCGAACGCACGCGGACCGGGGTGGTTTTCGTCGCGCTTCTGATCGCCATCTGCGCGACGGGAGCCGCTGCGCGCGAATTCCGCGCCGCCGACACCCAGACCGAGGATTATCCGACCGTGCAGGCGCTGCGCTACATGGGCGCCCTGATCGCCGAGCGCAGCGGCGGCCGGCACGAGGTCAAGGTGTTCCACTCCCGCCAACTCGGCGAGGAGAAGGAGACCATCGAGCAGACCCGGGTCGGCGCGATCGATCTCAACCGGACCAATGTGGCGCTGATCGGCAACTTCGTTCCGGCGATGAACGTGCTGGCGATGCCGTTCCTGTTCCGGTCCATCGAGCACATGCAGAAGGTGCTGGACGGGCCGGTCGGCAGCGAGATCCTCGGCAGCTTCGAGCCCTATGGCTTCGTTGGCCTCGCCTTCTACGATTCCGGCGCGCGGTCGATCTATAACGGCGCCCGGCCTGTGCGGAGTGTCGCGGACCTCAAGGGATTGCGGATCCGGGTGCAGCAGTCGGAGTTGATGAGCCAGATGATCCGCGCGCTCGGCGCGGAGCCGGTCGAGATGCCCTATGGGCAGGTGCTTGCCGGGCTTGCCAACCATTTGATCGACGGCGCCGAGAACAACTGGCCATCCTACGTGACGACGGACCATTACAAGCATGCGGGCTACCTCGCACTCACCGAGCACACGATGAGCCCCGAAGTGCTGGTGATCTCGCTGAAGGCCTGGAAAAGCCTCTCAGTCGACGATCGGACCATCTTCAAGGAAGCCGCGCAGCGCTCCAGCCGATTCATGCGCGAGAAATGGCGCGACCTCGAGGAGCAGTCGCAGCGCAAGGCGGAAGCAGCGGGCGTCACCATCGTCAGGGATATCGACCGCAAGCCGTTCGAGGATGCGATGGTCGCGATCTACGCCAAGGCCGGGCAAGATCCGGCCGCGGCCGCGCTGATCGAACGCATTCGTAAGGTGGAGTGAGGCCTCTTGCCCGGGCTTGGACACAGCGAGCATGCAGACAGGTCGCCCGGCCCGATGGGGCGGCTACGTGCGCGGCTGGTCGGCGTGCTCCGGGCGGTGCCGATCCGCTGGCGCATCCTGTCGATCGCGGCGCTGAACTCCGCCGTGGTCATCGTGCTGGTCGGGCTGATCTGGAACGGCTCGCAGGTGCTCGGCTCGGCCTGGGACGACGTGCGCCAGGTGCGCGAGTCCGACCGGATTCTGGCGCTGCTCGAAAGTGAGACCGGGCGGCTGCACAATCTGATCCACCGCTACATCAACCAGCCGAGCCCCGACCTGTTCGCCGAGATCCTGCTGCTGCGCGAGGCGGTGCTGGGGACGCTGGCCAACCGTGCCGCCAAGGACCCGATGCTGTCGGGTTCGGTCGAGGAGCTGGAGCGCACCACCGACCGCTTCCTCAACGGCTTCGGCGAGCTGCGCGGCGTGCAGGCCACCATCGCCAAAACCTATGAGGATCAGGTGCAGGGACCGGCCAGGGACATGGCCGGGCTTTACTCGATCATCGAAGGCGCCACCGGCCATCGCGACGCGCTGATCTGGCCTTCGCTGGGCAAGTCGCGCGAGGCCTTCACCGCGATGCTGGTCGCGGCCAATTCCTACTATCTGTCGCTGTCATCGGGTGCGGCCGACGACGCCCGCCGCAACACCGAGACGATCGAGAAGACCATCCCGGTGATGATCGACCTCGCCGACAACGACCTCCAGCGCATGGCGCTGCGGCGGCTCGCGGCCCGGACCGCCGCGCTGCGCGAAGGCTTTGCAAAGCTCTCCGAGCAGCTCACGAACCGTACCGAGCTGCTGCGCAACACCATCGACGCCAACCAGGCCGAGGCGATCGGTGCCATCGACGACCTCTCCACCAAGATGCGCCAGCGCGAGCAGAAGGCGCAGGAGACGTTCGACCGCACGCTGGCGGACATCTCCCGTCGCGTTCTTTCCATCGCGGTGATCTTCCTCGGCATCATCCTCACCGCCGGCGTGCTGATCGCACTGTCGATCCGGCTGCCGCTGCAGCAGATCATGGCGGCGATGCGCGCGATCACGCTCGGCGACCTCGGCCGCGAGGTGCAGGGCACGCGCGCGCGCGACGAAGTCGGCGCCATGGCGCGCGCGGTGGAAGTGTTCCGCGAGAACGCGATCGCCAAGCGCCAGACCGAGGACGAGCTGCGCGCGTCCAAGGAGAAGGCCGAGAGCGCGCTGCTCGAGCTCAATGCCGCGCAGCAGAATCTGATCGATGCCGAGAGGCTCGCAGCCCTCGGCGGCCTCGTCGCCGGCGTTGCGCACGAGGTCAACAACCCGATCGGCATCAGCCTCACCGTTGCGTCGAGCTTTGCCCGGCGCACCGAGATTTTCGAGGCCCAGCTCAAGGGCGACGGCGGCCTGCGCCGCTCGCAGCTGGAAGAATTCGTGCAATCCTCGCGCGACGCCTCGCAGCAACTCGTCGCCAACCTCCAGCGCGCCGGCGAACTGATCCAGTCTTTCAAGCAGGTCGCGGTCGACCGCTCCCATGCCGAGCGGCGGCAGTTCTCACTGAGCGAAGCCACCGACCAGATCATCGCGAGCCTGCGCCCGGTGCTGAAGCGCTCGCCGATCACGCTCCATGTCGACATGCCCGAGGGGCTGCTGCTCGACGGCTATCCCGGCTCCTACGGCCAGATCCTGACCAACCTCTTCCTCAATGCCGCCAACCACGCCTTTGCCGATGGTCGCGCCGGCACGATCACGATCTCGGCACGGCCCCGCGGGGCCGATGACGTCGAGATCATCTTCACCGATGACGGGGCCGGCATGACCTCCGACGTGCAGCGCCAGGCCTTTGACCCATTCTTTACCACCAGGCGCAATGAAGGTGGCACGGGACTCGGCCTCCATATCGTCTATAACCTCGTCACCCAGCAGCTTGGCGGTCGCATGATGCTGGAATCCAAGCTGGGACAAGGCACTACATTTCGCATTATCATGCCCCGGGTCGCCAGGGGCGGCGCGCAAAGCACAGAGACTGACGGGACTTCTCAATGGCCGAACAGGACGATGTCCTCCACCTGATCGACGACACCGATACTGCATCGGAGGATGTTGACGCCCGGAAATGGAAGATCGCCGTCATCGACGACGATCCGGCCGTGCATGACGGCACGCGTTTTGCGCTCTCGGACTATTCGCTCAACGGCCAGGGCCTGGAGATCCTCTCTGCCCATTCCGCGGCGGAAGGTCGCAAGCTGATGGCCGCGCACAACGACATCGCCGCCGTTCTGCTCGACGTCATCATGGAAACGGACGTCGCCGGCCTGGAGCTGGTCGAGTACATCCGCAACGAGCTCAAGAACGAGACCGTCCGCATCATCCTGCGCACCGGACAGCCCGGCCAGGCGCCCGAGCGGCGCGTGATCGTGCAGTACGACATCAACGACTACAAGGCCAAGACCGAGCTCACCGCCGACAAGCTGTTCACCTCGCTGACCGCGGCGCTGCGCTCCTACCAGCAGCTCGAGCGCATGCTGCAGACAAGGCGCGGACTCGAGATCATCATCGACGCGGCTTCCACGCTGTACGACTTCAAGTCGATGCAGCGGCTCGCCGAGGGCGTGCTGACCCAGCTCGCCTCGCTGCTCAACGTCGATTGCGCCGGCATCCTGGTCTTGCGCGACAATGGCGGCATCGACCCCGAACTCTCGGTGCTCGCCGGCAGCGGCTGCTACAGCCGCTTCATCGGCACGACCTCGTCGAAGGCGCTCGATCCCGATCTGCGCGCGATGGTGGAAGCCGCTTTCCAGGGCCGCAAGAACGAGTTCGCCGACCACCGCAGCGTGATCTATTTGCGCACCGGAAGCGGCCGCGAGGTCGTGGTGCTGCTGCAGGCAGAGCGCGAGCTGTCCGAGACCGACCGCTCGCTGGTCGAGATCTTCTCCAGCCGGCTCTCGATCGCCTTCGACAACGTCATCCTCTACCAGCAGCTCCAGGCCGCCAACACCCAGCTGGAAGACCGTGTCGCCCAGCGCACCCGCGCGCTGATGCAGGCCAACCGCCGGCTCTCGGCGCAATGGCTGCGGCTGCAGCGCGCCAACGGCTTCAAGAACGAAATCCTCGGCACCGTTGCGCACGATCTGAAGAACCCGCTCGGCGTCATCCTCGGCCGCACCGAGATGCTGAAGGAGCTGATCTCGACCGGCGCGTCGTCAGGCGGCGTGGTCGCCCAGGTCGATCACATCCGCGATGCGACCAAGCGCCTGACCACGATGGTCGACCATCTGATCTCGGACGCGATGGCCGACGCCTTCGACATCACCATCCGCCGCGAGCCCGTCGACGTCGCGGCCCTGGTCAAGGAGGTTGCCGAGGCCAACCAGCCGCTCGCCGTCAACAAGCAGCAGGCGATCAGCGTCACCGCGCCCGTCAACATCGTCACCATGTGCGACACCGACCGCATCCGCGAGGCGATCGACAATCTAATCAGCAACGCCATCAAATACTCGCCGATCGGCGGCAAGATCGGCGTCGTCGTCAGCCATGAGGGCGGCGACACCATCATCCGCGTCAGCGACGAGGGCGCCGGCCTCTCGCCGGAGGATCTCGGCCGCCTGTTCGGGCGGTTCCAGCGGCTGTCGGCAAAACCGACCGCCGGCGAGAGCTCGACCGGGCTTGGGTTATCCATCGTCAAGCGTATCATCGACATGCACGGCGGCGAGGTGACCGCCGAGAGCGAGGGCCCCGGCAAGGGCTCGACCTTCACCATCACCCTCCCCGCGACCGAAATCCCGTGATCTCAGGACCATGACCCAAAGCCAGCACATCATGATCGTCGACGACGAGGCCCCGGCCCGGGAGATGGTCGGCGATTACCTCAAGATGCACGGCTTCACCGTGACGCTGTGCGACGGCGGCAAGTCCTTGCGCACGGCGATCGACGGCAGCATGCCCGACCTCGTCGTGCTCGACCTCAACATGCCCGAGGAAGACGGGCTCTCGATCATCCGTGACCTGAAGAGCCGCATCAACGTGCCGGTGATCATGCTGACGGCGACGGCGAGCCCGATCGACCGCGTCGTCGGCCTCGAGCTTGGCGCGGACGATTACGTGGCCAAGCCGTGCGAGCTGCGTGAGCTGATGGCGCGCATCCGCTCGGTGCTGCGCCGGAGCGCGCCGGCGAAAGCCGTGGCGGAAACGGCGGCTGCGAAATCGGACAAGGAGCAATTGGTACGGTTCGGGACAAAGTGGCTCGATCTCGAAGCGCAGGCCCTGCGCGACGACGAGGGGAACGAGCACCCGCTGACCGCATCCGAGTTCGGGCTCTTGAAAGTGTTCGCGGCCAATCCGAAGCGCGTGCTGTCGCGCGAGCGCCTGCTGGAATTGGCCAACGCGCGCGATGCCGAAGCCTTCGACCGCGCCGTCGATCTGCGCATCATGCGCATCCGTCGCAAGATCGAGCCCGATCCGGCAAAGCCGGCCGTGATCCGCACCATCCGCGGCGGCGGCTATCTGTTCTCGCCGGCGGGCGAGAAGGCGTAGGGGCCCCATTGTCGTCCTGGCGAAAGCCAGGACCCATTACCCCAAGCAGAAGTTGCTGCGCGAGGCTGGTCCCTCGTGTCTTCGCCGAACCCACTCCGTGGTTATGGGTCCTGGCCCCCCGTGCGCAATTGCGCACTAGGCCAAGACGACAGCTGGGATTGGGCGACATCGAACGCAAACCCCGGAAATATGTTCCCGGCGCCTCCGCTCGTCGCCTAATCCCCATCCCCGTATTTTCCGTACATTGAAATTCCACGCTTTTTTGCCTCGAATGTTTCGTCGCAGCTAATCCGACGAAACAATTTGATGGCGCACGAAACCATTTTCTCCTTTTCGTGCAGACGTCCCGAAACGTTGGCTCATTAACACTTTGGTCCAAGGAAACGCCGCTCGGTTGCGGCGCTACGGGGAGCCAAGTCAATGCCGAACGTCATCGCCATCAACGCCCAAGCCAGCCAGAGCATCATTGCCGCTCAGGCGACCTCGGACGACATGCTTCTCGAAAGCATTGCCGACGGCAACCGGACGTCCATGCACATCCTTTATTGCCGACACAATGTGCGCGTGTACCGCTTCATCCTGCGGATCGTGCGCGACGCTACCACGGCGGAAGACCTCGTCAGCCAGGTGTTTCTGGACGTATGGCGGACCGCCGGCCAATTCCAGGGCCGCTCGCAGGTTTCGACCTGGCTGCTCTCGATCGCCCGCTTCAAGGCGCTGACCGCGATGCGCCAGCGCCGTTTCGAGGACATCGACCAGGAAGACGTGCGCCAGATCGCCGACGGCTGCGACACGCCGGAGACCTCGCTCGACCGCAGCGACACCAGCGCGATCCTGCGCGCCTGCGTTCAGAAGCTGTCACCCGCGCATCGCGAAATCATCAACCTCGTCTACTACCATGAGAAGTCGGTGGAGGAGGTCGGTCAGATCATCGGCATCCCGCAGAGCACGGTGAAGACCCGGATGTTCTATGCCCGCAAGCAACTCGCCGAATTGCTTAAGGGCGCCGGCGTCGAGCGCTTCGCAGCCTGAAGCTTAGACATTTCAAGGGGATAGGACGCAAGCTTTGGCCCTATCCCGGACACGGAAGTGTTACCGCCCACGAAACAATTGAAACAAAGCACAACATCAGGCGGAAAAACTTCCCTTCTATAAAGCTCTCATACGGTTTCGTTAAACCTCCCAAGACCTCCAACGACCCGGACGGGATGCCCCCCTCCGGGTCGTTTTGTATTTGGGGGTGGGCTGCGGCGCTGCGCTCGAGTGAGGCGGACACGTCTCTCTCATTCCCTCCCCCCTTGTGGGGGAGGGGCAGGGAGAGGGGTGCCACACGGGGACTCTCTCGACTTATGCGCGCGGCATGATGCCAGACGGGTAGACCATCTCCTGGGCTACCCCCCTCCCTAACCCTCCCCCACAAGGGGGGAGGGAACGCACCGCCGCCGCGGCAGCAGCACTCCCGTCACGAACGTGTGACGGCGCGTAACGTCCGACACATCCATCCCGAACCATCCTCGTGCCCCCCTTCACGAGTGCCCCCGATGCTCGAACTTCTCTTCGCGATCCTCGCCGGCATCCTCACCATCGCCGCGCCGTGCACGCTGCCGATGCTGCCGATCCTGCTCGGCGCCTCGATCGGTCGCAGCTCGCATCTGCGCCCCGCGATGATCGCGCTCGGCTTCGTCATCTCGTTCTCCGCGACCGCGCTGTTGCTCGGCGCCATCACGCGGCTGTTCGATTTCGATCCGAACGTGCTGCGCGAGGCGGCCTCGATCCTGCTGCTCGGCTTCGGCCTGTTGATGCTGTGGCCGGCGCCGTTCGAATGGCTGTCGATCCGGCTCAACGGCTGGCTCGATCTCGGCAATTCCGGCGCGACGCAGCGCGAGGGCGCGCTCGGCGGACTCGTGCTCGGCACCACGCTCGGCCTGGTCTGGACGCCCTGCGCCGGCCCGGTGCTCGGCTCGATCCTGACGCTGGTCGCCACGACGAAGAATGTTGGCTGGGCCGGCACGCTGCTGATCGCCTACGCGATCGGCGCGGCTATCCCCATGCTGGCGATCGCCTATGGCGGGCAGGCCGCGACCACGCGGGTGCGCAGTCTCGCGCGCATTTCGCCGCGCCTTCAGCAAGGCTTTGGCGTCGTCGTGATCGGCTTCGCGCTCGCCGCCTATTTTCAATACGACACGCTGATCGTGGCGTGGCTCACCGGCTTCTATCCCACCGGCCAGATCGGCCTGTGATCATCGCGCATCTCAACCGGAGGACTCGTCCATGACTTTCAAACTGCTCGCCGTCTCCGCCGCTCTGATCGGCATCGCCGTAACAGGCGCCGTCATCCCCGGCATCTGCGACGAGGCTCCGCGTGCTGTCCCTGTCGTCACCGCTGCCGCAAGCCAGCAGACTGCGCCCGACTTCGCCGGCATCAACAACTGGTTCAACTCGAAGCCGCTCAGCCTCGCCGACCTCCGCGGCAAGGTCGTGCTGGTCGACTTCTGGACTTATGGCTGCGTCAACTGCGTCAACACGCTGCCGCACGTCACCGAGCTCTACACCAAGTACAAGGACCGGGGTCTCGTCGTGGTGGGCGTGCACACGCCGGAATTCCCGTTCGAGCGCTCGGCCTCCAATGTCCAGGCGGCGCTGAAGAGGCACGGCATCACCTATCCGGTGGCGCAGGACAATGATTCCAGGACCTGGAACGCCTACAGCAACCAGTATTGGCCGGCGCAGTACATCATCGACCAGAACGGCAAGATCGTGTTCCAGCACGCGGGCGAAGGCCGCTATGACGAGATCGACCGCACCGTGGCAAAGCTGCTGAACGCCAATAGCTAACACCCGGCGCGGGTCTCGCCGTTGCTGCTTGACTCCACGGACCCGTCCGTGGAGTTTCGCGGGCTACGGAATCAGCCGCCCGCAATGGACGACGCCACCAGCAGCACCGACATTCGCCTTCGTGAAGGCGCCTCGATCGCGCAGCGGCTGGTCATGTCCGGCTTTGCGGCCGCCGTTGCACTGTGCTTCACGCCGGGCCTGTTCACGCACGACCTCCTGGAGGTGATCATCTCCGTGGTCGCGCTGCTGGTGGGAGCGGCGTTCGTCGGAATCATCATGCTGGCGCCAGCGGTGGTGTGGATCATCACGCCGGACGAGATCCTGATCGGGGAGCAGCGTCCGTTCGGAAAACTAAAGACGCGGATCGTTGCCAAAGACGACATCAGGGGATTGCAGGTTCCCGGAAGCAAGAGGGCGAAAGCCCGCTTCCAGCTCGCCTTCACGCTCGCCTCCGGTGAGCGCCTGACGTCGCCGCCGATCACCGATGTCACCCACGTGCATGACACGGTGGCGCGGATCGCCGCGCAATTCGACGTTCCCGACGTCGAGTCTCCTGTCAATCCGCTCGATGCCAGCAATCCCGAGATGCGTCTCGGCGACCCCCTCGAGCCGTTCTCGAAGAGAGACATCAGGATCGTCGCACTGATCGTCGTCGCATTGTGCGCCGTTCCCTACGCCTACAGGCTTTGGCGTGGCCTGTCGCCCGGGCCGGTCGACATCATGCTGCTGCCGGTCGGCGCGATCGCCGCTTTCGGCGTTTATCGATATGCCAACCTTGTGACCGGCGCCTTCTGGATCATCCGCCAGGGCGATATCCGCGTCGAACGCCTGTGGGGCGACGGCACGTTGCGCGCCGACCACATCGAAGGGCGCGACGTCAAGACGATCACGGTCGAGCGCCGCGGCCGGTCCGAGGACGAGCACTGCATCGTCGTGATCCGCTTGCTCTCAGGACGACGGTTTCGCAGCCCTCGGATCGGGTCGAGGCTCGAGGCGCGCGCCGTGGGGACGGAGATCGTCCGGCGGCTCGGGATCGCGCCGGAGAACAACAAGATCTAGCTGGCATCTCGTGCGAATTGGCGAAGTTGATCTCACCGCTGGTTCGGTCTGAGCCTCTCCCGCTTGCGGGAGAGGTCGGCGCGCCCGGGCGATGCGAAGCATCGTCCCGCGCGCCGGGTGAGCGACTATCTCTGTTGTCAAGTTGCATTGGCGTAGGCGGTGCGCGCATCGCGTGCCTTGGCGTTGA
>NZ_JBVVPC010000062.1:0-37453 GCF_055807355.1 Bradyrhizobium sp. Ken01
TGATCTACGCCAATACTGTCGTACAACGCGGCACGCCCTGGACCGAAAAAGCCGCCTAGCCTTTAATGGTTGCTACGGCACCGGCATCGCGGCTCACTTCCCCACAACGAAATAAAAATCCTCTCTTCCCGGCGGCGAGCCGTACGAGAACGGCTGCTGCACGTGCTTGGTCACGAGCCAGACGTCGTCGCGGACGATGTCGAACAGTTTTCGGATCTCGACGCGCGGCACCTTGATTTCGCGGGCGAGCGCGGTGGCGAACGGGCTGTCGGCGCCGCCGTCGCCGTCCATCGCGGTCTCGCCGTGCTTGGCGGCGTAGACCACCATGAAGCCGGCGCCGGGCTCGATGTTGGAAAAGCCCTTGTCCACCAGCTTCAGCGACAGCGTGTGCTGCATGGTCGGCGCGAACGGATTGTCGCGGCAGGCATCCAGCATCACCAGACGTACTTTTCGCGCCGCGCCTACCGCCGCGATCACCTGCTCCAGCGCAACCGCCTGGGTCTCGGCGTCCCTGTCGGCGGCAAGCTTGGCATCGACGGGAACGAGATAATTGACGCCGCCGATCTCGAAACCGTGGCCGGCGTAATAGACCACCGCCCAATCGGCCTTCTCCGCTTCGGCGGCAAACGTCTGCAACGCTTCGAAGAACTTGTCGCGGGTCAGGTCGCTGACGGATATCACGGTCTGGAAGCCGACATCGCGCAGCGCGGCTGCGATCATTTGCGAGTCGCGTGGCGGATTAGGCAAGGCGTGGACGTTCTTGTAGGCGCCGTTCCCGATCACCAGCGCCACGCGGCGCCCCGCGGATCCGGCCGGCGCCTGCGGGGTCAGCGCGGCCAATCGCTCCTGCGCGATCGCGCGGGCGCGCGCGACGTCGAGCTCGTCGAACTTCGTCAGCGAATAGGCCGCCGCGCGATAGTCGGCACGGGCCTGGGCGAGATCCTTCTTGCGCTCGTAGATCTGGCCGCGACCTGAATGTGCCCGCACATTGTTCGGGTTGATCTGGATCGCAATGTTGTAGTCCTTCAGCGCGGCGTCGAGATCGCCTTTCAGCATGTTGACGTCGGCGCGATTGTTGATCGCGTAGGTGTTCTTCGGCTGCTTCTCGATCAGGCCGTTGCAGTCGGCGAAGGCCTGATCGAACTTGCCCATCAAGCCGTAGGTGATGCAGCGGTTGCCGGTGATCTGCTGCGCGGCCGGTTCGATCTTCTCGGCCTCCGCGAAATCGGCGAGCGCGCCGTCAAAATCCTTCATCAGCGTGCGCACGCGGGCGCGGTTGGTGTAGCCGAGCAGAAACTTGGGCGCGTATTTGATCGACAGGTTGAAATCGTCGAGCGCGCTTTGCAGCGCACCCCGGCGCAACTGGATGATGCCGCGGTTGTTGTAGGGGACACCGTAGGTCGGGCGCTTCTGGAGCGCGAGGTTGTAGTCCGCCATCGCATGGTCGTCCTGGCCCGTCCGCTCATAAGCGAGGCCGCGCAAATTGAGCGTGACGACGTTGTCGGGATCGAGGTCGACGGCCATGGACAACGTCTCGATCGCGTGGCCGTAGTCGCGCTTGTTGATCAGCATATTGCCGCGCACGGAAAGCGCGATGCCCTTGTCCTTGCCGGTGACGCGATCGGCATTGAGCAGTTTGTCGCAGGCCTGCGCCCTCGCCTGCGCATCTGCCTGGCGGTCGCGGCAAAGGGCGAGGTCGTCGCCGGGCTGCGGTTCGGCCGCCGCGATCGAGCTCCAGCCGGCCAGGACGGCGAGCACGGCGACGAGGGTCAGGGATACGACGCGCAGCATGTTGTCAGGTCAGCTCCAGCCATCATTCTTTGGGTCGATCACCGATCGCGCCGGTTCATCTAGCGCGGAGTTCCTGTCCTCGCCAAGCTGCTCCAGGCGGCGCGTTTCACAGACTCGTGTCCGTCCGGCCGTAACAATCGCCCGGTCCGCCCGTATCTCGAATGTCCGAAATTGCCGGGCAGGCTGTTCGCCTGGCCCCAACCGCCCTAGACTGTCAGACCTTCGGAAAGAGGATCGCCATGCGCCGACCTGCCCTCCTGTCCCTGCTCGCCGCAACCACCGCCCTGACGCTGGCTTTTGCCGCGCCGACCCGGGCCGCAGAGGATGCGGTCGTGATCCCCGCTCCCGCCGTTGACGCGGCGCCCGCCAGCGGGATCCAGACCGCCGTGATCGCCGGCGGCTGCTTCTGGGGCGTGCAGGGCGTGTTCCAGCACACCGCGGGCGTCGTCAACGCGGTCTCCGGCTATGCCGGCGGCACCAAGGCGACGGCCGATTACCAGACCGTCTCGAGCGGCCGGACCGGCCACGCGGAATCGGTCGAGATCAAATACGACCCGAAGAAGATCTCGTATGGCAAGATCCTCCAGATCTACTTCTCGGTGGCGCACGACCCGACCCAGCTCAACCGGCAGGGCCCCGATAGCGGGACGCAATATCGCTCGGCGATCTTCACCACTTCCGACGAGCAGAAGAAGGTGGCCGAAGCCTATATCGCCCAGCTCAACGGCGCCAAGGTCTTCAGCAAGCCGATCGCGACCAAGGTCGGGGCGCTTGAGGCGTTCTATCCGGCGGAGGCCTATCACCAGGATTATCTGACGCTGCATCCGAACCAGCCCTATATCGCCTACAACGACCTCCCGAAGGTCGAGAACCTGAAAAAGCTGTTCGCGGATAACTATATCGAGAAGCCGACGCTGGTGAGCGCCAGCAAGGTCACCAACTGATCGCAAGATCACTGAACAAGATCACCGAAAACAAGATCATCGAAAAAACGGGAGACCCATGCCCGACACCAAGACGAAAACCACGGACGACAAGGTCATCAAGAGCGAAGAGCAATGGCGCAGCGAGTTGTCGCCGATGCAATACGCGGTGCTGCGCGAGAAGGCGACCGAGCGTCCCTTCTCCGGCGAATATGAGCACGACCACCGCGCCGGCACCTACACCTGCGCCGGCTGCGGCAATGTGCTGTTCGAGTCCGACGCGAAGTTCGATTCCGGCTGCGGCTGGCCGAGCTTCACCCAGCCCGCCGTCGAGGGCCATATCGACGAGGAGCGGGACGTCAGCCACGGCATGATCCGCACCGAGGTGCTGTGCGCCAAGTGCAGCGGCCATCTCGGCCATGTCTTTCCCGACGGCCCGGGGCCGACGGGCTTGCGTTACTGCATCAATTCCGCAGCGCTGAAGCTCGAACCCAAATAAACCTTGCGCGCCGCCGGGTTCCGTCATGGAACCCGGCGGCGCGATGTGCTTTTCTTACCTGGTGGTGCGGCCGGCCATGGCGTTGCGGCGGCCGCCAGGGAGGATGCCATGACGCTTGGGACCATCCTGATCATCCTGGTGATCATTTATCTCGTGGGCGGCCTGTCGGGCCGCATCGGCGGCTACGGCTACGGAATGGGTCATTCCGGTATGGGGATCGGCGGCCTCGTCCTGGTGGTGCTGCTCGTGCTGCTGCTCCTTGGCAAGCTATAAACCATTCAAACAATTGATATCATTACAAATTTCTCAGTTGCGGAGCTGCCATGCGCGGATTCATCATCTCGCATCGCGGGGGTCGCAATTTTGTCAAAACGGGCTATATTAGAGGACGAAAACGACATGTGCGGCGCCCACTCCAATGGTGGCCTCTGCCCGTCCCAACCCCACGCGCTTAAAGCCCCAGAGAGATCACGAGGTCTTTGACCATGCGTCCACTGCGTCCGTTCAACTTCAACACTTCCGCCGAGCTCTTCCCCGCTGCGATCCGCAAGAAGAAGCGTGCAGGATTCACCTATCGCCGGTTCGGCACCGCGGCCGAAGCCGTCCAGTTCGCGATGGAGCAGTTGCCGACGGACTCGCTGAACGGCGCCTATCTCCAGGTCGAGGAAGCGCGCTTCGACCAGAACGGCATCCGCTCGCTCTACGAGAGCGAAGCCTTCCCGCTGCCCCGTCACCGCAAGCCGGTGGAAGCCAGCACCGACGCCGCCGACGCGGCATAAGTTTTCACGAAGCACTCCGATGTGCGCTGAGGGCGCGATGGTCGAAAGACCGTCGCGCTTTTTGCGTTTGGGGCGTGTCAGATGCGCGGCTGCTTGTCGAGCCAGCGGCGGAGCAGGCGCACGTTGCGCATGTTGGCACGGAACATGACGTCAAAGGCGTCGCCCGCGAACGGGACGATGCCGACGACGCCATCGAGGGCGACATTGCCGAGCATGCGCGCGGTGATGTACCAGGGCGCCCCGAGCGCCCTCGCCTCTCGCACCAGCCAAAGCGAGATCGCGGTGGTGATGATGTCACCGACGACCGGGATCAACCCGATCAAGCCGTCGATGCCATAGCGGATATTGGTTCCGGGCAGCACGAAGGCGACGTCGAGCAGCTTTGCGATCGCCTCGATCCGCGCGATCCGCTGCTCGCGCGTCAGATTGCCAAACGGGTTGCCCGCGAAGGGACTGTCCTTCCCGAACTCGAAGCGAAACTCGCGAAAGCCCTGCTCCAGCGTTTCGGGCCGGATCTCGTGGCCGTCCTGATCGATGATCGGCCCACGCCCCTCGGTACCCGAAGAGGCCGCACCCGAGCGGCTTCCCGGACGGGATCGACGCGGAGCAAGAATGTCGTCATCGGGCATGGTCATGGCCTGTAGGGAACGCACCAGCGCGGCGGAGGTTGCTGCGGCGTGATCGAAGGTCGCGCCTTCAAGTCTGTGCCGCCGCCGGCTGCGGCTCCGCGACATATCTATGCACGAGCCAGGATGAGATCACCGCCGGCACGAAGCCGACGAGGCCGTACAGGATGAACTGCACCGCGCCCGAGTCCGGCCCGCGCGAGCTGTAGGTCAGCGAGGCCAGGATGAAGGCGAACACGCCGACCAGCAGAATCCGCAGCACCGGGCCGATCCGGCGGATGTGCACCAGGATGTCATCGACCGCACCGATCATCAGCGAGGGCAGGAAGCCGAACAGATAACTGTATTGCAGGGATTTGAAGAACACTGCGAACAGCTTGCCGACCTCAGCGAGACTGGTCTGGGTCCAATAGCCGGACTGATAGGTCGTCGTCAGCAGCAGCAGGAATCCGCCCACGAACGGGCCAACCAGCGCAAACACGAGATAGCGTTTCATCAGGCACCCTCATCCTTCGCCCCGTTATAGCAGCGCCGCGGGAACCTTGAATAGCGGGAGGTGCGGGCTCCGCGCTGGGAACAAGCGGCATAGCGACGGACTTGAAACTCACCTGTCAGATCTGGAGCCGCCGATGTCCCGCAAACTGTTCTTCCTGGCGATGATCGCGCTGACGGCCGTCAGCGGCCTGTCGAACGCGCCCGCTTTCGCGCAAGGCCATATGGGTACGCCGCAGGAGCAGAAGGCCTGTTCGCGGGACGCCTCGCGCTTCTGCCGCAAGGACCTCGGCAACGACATGGCCGTACAAGGCTGCTTGCAAGCCAACAGGGCCAAGCTGTCGCGGTCTTGCAGCAAGGTGTTTCAGAGCCACGGCATGTGAGGACCGGAACCATCCCCCGCGAACGGAGAGTGAAGCCATGTTGCGCGACGAACAGCTCTCGATCCTCAGGGACATCAGCCAATCCATCGCCTTTGCCGACGACCGGCACGGCAAGATAGGCGAGCTGATCGCCGACGGTTACGTGATGAAGGACGGCGATCTGTTCGAGCTCACGGCAAAGGGCGTTACGGCTGTCGAAGAGCACGCAGCCCTTGGCGCAAGCGATGCGGAACAAGCGAGCGTATCCTCCGATCGATTGATCTGATCGCACGCGAGTCGCATTGTGCGTGACGTGCGCGCAACAATTGCGAATTCCTTTTCGCCTGCCATTGCGGCCGCGCGACAATGGCGCATACTTGATTCGGGCGGCGCAGCACTTTTCGATTCGAACATCACGAGAGATCGAGCAACCACATGCGGGATTGAGGTCCCGGCGTGATGGCTGAGACATGCGGCAGGTCAAGCCGCGTGCGGCGCCCCAAAATCAAGTGGCTCAAGCCCACGGAACTCGGGGACGCATTCTGCATGACACGCAATCAGACCATCGCAACTCTCTTCGCCCTCGCCACCACCGCCATCGCAATCCCGACATCGCCCGGCTTCGCGTTCTCGTCCGAAGCGCAGCAGATGTGCTCGGGCGATGCGATGCGGCTGTGCTCCAGTGAGATCCCCGACATCCCCAGGATCAGGGCCTGCATGGTGCAGAAGAAAGCTCAGGTCAGCCCCGGCTGCCGCGCCGTAATGGACCGCGAGCACGCAGGCGCGACATCGCGCAAGCGGGAAGCCACGGCGCAGTAGAGAGAGCGTACCTGCGGCCATACTTCGAGACGCCCGCCCAAGGGGCGGGCCCTCAGGATGAGGTCTCGTTTCGCGGCGAGATATCAAACCCTCATGGTGAGGAGCCCGCCAAGGCGGGCGTCTCGAGCCACGCAGGCCGAGGTCTCACGGAGTAGAGATCTAGTCGCCCCACTGCGCGAACGCTTCGTTGAAGGCGCGCTCGCCGGGAGCGCCCTTCTCGATGGCGATGATGGCGCGGCGCTGGTTGGCGTAGACCAGGGGCACGTCGAACCAGGAGCGCTCCTTCAGGAGCTGGACGTTGCGGCTGCGGTCGGCGTCGACGTTGGAGAGGCCGACCAGGAAGAAGCCGTCGGTGACCTTGACCGCGAGGCCTGCGAGCGGCGTGCCGCGTGCCTGCTCGTTCGACTTCATCAGGATGCCCGGCACGTTGGCGACGCCGCCGCCCGAAAAGTCCGCCGGCAGGACGAAGGTCAGCTCCGCGGTATGGCTCGCCGGCAGGGAGGAGTCGGTGTTGCGGCGGAACGACATCGTCATCTTGAACTTGCGGTCGGGGATCTCGATGTCGGCGCGCACGGCGACGTCGGCCTTCTGGTTGCCCGACGCCTTGATCGGCTCGAGCCGCCACACCACCGAGCCGACATATTGCTTGCCCTTCGGATCGGATGGATCCTCGTCGTAGAGCACGACCTTCTGCGCCACCGGCGCGACCGGCTGGTCGCTGGCCGAGGGCTGGCCGACGCGATCCGGAATCTTGGGCTTGCTCTGCGGCTGAGACGAATCCCTGGGCGCCTCCACCACCTGCGTCGGCGAAGACTTCAACAGGTTGGTCGCGGTCTGAACCAGCTGCTTGCCCCAGAGGATGCCGGCACCGACCAGGATCAGCACGATGCCGACGGCGATCGCGCTCTTGAACGGAAAGGCGGAGCCAGTGCGGGCGCGCTTCCTCTTAGGTTCGCGGTCGAGAACCGGGATGTGTGGACGTTGCGACGGCGGCTGCGACTGCGGCGCGTAGCGCTCGGCTTCCTCGATCGATTCGTCGTAGGAGTAGGGCGCGTCCGTCCCGGCGGGGCGATTCTCCAGGCTCGGCTCGAGCCGGTCGAATTCCGGCGAGGGCGAGGGCACGTTGGCGTAGGTGCGGCGCGCCGCGCGGTTGGCCTGCGCGGCGGCGCCGCCGAGATCGTTGGCGTCGGCTGTGATGTCGCGGAAGCCGCGCACGCCCGGTGCCGGCGGCAGCGGCGGCGGAGGTCCCATGTCCGGCGGACGGCGCCCACTGGCGCGATCACGTCCGGCCGGCGGAGGCTCCGGCATCGCCGGCGGTGCCGACGGACCCGGCTGCCGCGGCGCGTCGAAACGCGGAGCCCGTGGCGCACGCGGGGCGTCGCCCTGGTCATCGACGTTGAAGGAGGGCCGGTCGGCGCGCGGCGGCGGCGGAGCCGGACGGGCGCGCGGCGGGGCAGCGCTTTGGGGCGCGGGCGCGTTGCCCTCGGTGGCGCGGGTGCTGGCGCGGCGGAAGGCATCGCCGCTGCCGCTGCTGCGGGCGCCGCCACCGGGGCGCGAGGCCTCGCGGGCACGCTGGGCAGCCTCCGATTCGACCTTGCGGACGGCCTCTTCCAGCGAGAGGCGCTCGCGGGTGATCTCGGATTCGGAGAGCGGCGGCTGCACGCTGCGGAGCTGCGCGATCAGCGCCGTGCGCGCCCGCTCGTAGAGCGCGCGACGGCTCTCGCCGGGAGCGTTGGGGTCCAGGGCGGCAATAGCGCGGGCGATCAGCGGATAGTAATCAGCCATTTCTACTCAATTATACGCGCGTCCCGGTAAGAGATCGTTAAGCCTCAAACGGATTTTGTACCAGGATAGTATCCTCGCGTTCGGGGCTGGTGGAAAGCAGTGCGACCGGGCACCCCACCAATTCCTCGATCCGGCGGACATATTTGATCGCCTGGGCCGGCAGCTGGGCCCAGGACCGCGCATTGGCGGTCGGCTCCTTCCAGCCTTCGATGGTCTCGTAAATCGGCTCGACCCGGGCCTGGGCGCCTTCGCCCGCCGGGAAGTGGTCGATCTCCTTGCCGTCCAGCTTATAGCCGGTGCAGACCTCGATCGTGTCGAAGCCGTCCAGAATGTCGAGCTTGGTCAGCGCCAGACCGTTGATGCCGCAGGTCCGGACCGCCTGGCGAACCAGAACCGCATCGAACCAGCCGCAGCGGCGGGGCCGTCCGGTATTGGTGCCGAACTCGCGGCCGCGTTCGCCGATCTTGCGGCCGGTCGGGTTGTCCTGCTCGGTCGGGAACGGGCCCTGGCCGACGCGGGTCGTGTAGGCCTTGCAGAGGCCGAGCACATAGCCGACCGCGGCGGGGCCGAGACCCGATCCGGTGGCGGCCTGCGCCGCCACCGTGTTGGACGAAGTGACGTAAGGGTATGTGCCGTGATCCACGTCGAGCAGCGCACCTTGCGCGCCTTCGAACAGCATGCGCTTGCCTTCGCGCCGCTTGATGTCGAGCAGCCGCCACACCGTCTCGGCATAGGGCAGGAGCTGCGGCGCGAGCGCGGTCAATTCCTTCAGGATCTCCTTGCCGTCGAACTCCGGCAGGCCGAGGCCGCGGCGCAATGCATTGTGATGCGCCAGCAACCGGTCGATCTTGTGCGGCAGCGTGTCGAGATCGGCGAGGTCCATCAGGCGGATGGCGCGGCGGCCGACCTTGTCCTCGTAGGCCGGGCCGATGCCGCGGCGCGTGGTGCCGATCGCGGTCGCCGCATTGGCGGATTCGCGATGCGCGTCGAGCTCGCGGTGCAGCGGCAGGATCAGCGTGACGTTCTCGGCAACCCGCAGATTGTCCGGGCTGACCGCGACGCCCTGCGACCGCAGCTTGGTGACCTCGTCGAGGAAGGCGGCGGGATCGAACACCACGCCGTTGCCGATCACCGACAGCTTCTGCTCGCGCAGCACGCCCGAGGGCAGCAGCGCCAGCTTGTAGGTCTTGCCGTTGATCACCAGCGTGTGGCCGGCGTTATGGCCGCCCTGGAAACGGACGACGATATCCGCCTGCTCCGACAACCAGTCGACGATCTTGCCCTTTCCTTCGTCGCCCCACTGGGCGCCGACGACGACAACATTGGCCATTCGCGGGTAATCCCTATGCAATCTGTTAGATGCGCCCAGCCCAATCACGGCCGAGGCCGCTCGAACGCGAGGCAGCCAACCGGATAAAGGATGCAGCCTCTGTAAGCAAGCAAGAACGGGGCTTTTTCGGGGCCCAATGCGCTATCCAAGCCCTTGATATCCCCTAAAAATCCGCTTTGTCGGATGGGCTTGACGACGTTAGGCCCGGATGCGGCCATCGACCACTTCGATGATGCGGTCGCAGCAATGGTCGAGCTCGAGATCAATGCGATGCAGCACCTCGTTTCAGTCGGCAGATTCGGCGAAGCCAGGGCGCGCGCGGCCATCCAAATTGCGGTAGGTCAACAGGTTACGCCGAATTTCGAGGCATTTGCCTGAGGAGACATTTTAAAAGGGGGAGCCTTGCTTGTCGGACAGTCCAGCGCACGCCGACAACCGCTTCTGGCATCTTTCACCTGATCAATTATGCAAGCGACTGGGCTGCGGCCTCACAGGCCTGACCGCCGCAGACGCCTCCGAACGCCTCGATCGCTTTGGGCCGAACAGCGATGCGCGGCCGCGCGTCGAGGGGACGGCGCGCGCGATCATGCGCCGGCTGCTGGAGCCGCTGTCGCTGATCCTGCTGGTTGCCGGCATCGTCTCGATGCTCACCGGCGACGATATCGGCGGGCTCATCATTGTCCTAATACTCGCGCTCTCGATCGGGCTCGACACCGTCCAGGAAGGCCAGGCGCTGCAGGCCGCGGAAGTGCTCCGCCGATCAGTGGCGCTCAAGGCCGAAGTCAGACGCGACAACGACTTCCGCGAGATCGACGTCGATCGGCTGGTGCCCGGCGACATCCTGCGCGTCCGTTCAGGCGACATCATTCCCGCGGACGCGCTCATCCTGGAGAGCACAGCCTTCACCGCGGGCGAAGCGGCGCTCACCGGCGAACCCTATCCGGTCCAGAAGCGCGCCGGCGCCACCACCGACCCAGACGACACGTCGAATGCACTGTTTCGCGGCGCCGTCGCGCAAACCGGCGAGGCGATCGCGCTCGTCGTCAGGACCGGACGCGACACGGTGTTCGGAGCGGCGGCCTCCGCGCTCGCCGAGGCCCACACGGCTTCACCGTTCGAGCGCGACTTGCGCGAGTTCGGCCTCGTGATCGCGCGCGCCACGCTCGCGTTGGTGCTGGTCGTGCTCACCGTCCGCGTGGTGTTCGGCCGCCCGGTGATGGACTCGCTGCTGTTTGCCGTCGCGCTCGCGGTCGGACTGACGCCGGAACTGCTGCCGATGATCACCACGGTGACGCTCTCGCGCGGCGCGCTGCGCATGGCCGGCCGCAAGGTGATCGTCAAGCGCCTCGCCGCGATCCACGATCTTGGCGCCATGACCGTCTTGTGCACGGACAAGACGGGCACGCTGACCTCGGCCGAGATCACGCTGGCCAGGAGCCTCGATGCCGCCGGCGGGGACGATGCCCGCGCCGCCCGGCTCGGCGCCATCGCCGCGAAACTCGGCGGCGATCGCGGCTCGCTCGACGCGGCGCTGGTTGCCGGCCACTCGAATGCCGCACAGGGCTGGACCCTTGCCGGCAGGCAGGCGTTCGACTTTTCACGGCGGCTGGGATCCGTGCTCGCGACCGGCCCCGAAGGCGCGCTGCTCATCGTCAAGGGCGCGCCGGAGGCGGTGCTGGAGCTGTGCGTGATGGATGACGGCGCCCGGGCCCGCGCGATCGCCCGCGTGCACGAGCTCGCGAACCAAGGGCTCCGCAGCATCGCGATCGCCTCGCGGCCGCGGACCGGCGCAACGCGCGAGGTCGAGACTGAAGACGAGACCGATCTCGTCTTCGAAGGTTTTTGCGCCTTCGCCGACCCGCCTAAGCCGACGGCCGCGGCCGCGATCGCACGGCTCGCGGCAACCGGCATCACGCTGAAGATCTTGTCGGGCGACGATCCGGTGGTGGTGAAGCGGCTCGCCGGCCTGGTCGGGCTGAACGCCGACCGCGTCCTATCGGGAGCCGACATCGCCGAGCTCAGCGACGAAGCACTGGCGGTCCAGGTTCAATCGACCGACGCCTACGGCCGGCTTGCACCCGATCAGAAGTCGCGCGTCGTGAAGGCACTTCAGGCCGGCGGCGCGGTGGTCGGCTTCCTCGGCGACGGCATCAACGACGCACCTGCGCTGAAGGCCGCCGATATCGGCCTGTCGGTCGAAGGCGCGACCGGCGTGGCGCAGGCCGCCGCCGACATCATCCTGCTCGCCTCGGATCTCGAAGTCGTTGCCGACGGCGTCGAAGAGGGCCGGCGCACCTTCGCCAACATCATGAAATATGTCCGCATGGGCGCGAGCTCGAATTTCGGCAACATGCTGTCGATGGCGATCGCCTCGATGGCGCTGCCGTTCCTGCCGATGCTGCCGACACAGATCCTGCTCAACAACCTGCTCTACGATCTCTCCGAGCTCGGCATTCCCTTCGACCAGGTCTCGCGCGCGGCCACCGCGCAGCCGCAGGTCTGGAGCATGACGCGGCTGGTGCGTTTCGCCGCGATCATGGGGCCGCTGTCCTCGGTCTTCGACTTCCTGACCTTCGGCGCCCTCATCATGCTGTTCCAAGCGTCGCCGGACGAATTCCGCACCGCCTGGTTCATCGAATCCATGGCGACGCAGATCCTCGTGATCTTCATCATTCGCACCAATGGCCGACCGTGGCGCAGCTGGCCCGATCCGGTGCTGTCCGTCTCATCGCTGGTCGCCTTGCTGATCGCGATGGTGGTGCCTTTCACGCCGCTCGGTGCCTGGTTCGGCTTTGTTGCGCCGCCACCGCTCACGATGGCCGGCATCGCGCTTCTGGTTGTCGTCTATCTCGCCTGCGCCGAACTGTTGAAGCCGTTTGCGATCCATGCCGGGCTGAAGGGCTGAGCGAGGTTCCGGCCACTGCCGTGCATGGACGCGATGCACCTCGCGCCATTGATATCGGCCGGATTTCCGTGTCTTTGAACGGGCCGGGTCTGAACCGGCCCGGGTGCCGCCGGGCTGGAGGCTTGGTGCATGACGCGGGGCCACACCATCCAATGTCCGCCACCGACGAGACCACCGGCGCGGCCACGTCCGGCCACAACTGGATCGCCAACCAGCCTTATCTGCTGCTCAGCATCACCGCGCTGTGCTGGGCCGGCAATGCCATCGTCGGACGGCTCGCCGCCGGCCACATCCCGCCGGTGACACTGTCGTTCCTGCGCTGGTTCTTCGCCTTCCTGCTGGTGCTGCCGTTTGCCTGGAAACACCTTGCGCAGGACTGGCCCGCGATCCGCGGCAAGCTCGGCCTGATGGTCACGCTCTCAATCACCGGCATCGGCGCCTTCAACACGCTGCAATATTGGGCGCTGGAGCATACGCAGGCGCTCAACACTCTCCTCTTGCAATCCGCCGCGCCGCTCGTCGTGGCGCTGTGGTCGCTGGCCATCCTCGGCGTACGCCTCACCGCGGCGCAGGCCTTCGGCGTGCTGCTGTCGATGTGCGGCGTGCTGATCATCCTGCTGCATGGCGATTTCACCACGCTGTCGAACATCGACTTCAACAAGGGCGACCTCATCTTCGTCGTCGCGCTGATCATCTTCGCGCTCTATTCGGTGCTGACCTTGAAGCGGCCGCCGATGCACGGCCTGTCGTTCCTCGCCTTCACTTTCGGCTGCGGTGCGGCCTGTCTCATTCCGCTGGAGATCTGGGAATTGTCCGCGCGTCCGGTCATGAAGCTCGACGGGCCGAACCTCCTGACCCTGTTCTATGTCGCGGTGTTCCCCTCGACGCTCGCCTATCTCTGCTTTAATCGCGGCGTCCGCCTGATCGGCGCCAACCGCGCCGCGCCGTTCTTCCATGTCGTGCCGGTGTTCGGCTCGATCATGGCAATGGCATTTCTGGGCGAGCACCCGCAGGCGTTCCACTTCATCGGCTTCGCACTGGTGCTGGCCGGCGTGTTCGTGGCGTCACGGAAGCAGGCGGCATAGGTCCTCTCTCCGCCGCAGGAGAGAGAAAAGCGAGGCGTGGCAGCCAGAGCTACTTCACTTTGAATTTGCTGTACGCTTCGTTCATCGCAATGATGACGTGCTCGGCGCAGGCGTTGACGCGATGCGGATCGGCCTCGCTCGCGTAGGCCTCCGACGTCATCATGTCGACGAAAGCCGCAACCGTGGGATAATAGACCAGCGCGACGAAATCCCACTTGTTGCCGTCGTGCGGGCCGAGCGCCACCGCCTTGGCGTCGCCGGTCCAGAGCAGAGTGCCGCCGCGCGCCTTGATCATCGGCACTGTGACCGCACTGTAGCGCAAATAGGCGTCCCAGCCGGAACCGTCACCCGAGCGCGCGTGGAAGCGCATCAGGTTCAACATCACCACCGGTGCATCCCGATCAAGTCGCTCCAGGCCGTCGATGTTCAACATATTAACCGCCAATGCCGCCTCCTCTGGTCATGCCTGCATTGTAGCATTGCGGCCGCGTGACTTGTGTCACGACGCAAATCCGGCGCAAGCTTGTATCCAACGCCAATGACGATCGCTTCGCCCGCGCCACCGGCCTCCAATCCGGCCAGTTGGCTCAACAACCAGCCTTATCTGCTGCTCAGCCTGAGCTCGCTGTTCTGGGCCGGCAACATCGTGCTCGCGCGCCACGTCGGCGCGCATGTGCCGCCGCTGACGGTGACCACGATCCGCTGGTTCGGCGTGTTCCTGATCCTCCTGCCGTTCGCCTGGCCGCACCTGAAGCGCGACTGGCCGAATCTGCGCAAGAGCCTGCCGCTGATGCTGTTCCTGTCGCTGGTGGGCTTTGCCTTTAACAACGCGATCTCGTACTGGGCGATGCAGTACACGGAGGCGCTGAACGCGCTGCTGATCCAGTCGGCCGGACCGCTGTTCGTGGCGCTGTGGTCGCTGGTGCTGTTCGGCGTGCGGCTGACCGGTGCGCAGCTCGCCGGCATCGGGATCTCGCTTCTCGGCGTGCTGATCATCATCCTGCGCGGCGATCTCGCCGCGCTCGCGAGCATCAGCTTCAACAGGGGCGACATCATGTTCGCCTCCTCGCTGGTGGCGTTCGGGATTTATTCCGCCTTCATCCCGCGGCGACCGAAGATCCACCAACTCTCTTTTCTCTCCTTCACCACCTGCTGCGGCGCGACGATGCTGCTGCCGACCGCAATCTGGGAGGCCTGGAGCGGCCGCGTCCTGCAACTCGACGCGGTGACGCTGGCGACGCTGGGCTACATCCTGATCTTTCCCTCGACGCTGGCCTATCTGTTCTTCAATCGGGGCGTGGCGCTGATCGGCCCGAATCGCGCCGCGCCGTTTTTCCATCTGGTGCCGGTGTTCGGCTCGGCCATGGCGATCCTGCTGCTCGGCGAAAAGATTCAGCCATTCCACCTGATCGGCTACCTGCTGGTGCTCGCCGGCGTCGTGATCGCCTCGCGCCAGGGGTCCGCGGTGAAGTAATTCCGCGCCGCGAGACGAGGCGACAAACTCGCGCCTTCCGATTTCGACGAGGAGACGCTAGGTTCCCCGCCAACGAAAAAAGAGGGAACGAACCGAGATGCTTTCAGCGTTGATCCGAAACCTGCGTGCCATCGGCACGGCCGCCCTTTGTCTCGCCGCCGCATCCGCTGCGCAGGCCGACAACTATCCGAGCCGCAACATCACGCTGGTGCTGCCGTTCGCGGCCGGCAGCGGCACCGACACCACGACGCGGCTGATCTCGCAGCATTTGTCGCAGGCACTCGGCGTCGGCATCGTCATCGAGAACAAGGCGGGCGCCAACGGCATGATCGCCGCCACCTATGTCGCGCGCGCCGCGCCCGACGGCTACACGCTGCTGGTGACCACCAACACCACGCATTCGGCCAATCCCTATCTGCTCAAGAGCCTGACCTATGATCCGGTCAAGGACTTCACCCCGATCGCGCGCACCGGCGACCTGCCTTTCATGCTGGTGATCCACCCGGAGGTGCCGGCCAAGACGGTCGGCGAACTCATCGCCTACGGCAAGGCCAATCCGGGCAAGCTGAGCTATGCCTCGGGCTCGTCCTCGGCGATCGTGTCGGGTGCGACCTTTGCGCACAAGGCCGGGCTCGACCTCCTGCACGTGCCCTACAAGAGCTCACCGCCGGCGCTCAACGACGTCATGGGCGGCCGCGTCTCGATGATGTTCGTGGACATCCTGACCGGCCTGCCGCATGTCCAGGGCAACGCGCTACGCGCGCTCGCCGTCACGACAAAGGACCGCTCGCCGCTGGTGCCGAACCTGCCCTCGATGCAGCAGGCCGGCGTGCCGGACTTCGACATCTCGTCGTGGCAGGGCTATTTCGGCCCCGCCGGCATGCCCAAGGAGATCGTGACGCGACTCAATGGCGAGATCCGGAAGATCATCGAGCAGCCGGAGATCAAGGCCAAGCTCGCCACCCTCGGCATGGACGCGTTTTCGGGAACGCCGGAGCAGCTCGGTACGTTCGTGAACGAACAGCTGGTGTTGTGGGAGAAGCTGATCCGGGAGGCGGGGATCGAGAAGCAGTAGAACGGTCTCGTAGGGTGGGCAAAGCGAAACGTACCCACCGAGAAGTTACCGCGAACTCAAAAAGAAAAAGGGTGGGCACGACGCTTCGCGTCTTTGCCCACCCTACGAATTCAGTGCAAGAACCTACGCCGCGCGCATCTTGGCGAGGAAGCCGTCGACTGCGCTGCGCAGCGCGCCGGACTGGCTGTCGAGCTCGCGGGCGTTGGTGAGCACGTCGGCTGCCGCCGTGCCGGTCGCTTCCGCGGCCGACGTGACGCTGCCGATATTGGCGTTGATCTCGTTCGATCCGGCCGCGACCGACTGGATGTTGCGGGCGATCTCGCGGGTCGCCTCGCCCTGCTGCTCGATCGAGGCGGAAATGCCCGCGGTGATCTGGCTCATCTCGGCGATGGTTTGGGTGATGCCGCCGATGGCGGCGACCGCATCGCTGGTCGAGGTCTGCATCGCCGCGACCTGGGCGGAGATTTCCTCGGTCGCCTTGGCGGTCTGGTTGGCGAGGGCCTTGACTTCGGAAGCGACGACGGCGAAGCCGCGGCCGGATTCACCGGCACGCGCCGCCTCGATGGTGGCGTTGAGGGCGAGCAGATTGGTCTGCGCCGCGATCGAGTGGATCAGCTTGACCACCTCGCCGATCTTCTCGGCGCCGGTGGAGAGCTCCTGCACCGTGGCATTGGTGCGCTCGGCGTCGTTGACGGCGCGGCTCGCCACTTCGGTCGAGCGGGTGACCTGGCGCGAGATTTCCGCAACCGAGCTCGACAGCTCTTCGGCGGCGGCGGCAACCGTGCCGACATTGCCCGACGCTCTCTGCGAGGCGGCGCCGACCGTCGCCGCACGCGAAGAGGCGTCGCTGGCGGTCGCGGTCATCGATTGCGCCGTGGCTTGCATACCCGTCGCGGCCGAGGAGACCGAGCGGACGATGCCGTTGACGCTGCGTTCGAAGTCGCTGGCGATGCCCTCCATCGCGCTGCGACGTTCCGCCGCGACACGATCCTTGGCATCGGCTTCGCTCTTCTCGATTTCGCGAATGCGCAGTGCGTTGTCCTTGAAGATCTGGACGGTCGACGCCATCGCGCCGACCTCGTCGCCACGGCCGACGCCGGGAATGTCGCCCTCGAGCTTGCCCTCGGCGAGATCCTTCATGCGGGCACCGAGCAGCGCCAAGGGACGGCTGATGCTGCGGCCGAGCAGCCAGGCGACGCTGCCGGCGACGATGACGATGCCGAGCATGGCCAAGCCGAGCAGCCAGTAGACCGGGCCCATCCTGGCGTCGAGATCGTCAAGGTAGACGCCGGTCCCGACGAACATGTTCCAGCCCGGTATTGCGACCGCGTAGGACAGCTTGCGGATCGGATCCTCCTGACCCGGCTTCACATATTCATAGCGCAGGGTCACGTGGCCGTTGGCTGCAACGCCGTCGCGCAGCTCGCGCGCGAGCTTTCTGCCGTTGGTCTCGACGTCGAGCTGATTCTGACCGATCGTCTTGAGACTGGGTGACAGGATGGTCACGCCTTCCATCGTATAGGCGAATACGTATCCGGCGCCTTTGTCATAAGTGAGCGTACTGCCACGACGGCCGAACTCCGCGATGGCCGCATCCTTGGTCAGTTGCCCCCCGTCCACCTGCTTTTGCAGTCCGAGCGCCATGTTGAGTGCCATCTCGACGATGGCGTGGCTCTGTTCAATCCGCGCGTTCAGCATTTCGCGCTTCATCAGGTAGCCGGCAAGAACCCCGGAAATGGACAGGCCGAGCAACGTGACGCCGACAAGGATGCCAAGCTTGGGGGCGATCTTCATATTGGTCAACTTCACGGGATTGGCTCCAAGCTTAACGCACGCGAGCGAAACGGTCGCAGTTGAATCAACTTTTAGTGGCGAGCCCTTAGCAACCTGTTACGGGACGCCCCGTAAAAGCCCGGAGAAAACGAGGGGGCCAGTCGCACAAATCGCCGCAACGGCAACCGCCGATTGTACGCACCCGCCCCGATTTCGCGTAAAAGACGCAAAGGCCCGCGCAAAGTCCGGGTCACAACAAGAAACCAAATCGGGAGCAGGATATGCCGACATACAGGGTGGTGACGCCGAAGGGCGCGAGCTTCACGGTCGCGAGCAGCGATTATTCCTACGAGCGTGAGGCCCTCGACCCGATCGACGCCGAGATCGTCGAGGCGCCGGCCGACGAGGCCGGGTTCATCGCGGTCGCGAAGACGGCGGACGCGATCTACGCCAAGGGTATCCCGATCACCAAAACCATCATCGACGCGCTGGAGAGCTGCAAGGTCATCACGCTGGGCTCGGTCGGGGTCGACAGCGTCGACATCAAGGCCGCGACCGCGCGCGGCATTCCCGTCACCAACATCCCCGACACCTTTATCGAGGAGGTCGCCGACCACGCCATGATGCTGCTGCTCTCGGGCTTCCGCCGGCTGGTCGAGCAGGACCGGATGGTGCGCAGCGGCCGCTGGGCGGAGGGCCGGCCGGCGTTGTCGAAGATCCCACGGCTGATGGGCCAGACGCTCGGCTTCATCTCGTTCGGCCGCGTCGCGCGTGCAGTTGCGAAACGCGCGGCTCCCTTCGGCCTGCGGATGATGGCCTACGATCCCTTCATCCAGGAAACGCTGATGTCAGACCACGGCGTGATTCCGGCGACGCTGAACGAGGTGTTGTCGCAATCCGATTTCGTCTCGATGCATGCCCCCGCCCGGCCCGAGGTGCATCACATGCTCACCGAGAAGCACTTCCGGCAGATGAAGAAGGGCTCGGTCTTCATCAACACGGGCCGCGGCGCCACCGTGGACGAGGAAAGCCTGATCAAGGCGCTTCAGGAGGGCTGGATCGCCCATGCCGCCCTCGACGTGCTGGAGAAGGAGCCGCCCTCGCACAACAATCCGCTGCTCGGCATGGAGAACGTGACCCTGACCGCCCACGTCGCCTCCGCCTCGGCACGGTTCGACGAGGCGCGCAAGCGCCGGGTGGGCTACGAATTGTCACTGGTGCTTCAGGGCATGTGGCCGGTAAGCTGCGTCAATCCGTCGGTGCTGCAAGACACCGCGCTCCGCCGCTGGCAGCCTGTCAGCATGGACCGCGGCCCGAACAGCTAGGCGGGACGGCCGCGAAGGCGCGCCGGCAACCGGAAGGACCCTTCACCGGCGATCAACGCCGGGAAGGGAAACACATAGGGAGGAACCGATGAGGAACGACATCACACGTCGTGATGCCTTGGCGCTGGGCCTGTCCGCTGCGGCAATCGCGGCAACCGGTGCTCCGGCAAATGCCCAATCCGCGATCAAGGCGGCGGATGTCCCCACCCCGAAACTGCCGATCGAGAAAGGCGCATCCCTGCGCATGCTGCGACCGGTGCGTTTCGTCCAGGCCGACGAGGACGTGTTCCGCGCCAACGCGGCGAAATTCACCAAGGAGACCGGCGTCGAGGTCAAGGTCGACTTCGTCGGCTGGGAGGACATCAACCAGCAGACCGCGGTGACTGCGAATTCCGGTGCCGGCCCCGACATCATCATCGGCTTCTCCGACGCTCCCCACATCTATATCGACAAGCTGATCGAGCTGACCGACGTCGCCGACTATGTCGGCAAGCGTTACGGCGGCTGGCTGCCGCTGGCGCAGCGCTACGGCAAGAAGAACAAGAGCGACGCCTGGATCGGACTGCCGTTCGGCGCCACGGCGGGTCCGCTGATCTACCGCAAGTCGATCCTGCAATCGGTCGGCTTCGACAAGGTCCCGGACGACCATGCCGGAATCCTCGACCTCTGCCAGAAGCTCCAGAAGGCCGGCAAGCCGGCAGGCTTCGCGCTCGGCAATGCCAGAGGTGACGGCACCGGTTTCGCGAACTGGTCTTTGTGGTCGCACAACGCGGCGCTGCTCGACGAAGACGGCAACGTCACAATCAACAGCAAGGAGACCATCTCAGCGCTGAACTGGGTCAAGCAGCTCTACCCGACCTTCATCGCGGGCACGACGTCCTGGAATGACGTGTCGAACAATCGCGCCTATTCCGCGCAGGAGATCGGGCTGACCGCCAACGGCGTCTCGCTGTACTTCTCACTGAAGAACGATCCGGCGACCAAGGCGATCGCGGACGATAGTGAGCATCAGCTACTGCCCAAGGGCCTCGCCAAGGTCTCTCCGATGGATGGACTCACGCTCAACGCCATGGTGTTCAAACACAGCCAGTATCCAAACGCCGCAAAGGCCTTCCTGCAATACATGCTGGAAAAGGACCAGTACGAGCCGTGGCTCAACGCCAATTCCGGCTACTGGTCGCAGCCGCTCGCCGCCTATGCGGATGCCGCGGTGTGGGCGCAGGACCCCAAGGTATCGATCTTCAAGAACACCATGAATAGCACTTACTACAGCGGTTATAAGGGACCGATCTCGACCGCGAGCGGAGCGGTCACCGCCGACTACGTGCTGATCCAGATGTTCGCGTCCGTCGCGACCGGCGCTGCCACGCCGGAAGCCGCGGCCGCGGAAGCCGAGCAGCGCTGCAAGCGGTACTTCCGGCGGCAAAAGTAACGCCCGACGATAAAGCGACCGTCGTTGCGAGGAGCGAAGCGACGAAGCAATCCAGACTGTAACTGCGGAGACAGACTGGATTGCTTCGCTTCGCTCGCAATGACGGATGTGGTGACAGCCTAAAACAGGACGCCTGACCGATGTCCGTGACCACACTTCCCACTCTCGCCCTCGCACGACGGCAGCCCTCCTGGCTGGTGCGCCTGTTCGACTACAAGCCGTTCCTGATCGTGATGTGCCTCGCACCCGCGATCGGGCTGCTCACGGTGTTCCTGACCTATCCGCTCGGCCTCGGTATCTGGCTCGCCTTCACCGACACCACGATCGGCAGAAAAGGCGTCTTCGTCGGCTTCGAGAATTTCCAGTATCTGCTCACCGATTCCCTGTGGTGGAACGCGGTGTTCTACAGCGTGGTCTACACGGGCATCGCGACCTTCGGAAAGTTCGCGCTGGGCTTCTGGCTCGCGCTGCTGCTCAACAACCATTTTCCGTTCAAGAGCCTGTTGCGTGCCATCATCCTGATGCCATGGATCGTGCCGACGGTGCTCTCGGCGCTGGCGTTCTGGTGGATTTACGATCCGCAGTTCTCGATCATCTCCTACCTTCTCGTCGACGTGCTCCACTGGCGCACCACCAATATCGACTTCCTCGGCTCGCCCTGGCCGGCGCGTTTCTCACTGATCGCCGCCAACATCTGGCGCGGCATTCCCTTCGTCGCGATCTCCCTGCTGGCGGGCCTGCAGACCATTTCGCCCTCGCTCTACGAGGCCGCGATGCTCGATGGCGCCAGTGCCTGGCAGCGGTTCCGCTACATCACCTTCCCGATGATGATGCCGATCCTCGCCATCGTCATGACCTTCTCGATCATCTTCACCTTCACCGACTTCCAGCTGGTCTACGCCATCACCCGCGGCGGCCCCGGCAACTCGACCCATCTGCTGGCCACGCTGGCCTTCCAGCGCGGCATCGCCGGCGGCGAACTCGGTGAAGGCGCGGCGATCGCCGTGTCGATGATCCCGTTCCTCGTGTTCGCGACGCTTTTCTCTTATTTCGGCCTGGCGCGCCGCAAATGGCAGCAGGGAGAGAGCAATGACTGATACCGCCGCCCAGCCGGCCGCCGTCGCCACCACACCGCCGGATACCATGGCCTGGGATTCCGGGCTGCGGCGGCTGATGATGATCTATCTGCCGCTCGGCTGCTTCGTGCTGATCCTGCTGTTTCCGTTCTACTGGATGGCGATCACCTCGTTCAAGCCGAACGCCGAGCTGATGAACTACAAAGAGCACAATCCGTTCTGGATCTCCTCGCCGACGCTGGCGCACATCAAGCACCTCTTGTTCAATACCGCCTATCCGCGCTGGCTGTGGACGACGATGCTGGTTGCGGTCGGCGCGACCACGCTGTCGCTGATCGCGAGCACGCTTGCCGCCTACGCGATCGAACGCCTGCGCTTCCGCGGCAGCCCCTATGTCGGCCTCGGCATTTATCTCGCCTATCTCGTGCCGCCGTCGATCCTGTTCATTCCGCTCGCAACCGTGGTCGTGCAGTTCGGCCTGTTCGACAGCCCGCTTGCCCTGATCCTGGTCTATCCGACCTTCCTGGTACCGTTCTGCACCTGGCTCCTGATCGGCTATTTCAAGTCGATCCCCTACGAACTCGAGGAATGCGCGCTGGTGGACGGCGCCACACGGCTCCAGATCCTGCGCCGGATCACGCTGCCACTGGCGGTGCCCGGCCTGATCTCGGCCGGCATCTTTTCCTTCACGCTGTCCTGGAACGAGTTCATCTACGCGCTCGCCTTCATCCAGAGCGGCGCCAACAAGACGGTGCCGGTCGCGATCCTGACCGAACTCGTCACCGGCGACGTCTACCAGTGGGGCGCGCTGATGGCCGGATCGCTGCTCGGCTCGCTGCCGGTTGCGATCTTCTACTCGCTGTTCGTCGACTACTACGTCTCGTCGCTGACAGGCGCGGTAAAGGAGTAATTCGTGGCTGCGCGCAAGCGCAGCCGATCGTGCTATCGTGATAGACCGCATGCTGCATTGGCTCCACGCTCCATCGTGACAGCGGGGTCGATCATTGGCGCCGTCGATTGTCGCTCGAGAAAGCGAAAATTGCATGCGTTCGCCAAAGCTCCCATCGTTGTCCCGACGCGGTTTCTGCCTGTGTTGCGTCGGCGCCGCGACCGCCGCCGCTTCGGGATGGCTTAGCCCCAGGCAAGCCTACGCAGAGGCGCGAGGCATCGTCAGCCTGATCAAGGACAGCGCTGCAATATCGCCGATCGTCACGCACAAGCTCCGAAACAACATCACTGTGCTGGAAGGCTCCGGGGGCAACATTGCCGTGCTTACCGGGCCCGACGGCAAGGTCCTGATTGATGCGGGGATCCGCGTCTCACGCCCACAACTCACCAAAGCGCTGGCCGATCTGGGCGCCGATCCCGTCACCCATCTCGTCAACACTCACTGGCATTTCGATCACGCCGATGGCAACGAATGGCTGCATGCAGCCGGCGCCAAAATCATTGCGCAGGAAAACACCCGCAAACACCTTGCCGAAGTGCAGCGGGTCGAGGACTGGGACTACAATTTCCTTCCGCTCGGCGCGGGCGGAATCCCCAGCGAAGTCTTTGCCGACAACCGCGAACTTAAGCTCAACGGTACCTCGATCGGCCTGAAGTATTACGGACCCGCGCACACCGACAGCGATATCTCCGTCACCTTCGCAGAAGCCAACATCGTTCACGTCGCCGACATGTTCTGGAACGGCATCTATCCGTTCATCGACTATTCGACCGGCGGCAGCATCGACGGGATGATCGCTGCATGCGACGCCAATCTCGCGGCGATGGACAAGGACACGATCGTCATCGCCGGGCATGGCAAGCCGGTCGGCAACAAAGCCGAATTCCAGGCCTTTCGCGACATGCTCGTCGGGATCCGCGACAACGTTGCCCGGCTCAAGAAGCAGGGACGAACGCGGGATGAAACCGTTGCGGCCAAGCCGACCGCGGCCTTCGACGCGATATGGGGGCAATTCGTGATCGATCCCGGCTTCTTCACCCGGCTGGTCTACCAAGGCGTTTGAAAAACCCCTCGCGCCGTCGGCGAACTCATCGTTTTGAAAAGGACATTGACATGAAAACCGTAGAGGCCACACCCAAGCCATCGCTCCTCGATCGTCGCCGTCTCGTTCTTGGGTTATCCGGAGCGGCTGTCGCAGTTGCTTCGACGGCAGCATCCGCGAAGCCGGAGCGCGACGAACACACCGCCGGTGCCTATCCGGTCACCTATCATCGAACCAGGACCGTCGACGGGATCAAGATCTTCTATCGCGAGGCGGGTCCGAAGGACGCTCCCGTTGTGCTGTTACTGCACGGCTTCCCGACCTCCTCGCACATGTTCCGCAACCTGATCCCGGCACTGGCCGACAGGTACCACGTGATCGCTCCCGACTATCCTGGATATGGCCAGAGCGAGATGCCACCGCGCGCGACGTTCAAGTACACGTTCGACCGTTTCGGCGAGCTTGTCGGCGGCCTCCTCGACCAGCTCGGCGTCACCCGCTATGCGATGTACGTCATGGACTACGGCGCTCCCGTGGGCTGGCGCCTGGCGCTCAAGAATCCAGAGCGCATCAGCGGCCTGATCGTACAGAACGGCAACGCCTATGATGAAGGCCTGAAGGAGTTCTGGAATCCGATCAAGCAATACTGGGCCGACGGATCCGATACCAGCCGGCAGGCGCTGATGAAGCTGGTCACGCTGGAAACGACGAAATTCCAGTACACCGACGGCATGTCCGACATCAGCCGCATTTCACCCGACAACTGGGTGCAGGATCAGGCGCTGCTCGACCGTCCCGGCAACAGCGAAATCCAGATGGACCTGTTCTACGATTATCGGACCAATTTGCCGCTGTATCCCGCGGTGCAGGCCTACTTCCGCAAGCACAAGCCGCCGACACTGATCGTCTGGGGCAAGAACGATTTTATCTTCCCCGCCGATGGCCCATCCCTACAAACGCGACCTGCCCCAGGTGGAATTCCACCTCATCAACACCGGCCATTTCGCCCTCGAGGACAGGTTCGACGAAATGGTCCCGTTGATCCGCAACTTCCTCTCCCGCAAGATCGCCTGATCATCCCGGAAGGAAACGGACATGTATGCCGCTCTCGACTGCATGGCCGTTATGGCGGCCTCAACTCTGTTCGCAACAGCCGCCATCGCCCAAACCGCCAGAGACGCGCGCGGCCCATCGCCGCTGGTCGCAATCGAAAACGAGGCGCCTGCGCGGTTGATCGTCGATCCGCCGCTCGCCGAACAGTTGGCGCAGGGTCTCGTCTTCATCCAGTACAGCACGGAGAATCTCCGCGTCGTGCCGGTGTTCGGCAAGGGCGCGCTCGACGTATCGCCGCGCATCGGCCACGTCCATATCACGGTCGACGATGCGCCATGGCATTTTGTCGATGCCAGTGGCGAGACCGTGATCGTGGTCGGACTGAAGCCGGGCCCCCACAAGGTTCTGTTGGAGTTGGCCGATCCCACGCACCACGTGATCGACAGCAAGACCGTCAGCTTCGAGATTCCAACACCCTTAAAAAAATAGCCGTCGGCTGCGACGTTTGGCCCGGCTTCACAAAACTGCAATGCGCGGTCCGCATAAGACGTCCTCCGTTAACAGGAGACGCAGATGCGCGCGACTTTTCTTGGTACCGTCGCAACGATCATTCTCACCGCGAGCTCCGCGCTCGCGCAGAGCGAAGGCGAATTCCCAGCCAAGCTCGCCGGCCATGTGGTGATGCCGGCTGCCACGTTCATCGACGCGCCGGCTGACGCGCCCGCCGATCTCAAGACATCCGGCAAATACACCACCGGCAGGCGGGTCGACGCGCTCGGCACGGTGATGGGCAAGTCCTATGAGCGCGCGACCGGCGTGTCGCTGCCGTTCAAGGGCCAGCCGTTGCAGGGCCATTCCGGCATCAAGTCGATGGGCGACGGCACCTTCTGGGTCATCACCGACAACGGCATGGGCGCGCGCACCAATTCGCCGGACTCGATGCTGTACCTCAACCGCTACAAGATGGATTGGGCCGGCGGCAAGATCGAGCGGCTGGAGACCGTGTTCCTGCACGATCCCGACAGGCGCGTGCCATTCCGCATCGTGCATGAAGATACCGAGAAACGCTATCTCACCGGCTCCGACTTCGACACCGAAGGTTTTCAGATCATCGGCGACACCTTCTGGATCGGCGACGAGTTCGGCCCTTATATCCTGAAGGCCGACAAGACCGGCAAGATTCTCGGCCTGTTCGAGACGGTCGCCGACGGCAAGCCGGTGCGCTCGCCGGATCATTGGGCGGTGTCGACCCCAGGCGCCCCGGGCGCGACCTACACCAACGTCAACCTGCGACGCTCCAAGGGTTATGAGGGCTTCGCCTCCTCGAAAGACGGCAAATTCCTCTACGGCCTGCTCGAGGGCCCGCTGTGGGATGCCGACAAAAAAGACTGGGAGAAGGTCGACGGCAAGGAAGCCTCGCGCATCCTCGAATTCGACGTCGCCGCGGAAAAGTTCACGGGCCGCTACTGGCAATATGTGTTCGAGCAGAACGGCAACGCCATCGGCGACTTCAACATGATCGACCCGAGCGCCGGCCTGATCATCGAGCGCGACAACGGCGAAGGCACGCCCGACAAGGCCTGCCCGCAAGGCACCCGCGGCGAGAACTGCTTCCCTGACGTGGCCAAGTTCAAGCGCGTCTACAAGATCGAGCTCACCGACGCCAATGTCGGCAAGCCCGTGCGCAAGATCGGCTATATCGATCTGATGAAGATCAGGGATCCCGACAAGAAGGCGAAGAAGCCGCTCAATGACGGCGTCTACACCTTCCCGTTCTTCACCATCGAGAACGTCGATCGTGTCGACGAGACCCACATCATCGTCGGCAACGACAACAATCTGCCGTTCTCGTCCAGCCGCGATCCCAACAAGGCCGACGACAACGAGTTCATGCTGCTCGATGTCGCGGATTTTCTGAAGGCGAAGTGAGCCCTGCTCTCTCCTCTCCCTCTCCCCGTTCTTACGGGGAGAGGGTTGGGGTGAGGGGCTCGATCCATGAAGACGGTGAGCGTGCGACTCGCGGAGAGTCCCCCTCACCCGGCGCTTCGCGCCGACCTCTCCCGCACGCGGGGAGAGGCGAAGACTCCCTAGCCCGCCGGCACGATCACCATGCTCTTGTCCTTCGGCCAGCGAATGCGCCAGGCGAAATTGATGTCCTTGACCTCGCCTGGCTTGGCGTCGAACGACCATTCCAGCACGCCGCGCTTGTCGCGGATGTTGCTCGCGGTCGGCGGCGTGGTCGCAGGCAACATCTCGACGAGGATGTCCTCGCTCTCGCTGACAGGCAACTGATCCTCGATCGCGACCTTGATCGGGAAGTCGTGACCGTTGCGGATTGTGGTCTTGAACGATCGCTCGTCGGTCTTCGACGTCGTCACCAGGAGACCGGCCGACCCTTCGTTGCGCTTGAGCACGGCGCGCTCGATCCGGACCTTGTCGTCGGCGCCGAAGCCGAGCCGCACGATATCGTCCTTGGCCGAAGCCGAGAGCTTGCCGCGGCCGACGAAGGTTCCATCGCGATAGATTGCGACCTTGCCCGGCAGCAGACTCGTGTCGTCGGTCTGCTTGAAGCTGGCTTCGAGGAAGGCGGTGGGGTCCATCACCGGTGACGCGCGCACCATGAGATCGGCGGGCACGGTCATCGAGGCGATGCGAAGGCTCTTGGCGCCCTCGGCGGCGCCAAGGCTGACACGGCCGGGAATTTTGTAGGTGGCCTGGAAATCGCCGATTTCGGCAACGGCCTGCTGTTCTTCGGCGCGTTCGCGGATATCGTCGGCCGCCTTGGCCGCGGACGTTTCCATCTTTCGCTGCTGCATTGGCGCCGCCGCAGGCATTGCCGAATCCGAGAGCGAACCCAGCGCCCGCGGCCTCGGCACTTGCGGATACTGCGCGACCAGCGAATTCAGCTCCGGCGCGCTGCCGCCGCGGCCGATGCGGACCGTGGACACGCCGAGCGTGACGTTGGACCAGTCCTCGCCGGTCGATTGCGTGACTTCGGCACGGCGGACAAGCTCGAGCTGCGGCTTGCGGTCCTTCGCACCGGTGTCGAGGCGGGCGTCGTAGAGCGGTAGCCAGCGCGCATTGCGCACATTGTAGGTGACCTTCAACGCCGCCTTGGTTGCTGCCGGCGCGGCGATGTCCATGCGGACTTCGAGCTTGCTCGGCGGCTTGGCCTTGCGCTCGACTTCGAGCTGGACGATCTGCCGATCGATCTCGCGCATCTTGCGCGTGGCGTCGCGAACGGCGGTATCGGCGCTCGCAATTTCCTCGCCGACGGTGGCAAAGGCCGTGCGCCATTCGGAAATCGGCCGCGCTTCGCCCTTGTCGCCGATGCCCGCGGGGGACGCTTCCGCAAAATGCTCCGCGAATTTGCGCCGCGCATTGGCCGAGTCGATCGCGCCTTGCAGGTCGGCGCGCTGGTCGTTCAGCGCCTCGATGCGCTTGTCCAGCTCCGGCAAATTGACCGGCGCCGCACGCGGCGTTCGCGCATCGATCGTGCCGATGGTGAGCTTCGCTCCCCCCTCACCCTCCACCCGGATCGAGGAGGTGTCGAGACCAAGCGGGAAGTCCTTGGCAATGAGCGTCGAGTCACCAGACGGCAGGTCCACCGCGATCACGCGGGTGACGGTGGCGCCATCGGGGTAAACGGTGACGGTATCGATGGCCGATGTGGCGTCCAATTCGGCGGCCCATGACGACGACGCGAATGCCGTGGTCACCAGAACCAGGCTCGTCGTTGCCAAACATTTTGCGGTGATGCGCATCAAGTCCCTCCTCCAAGTCATCGCCGCCGCCAGCCGGACGCGCGATCCAATGCCTCGCCAACACAGTTGGACGCGGCAGGGAAGGAACTGGTTCGATTAGGGTTTCCGTGGGGCGCCGCCGCGGCCGCAGCAAGGCCCGGAACGTGTCGGCGGCCCGCGACGGAGCCCTTAGTCCTGAGCGGGCGAACCCTGCCCGAAGATGCGGCGAAGCAGGTCTGTCACGTTCTTGGCGCCAGCCTTCTTCAGGATGCCGGCGCGATAGCCCTCGACCGTCCGTGCGCTCAGATGCATGCGCCGGGCGATCTCCTTGTTGGTCAGGCCGGCGGCGAGATGCTCGAGCACGTCGCTTTCGCGCGCGGTCAGGGGTTCGCAGCCGGGGAGCCAGCGCTGCCGGCTGGAGCCGGGCTGTGCAAACTCGTCGATGGCGGCATCGATCCGGTCGACGATGTCGCGGGTGCGGAACGGCTTCTCGATGAAGTCGGCCGCGCCGCTCCTGATCGCATCGACCGCCATGGCGATGCTGCCGTTTGTCGCGGTCACCAGCACCGGCGCCATGCAGTTTTCCTCGCGCAGGCGCTTGAGCACGTCGAGCCCGGAGCGATCGGGCGGCATCTCCAGCAGCACGCAGGCCGGCATCCGCGCCTTGGCCTCCGACAGCAGAGACGCGCCGTCGGCAAAGCAGATCACGTTGTATGCGCTCTGTTGGAGCGCGGTGGACAATTGTTCGCGGGAGGCGGCATCGGTGTCGATGACGAATACCTCACCCTTGGAAAGCATGTTCCCCGGCATAATTCCGATCCAGCAATGTCTTTGGTCAAATGGTCCGAGACGGCAGCGGGGCCTCGTCGCGCCGCGCCGTCATATGCACGGCATTCACGCCCGTGCTTCGGTTTCACTTATGTATGTTCCACCCGGTTCCCGGATTTGACGGATCGGGACATAAACTTTACATTTCGGGACATCTGCGGGAATGGCTGGCAGGACCGGTTCGCATGACCGACCTCATTCGCAGCGCGGGCTTGAGCTATTACCCGGAGATCGCCCGGTCGGTCGGGCTCGACCCCAGACAGATGATGCGCAAGGTGAGGCTGCCGCTGGCCTGCCTCGACAAGCCCGATACGCCCATTGCCGTCACTGGCCTGCGACGTCTGCTCGAATTGTCGGCGGAGGCGTCCGGAGCCGAGGATTTCGGCTTGCGGCTTGCCGAGCGCGGCGGGCTGACCAATTTCGGCGCGGTCGGCCTGATCGTGCGCGAACAGGCGACCGTTGGTGAAGCGATTGAAGCCTTCTCGCGCTTCATCCCGATCCATCACGACGGCATGAAGCTGGACGTCACCCGCAACAAGCAGACAGTGACTGTCACGCTGCACCTGCGCGGCCGGCAGCCGACCGCCCCGCGCCAGTCGATCGACATGGCGCTCGGCAGCGTCCACCGCATCATCCAGTCGCTGTTCGGCAGCGATTGGCGGCCGCAGGAAGTGCACCTGCATTATCCTCCGCCGCACGACCGCAAGCGCTACCGCGAGTTCTACGGCTGCCGTGTGACCTTCAACGCGGAGGACGATTCGATCCTGTTGTCGGCACACGACATGGAGCGCCGGATCCCGAGCGCGCATCCGCTGATCGCGAGCTATCTGCGCAAGCGGATCGAGGCGATCGAGACGCGGCCGGCAAGCTGGGAGGAGAAGGTCGACGAGGTCGTGCGTCTCCTGCTCGCCGGCGGCGACTGCACGGTCGAGCGCGTCGCCGAGCATCTCGCCTGCACCCGCCGCACCATCCACCGCCACCTCGCCGAAGCCGGCACCAGCTTCTCGGCGATTCTCGACGCCCAGCGCGCCGATCTCGTGGTCCAGCTGATCGACGATCCCGGCCGGCCGCTGGCCGACATCGCCGTGCAGCTCGGCTTCTCCGCGCAGAGCGCCATGGCCCGCTGGTTCCGCAGCCATTTCGGCTGCACCATCACCGGATGGCGCAAAGGCATCCGGCCATTGGAATCACCGACCGTGGCGACCGCGGCTTGAATTCAGCGTGCCGGGACGGGCACGCCCATGATGGCGAGGGCGCGGCGACGGCTGCCGGCGAGCAGCGGCCCGAACGCGAGGGCAAAGCCGAGGAACGCAACGATCCAGCCGCAGGCCGCAATATGCAGCAACGCGTCGCTTTGCGCAGGCCAAACCACCGCCGCGACCCGCGCCAGCGCCGCCACGATGATCGCACCGTAAATGGCTTGTGTCGCCGGCGAAGCCGTCAGCACCTGTCCGGTATGGCCGAGACTCGCACGGGTCATCACCGCGAGCGTCATGGTTCCGGCCGCACCCGCCATCCAGGCGTGGATGCCCGCGCTCGGCGGCAATGCGCCGAAGACGGCAAAAGCATGCAGGAGGAAGCCGAACGGCACGAAGACATAGCCGACATGGAGAATCAAGAGCAGCCGCTCGCGGAAGGTGCGGTCACCGGCCCAGCGCGCAAGCCGCACCAGGTGTAGGCCGCCGACGAGCGCCATCACCGCGCCGGTGAGGGTGCTCAACGGTGCGACGATCCATGAGACGAGCGCTAGCGCGCTGCACCCGATCACCACACCGTCAAAACGCCCGAACGGCACCGGAAGGCGGCCAGGGTTGAACTTGACCAGCCAGTTGCGGGTGAAGCTCGGGATGATGCGGCCGCCGATCAGCGAGATCATCACAACGACCACGCCGATGCCGACGCGGATGCTGACATCGGCCCCACCCGCATAATGCGCTTCGAGATGGAAGGCGACATTGCCGGCGAGCAGCACCAGCACCAGCACTACGACGGGCAGGTTGCGCCAGTTGCCGCCGGCGATGATCTCGCGCGTTGCAGCAGCGACGACCAGCGTCAGGAAGGCGGCATCGACGGCAAGCGCGAACGCCCAGCCGATGTCGGCAGACAGCGTCACCGCGACCCGGCCGGCGATCCAGACCGCAAGCAGCGCGCCCAGAGACGTCCCCTGGATCGGCAGCCGCCCGGTCCAGTTCGGGATCGCCGTGAACAGGAATCCCGTGATCACCGCCGGCAGGAAGCCGTAGAGCATCTCGTGGACGTGCCAGTCGCGCGGCGCGAAAGCGGACGTCACCGACAATTCGCCGTAGAACATCGGCAGCCAGGCCAGGATCGAAAGCCCTGCCTGGATGGCGGCGAGCAGGAAAAAGGGCCGAAAGCTGTTCGCAAACAGCGGCCAGCCCTCAAAGTTGCGGGATCGGGCGCCAGCCATGGGTCAACTCCAGTCGATTCAAATCGTCGTCTGGAAAAATACTGCCGTCCTGCCGGCTCGTTTTTGAGCTAGCGCAAACACCCTGACGATTGCAGGTGTCATCACACTTCCAGCGCCAAGGAGGCAGAATGGCCAAGGTCGACACATCGCTGGTTGCGCATTTGCCGCTGTTTGGAGGCGTCAAACCGGAGAACCTCGAGGAGATCCTGCGCGAGGCCCGCTCAGTGCGCTATCCCAAGAACAGCGCCATTTTCGAGCAGGGCGCGGACGCGCAATCCTTCTTCCTGCTGCTGCACGGCCATGTGCGCGCGGCCAAGACCACACCGACCGGCGAGCAGATCGTGGTGCGCTACGTCGCGCCGGGCGAGACGTTCGGTCTCGCGATGGCGATCGGCGCCGCGCGCTATCCGGCCACGGCGATCGCGGTCGACGACAGCGTCGCACTGATCTGGCCGACTTCGGCCTGGCCGCGGCTGGTCGAGCGATTTCCCTCGCTTGCCGCCAACACGCTCCAGACCGTCGGCACACGGCTCCAGGAGAGCCACACCCGGATCCTGGAAATGTCGACCCAGCAGGTCGAGCAGCGCGTCGCTCATGCGCTGCTGCGCCTCGCCAAACAATCCGGCAAGAAGCTCGACCACGGCATCGAGATCGATTTCCCGATCAGCCGCCAGGACATCGCACAGATGACCGGCACCACGCTGCATACCGTGAGCCGAATCCTGAGCGGCTGGGAACAGCAGGGGCTGGTCGAAAGCGGCCGTCAGCGCATCATCCTGCGCGATCCCCATGGGATCGTCGTGCTGGCGGAGCGGAGCCCCGACAGCGGCGCGGCATAGGGCTAGTGGTGAGGGTCGCTTCCGCTTACGGCGAAAGCGCCCCTCACCCGGGAATCCGCGCGCGGCCCGCGCGAATTCCAGACCGGTTCACGCCGGCACGCGGTCGCACAGCGCGGCGAGGAATTTGTCGCGATCGATGCCATGCTCGCGGCAGGCGTCATCGACCGTGTGGAAGGTTGCGATCGGACAGCCCACGCAAGCCATCCTGAAGGCGAGAAACACGCGGATCGTGTGCGGCGCCGTGCGCATGATGTCATCGACCAGATCGTCGGATCCAAAAGGCATGGACAACAACTCCGTTCCGAAACCACGTTAGAGGAGCGGGCGGCGGTTTCTTTGTTGGAGCGCAAGCTACCTTGTCATTCCGGGGCGCGCGAAGCACAAGCCCGGAATCCATCGTACAGCAAGCCAAGAGGTGAAATGGATTCCGGGCTCGCGCCAAGGGGCGCGCCCCGGAATGACGGAAAGAGAGACTACACTGCCCGGCTATGCAGCTGCTTCGCCGGATCCAGATGCGCGTCGAATGCGGCCGCGACGCTGCGCACGAGAAAGCGCGAATCCTTGGCGACTGCGAGGCAGTCGCCGTCCAGTCTCACGACGCCGTCGGAAATCAGCGGCTTCAGACGCGACGCAGATTTCAGCATTGCCCCGGCCTCTGCGCCATGACGCGCGCAGATGTCGCCGAGATCGGCGCTGAACTCGCACATGATGCGTTCGATGATGTCGGCGCGCAGCCGGTCGTCGTCGGTGAGCCCATAGCCTTTCGCGGTGGCCAAATGACCAGCGCCGATGCTCTGCGCATAGGCGCCGATCTGCACCTCGTTCTGGACATAGCCCTGCGGCAGATGTCCGATCGCGCTTGCGCCGAAGCCGAGCAGAACTTCGCCCTTGTCGGTGGTGTAGCCCTGAAAATTGCGCCGCAGCGTGCGTTGCTCGAAGGCCACAGCCATGGAATCGCCGGGTCGCGCGAAATGATCGAGCCCGATCTGCACGTAACCGGCCTCCTTCAACGCATTGGCAATCGCGCAGGCCTGGTTGTGGCGCGCAAGGCCGTCGGGCAGCACGGCCTCGTCGATCATGCGCTGGTGCTTCTTGAAAGCAGGCACATGCGCGTAGCCGAACACCGAGAAGCGGTCGGGCCCAAGCTCGAGCGAACGTCGTACCGTATCCAGGCACGAGGCAACGGTCTGGTGCGGCAGTCCGTAGATCAGATCGAAATTGATCCCGTTGACGCCGGCGCGCTGGAGCATGTCGACGACGGAAGCCGTCTGCTCAAAACTCTGCACTCGGTTGATCGCGCGCTGCACGACCGGGTCGAAGCTCTGCACGCCCAGGCTCGCGCGATTGACCCCGGAGAGCCGCATGGCCTCGACCATGTCGGCCGTCAGCGTGCGGGGATCGATCTCGACCGCAATCTCGGCCGACGGCAGCACGAAGAACGATTGCCGCATCGCCGCCATCAACTCGGCAAAAGCCTCCGGCGCCATGATCGTCGGCGTACCGCCGCCGAAATGGATGTGCTCGACCTTGATACGCCGGCCGATCGTCTCGGACACCTGCGCGATCTCGCTGCGCAGCGTACGCAGATAGGCCGCGATGAGACCGTCTCGACGAACGATCTGGGTATGGCAGCCGCAATACCAGCACATCTCGCGGCAGAACGGCACGTGCAAATAAAGCGACGCGCTGGCCGCCGCCGGGAGCTCCGCCAGCCACCGGGCGTAGGCAGCCGCGCCGATCGCCGGCGAGAAATGAGGTGCGGTCGGGTAGCTCGTGTAGCGCGGCAGTCGTTCCTCGCCGTAGCTCGCCGCAAGATCGGCCCTCATATCTTACCCATTCGTCAATCAATGCTGCGCAGCGGGGCGGCGCATCCCGGATGGCACGAAATTACCCGTTTTCGGGTGCGCTACCTTGCGCTCGCTCAAAGTCCGAGCACGGGATCGGAGCCATGGTGATATTTGATTGTTGCCCTCTGGAGACAGGTTATGGCGTCGTTCGCGCTCGATCTCGTTCTGTGGCTCACCGGTGTTCGCGGCCATATCCCGCGCTTTGACGATTTTCGTCCCGTCCCCTCCACGCCCACCGTTGGCGCCAGCCACCTGGTACGCGTAATGGTCATCACGGCCGCCGTTCTCGCCGCGCTGTCGCTCGCGGTTTGGGGCACGGTCTGGGTTGCGATCCAGTTGCTCTAGTCGACAACAATCCATTCACAATAAACGCAATTGAACATGCGAACGATTTGCGGCCGAGGCGGCTGACGTCGGGCGCCATCGCGTCTTTGGTATCGCCGATGCGATCTACGACAAGCTCCTAAGGATTCTACCGGAGGCGAATACGGCAAAAGCTTGTCGCAGCGCAAACACGGTTGCCGGGATCGGCGCACACTGCATTCCGTCATCAAGACCATTTCAGATGAAGGATGCTTCCGATGTTCACCCGCCGAGCCGCATTGATCAGCGCCGCCGCCACCGCCCTGATGCTGGCGACACCCGCCTTGGCTGCCGACGATCTCAAACTGCCGCGCCAGAAGGTCGAGCTGGTCGCTCCGCCGCTCGTGCATGCGCATGAGCAAGCGACCAAGCAGGGCCCCAAGATCGTGGAGTTCACGCTCACGATCGAGGAGAAGAAGGTCGTCATCGACGAGAAGGGCACCACCTTCCAGGCGATGACCTTCAACGGCTCGATGCCGGGTCCGATGATGGTCGTGCACGAGGGCGACTACGTCGAAACGACGCTGGTCAATCCCGCAACCAACTCCATGCCGCATAACATCGACTTCCATTCCGCGACCGGCGCACTCGGCGGCGGCGCGCTCACGCTGGTCAATCCCGGCGAGCAGGTCGTCTTGCGCTGGAAGGCGACCAAGACCGGCGTGTTCGTCTACCATTGCGCACCGGGCGGCCCGATGATCCCCTGGCACGTCGTCTCCGGCATGAACGGCGCCGTGATGGTGCTGCCGCGTGACGGCCTCAACGATGGCAAGGGCCACGCACTGAAATACGACAAGGTCTATTATGTCGGCGAGCAGGACATGTACGTGCCGCGCGACGACAAGGGCAATTTCAAATCCTATGAATCGCCGGGCGAAGCCTTCACCGACACCGAAGAGGTGATGAAGAAGCTGATCCCCTCCCATGTGGTGTTCAACGGCAAGGTCGGCGCGCTCACCGGCAAGAATGCGCTCACCGCCAATGTCGGCGAGAACGTGCTGATCGTGCATTCGCAGGCCAATCGCGACAGCCGTCCGCATCTGATCGGCGGCCATGGCGACTATGTCTGGGAGACCGGCAAGTTCTCCAACGCGCCGGAGACCGGGCTCGAGACCTGGTTCATCCGCGGTGGCTCGGCGGGAGCTGCGCTGTACAAGTTCATGCAGCCCGGCATTTACGCCTATGTCACGCACAATCTGATCGAGGCCGCCGACCTCGGCGCCACCGCGCACTTCAAGGTCGAAGGCAAATGGAACGACGATCTGATGACGCAGGTGAAGGCCCCTGCCGATATCCCCGCCCCCAATACCAACTAGACGCGACGAGGGGCCGGTGATGACCGGCCCCTTTTCCTTGGGGAACGACCATGCTGATCGCATTCAAGCTGAAACTACTGCTCGCCTGCGCCGCCGGGCTCGCGGGGCCGATCGCGGTAGCGCCGCTGGTGTCGGACATCGGGACCCACGACACGGCGGCGGAGCCTGCCATCGTCAGGGTCGCGCCAGGCAGCCTGTCCTATCGCGAGGCCGGCGATTTCACGCGTGCCGGGCAGCAGGCGGAAGCGCCGCTGCGCGCGATGCGCTTCGAGAGGCCGCTGCACATCATGCGGCATCAGGTCTCGTCATCCGACTATCAGATTTGCGTGCAGGAGGGAGCTTGCCGCGCGCTTGATCGCGGCGTGGCAATCGCCTCCGATCGACCCGCGGTGCAGGTGAGCTGGCATGATGCCGAGGCTTATGCGGGTTGGCTCTCGCGCAAGACCCGTCACAACTACCGCCTGCCAAGCGACGCGGAATGGGCCTTTGCGGCCGGTTCCAGATTCAGGGATGACGGCCTTCCGGTGGACGCAGCAGATCCATCGAAGCGCTGGATCGGCCGCTACGAGCGTGAGTCCGAACGCGACCTCTTCGACACGACAGCCTATCCGTTCGGCAAGTTCGGTGTGAACGAGCACGGCATTCAAGATCTCGCCGGCAACGTCTGGGAGTGGACCTCGACCTGCTTCGTGCGCTCGCGCACCGACGTGGCCGGCAACACCGGCAAACCGACCGTGAACTGCGGCGTGCGTATCGCCGAAGGTGCGCACCGCGCCTATGTCACGGATTTCATCCGCGACGCCCGCGCCGGCGGCTGCGCGCAAGGCGTGCCGCCCGCCAATCTCGGCTTCCGCCTGGTGCGCGAGGAGCCGTCGTGGGTCGCAAGCGTGTCGGCGCGGTAGAGTCGGGCATGGTCGGTTAAGTCGTGATGCGATTGAGGTGGCAATGTGCCCGCTGCCTCCACAATGTCGTCCTGGCGAAAGCCTGGACCCATAGCCACCAAGCAAAGTTTGGCGAAGACTCCCGTTGACAGCCCATGGGACTATCGCCGACCGCGATCGATAGACCTCGCGGTATGGGTCCTGGCCTTCGCCAGGACGACACCGAAGATGTGGTCACGGCGGCGCCAAGCTGAAACGAAAATGGCCGGAGCGAAGCCCCGGCCATTTCGCGATATTTGCAACCGCCTTACGTGTTCTTCAGTGCGACGCGGAATTCGGCTTCGGTCTTGGCCTTGACCTCGTCGAGCGAGACGCCGTCGGCGAGCTCGATCAGCGCCATGCCGCCGCTACCGTGCTTGTCGATGGTGAAGACGGCCAGGTCGGTCACGACCATGTCGACCACGCGCTCGCCGGTCAGCGGCAGATTGCACTGCTTCAGGAGCTTTGGACCGTCCTTGGCCGAATGCTCCATCACAACGACCACGCGCTTGACGCCGGCGACGAGATCCATCGCGCCGCCCATGCCCTTGACCATCTTGCCGGGGATCATCCA
>NZ_JBVVPC010000063.1:0-33522 GCF_055807355.1 Bradyrhizobium sp. Ken01
CACACGGTTTCCCGATTCTGGAATCCCCAGATGCCGCTCTGAGTCAATCCGCCGCACCAGATATGTGCATGCCCTAGCCCGCTTGCGGGGAGAGGGTTGGGGTGAGGGGGGCTCTCCGCGAGGGAGCCGATAGTTTGACTCGCGGAGAGTCCCCCTCACCCGCCGCGCTTCGCGCTTCGCCTCTCCCCGCAAGCGGGGAGAGGCGAAGGAGCGTCGCTTCTCTCCCTGTCAACCCGTCATCCGGCCAGGGCATTCCTCCGAGCATTGCGCGTGCGGTGGTCTTGAAGAGTTCATCATTGCCACCCATGTTGTGGCGCCCGCGGGTGCAGGCGTACCCTGCTATTACCGCGGTTTTTATGCGAGGACCTGGGATGACTGGACCGGACGGAAGCGAGCAATTTGTCAAAACGCACGATTTCGTTTCGCCTCGGCCTTACGCCATCGTCGGCCTTCTCGCCGCGGCGTTCGTGCTCACCGGTTGCGGCCAGCCGGCCTCGCAAGCGAGCGCTCCCCCGCCGGCGCCGGTGACCGTCGCCCAGCCGGTCAAGCGCACCGTTACCGATTGGGACGAGTTCACCGGCCGCTTCGAGGCCGTCGAGGAGGTGCAGGTCCGCCCGCGTGTCGGCGGCTTCGTCAACTCCGTCGAATTCCAGGACGGCGCCATCGTGCATCAGGGCGATCTGCTCTACGTCATCGACCCGCGCCCGTTCGAGGCGGTGGCCGAGCAGGCGGACGGCCAATTGTCCGATGCGCGCGCCAAGGTGGAGCTTGCCAAGCGCGAGCTCGACCGTGGCCTGAGCCTGGTCCAGACCAGCGCGGTCTCCGAGCAGGCCGTCGACCAGCGGCGCCAGGCCTTGCAGGCCGCGCACGCCGCGGAGACGCAGGCCGCAGGCGCGCTGAAGGCCGCGCGGCTCAACATCGAATTCACCCATGTGACCGCGCCGCTCACGGGCCGTGTCAGCCGTCATCTCGTCAGCCCCGGCAATCTGGTGCAAGGTAGCGATACCGGCTCCTCGACGCTGCTCACCTCGATCGTCGCGCTCGATCCGATCTACGTCTATTTCGACATGGATGAGGCGACCTTCATCAAGTACAGCAAGCTGTGGTTCGAAGGTAAGCGCCCGAGCTCGCGCGACACGGCGAACCCGGTGCAGGTGACGCTAGCCGGCGAGAGCAAGCCGTCGCATGAGGGCACCATCAACTTCCTCGACAACCGTCTCGACGTCTCCACCGGCACGCTACGCAGCCGCGCCGTGGTCAAGAACGCCGATCTCTCGATCCTGCCCGGTCAGTTCGGCCGTATCCGGCTGATCGGCAGCGCGCCCTATGAGGCGCTGCTGATCCCCGACGTCGCGGTCGCGACCGACCAGTCGCGCAAGATCGTGTTCGTGGTCAAGCCGGACGACACCGTCGAGGCACGTCCCGTGACGCTCGGGCCGCTCGACGAGGGCCTGCGCGTGATCCGCGAGGGATTGAAGGCGGACGACCGCGTCATCGTCAACGGCATCCAGCGCGCCCGCGTCGGTGCCAAGGTCGCGCCGCAGACGGCACCAGCGCCCGCCGGTGGCAAATCATGAATCTTGGCCGTCTCTCCATCAACCAGCCCATCCTGGCGATGGTGCTGTCGATCGTGCTGCTGATCGTCGGCGCGCTGGCCTATACCACGTTGCCGGTCTCCGAATATCCGCAAGTAGTGCCGCCGACGGTCGTCGTGACCACGCAGTATCCCGGCGCCTCCGCGCAGACCGTGTCCGACACGGTTGCAGCTCCCATCGAGCAGGAGATCAACGGCGTCGAGGACATGCTGTATCTCTACAGCCAGGCGACCTCGAACGGCCAGCTCACCATCACCGTCACTTTCAAGCTCGGCACCGATCTCGACAAGGCCCAGGTGCTGGTGCAGAACCGCGTTGCGATCGCGCAGCCGCGTTTGCCTGAAGAGGTTCAACGCAACGGCGTCACCACGCGCAAGAACTCGCCCGATATTCTGATGGTCGTGTTCATGCTGTCGCCCGACGACACGTTCGACCAGCTCTACATCTCGAATTACGCGCTACTGCAGGTCCGCGACCAGCTGCTGCGGATCGACGGCGTCGGCGACATCCAGATCTTCGGCGCACGCGACTATTCGATGCGGTTGTGGCTCGATCCCGACCGGATCGCCAATCTCGGCCTGACCGCGACTGAGGTGCTCGCCGCGATCCGTGCGCAGAACGTGCAGATCGCGGGTGGCCAGATCGCCGAACCGCCGATCGCCGACCGCGCCTTCCAGCCGAACCTCACCTTCACCGGGCGTTTGAAAGACCAGAAGCAGTTCGAGGACATCCTGATCAAGGCCGGCTCCGACGGCCGCACGGTGCGTCTGCGCGACGTCGCCCGCATCGAGCTCGGTGCTCTCGCGTACTCCACCAACAGCTTCCTGCTGCGCAAATCGGCGGTCGCGATGCTGGTGACGCAGCGGCCTGGATCGAACGCGCTCGCAACCGCGAAGCACATTTCGGACACGATGACGAAGCTGAAGGAGACCTTTCCGAAAGGCCTCGACTTCAATATCGGCTACAACCCGACCGAGTTCATCGCGCAGTCCGTCCACGAACTGATCAAGACGATCTATGAGGCCATGTTGCTCGTGGTCATCGTGGTGCTGGTGTTCCTGCAAGGATGGCGGCCCGCGATCATTCCGATCATCGCGATCCCGGTTTCGCTGGTCGGCACCTTCGCGGTGATGGCAGCGCTCGGCTTCTCCATCAACAATCTCACGCTGTTCGGCCTCGTTCTCGCCGTCGGCATCGTTGTCGACGACGCCATCGTGGTGGTCGAGAATGTCGAGCGGCATCTCGAGCACGGCATGAGCCGGCGCGATGCCGCGCTGAAGACCATGGAGGAGGTCGGCGGCGCACTGGTGTCGATCGCGCTGGTGCTCTGCGCGGTGTTCGTCCCGACCGCGTTTCTGGGCGGCATTTCCGGTCAGTTCTTCCAGCAATTCGCCGTCACCATTGCGGTTGCGACCGCAATCTCCTGCTTCTGCTCGTTGACGCTGTCGCCGGCGCTGGCTTCGCTTCTCCTTGTCCCCCATGAGGAGAAACGGCCGCCGGCGCGCTGGAATCTTGTTGCACGTGGCTGGAACGCTTTCACCGGCGTGTTTAACCGCGTGTTCGATCGTCTCGCGCATGGCTACGCCGGCCTCGCCAATTTCGTGATCCGGCATTCGGCGGTGATGATCCTGATCTACGTCGTGCTGATCGGCAGCGCCGGCTGGCTGATCGGGACCACGTCGCAAGGCTTCATTCCGGCGCAGGACCGCGGTTACGTCATCATCTCCGTGCAATTGCCGGGCGCGGCGTCGCTGGCGCGCACCACCGAGGTCGTGCGCGAGATCGAACGGATCTCGCTGGATACACCGGGTATCGTCCGCGTTGCCGCTTTCGCGGGCTTTTCCGGCGCAACGCGCACGCAAGCCGGCAATGCTGCGGCGCTGTTCCCTGTTTTCGACGAGCCCGAGGTGCGGATCAAGAAGGGGCTGACTGCGAACGCCATCACGGCCGAGCTGCGCAAGCGGCTCGCTGCAATCCAGGGCGCGTTCATCATTGTGATTCCGCCTCCGGCCGTGCCCGGCATCGGCACCGGCGGCGGCTTCGCCATCCGCATCCAGGACCGCCAGGGCCGCGGGCCGGAGCTGCTCGCCGCGGCCACCGACGAGCTTGTCGCCGCGGCGCGTAAATCGCCCTCGCTGCTCGCTCCCACGGTGTTCTCGCCATTCTCGGCCAATACGCCGCAGCTCTTCGTCGATATCGACCGCACCAAGGCGCAGAAGCTTGGCGTGCCCATCGCCAACATCAACGACACGATCCAGACCTATTTCGGATCGACCTATGTCAACGACTTCAACCTGTTCGGCCGCACCTACCACGTCACCGCACAGGCCGACTTCCCGTTCCGGAAAGAGCCGAGCGATCTCGCGCGGCTGCGCACGCGCAACGCCTCCGGGGACATGGTGATGCTCGGCAGCGTGGTCGACTTCAAGGATGTTTCCGGCCCTGACCGCGTCGCGCGCTACAATCTCTATGCAGCATCCGAGCTCCAGGGCGAGCCGGCGCCGGGCACCAGCTCGACCACCGCGCTCAACGCCATCAAGAAGCTCGCCGACGACACCCTGCCGAGCGGCTTCAGCTTCGAATGGACCGATCTGTCCTACCAGCAGATCACGGGCGGCAATGCGGGTCTCTACGTGTTCCCGATCTGCGTGCTGTTCGTCTATCTCGTGCTCGCCGCGCAATATGGCAGCTGGACCTTGCCGTTCGCGGTGATCCTGATCGTGCCGATGTGCCTGCTGGCCGCCACGATTGGCGTGCGCATCATGGGGCAGGACGTCAACATCCTGACCCAGATCGGTTTCGTCGTGCTGGTGGGGCTGGCGGCAAAGAACGCGATCCTGATCGTCGAGTTCGCCCGCGACATCGAGAACGAAGGCAAGCCGCGGCTGGAGGCCGTGATTGACGCCTGCCGGTTGCGCCTGCGGCCGATCCTGATGACGTCCTTCGCCTTCATCCTCGGCGTGCTGCCGCTGGTGATCTCGTCCGGCTCCGGTTCGGAGATGCGGCAGGCCGTCGGCGTCGCCGTATTCTTCGGCATGATCGGCGTCACCCTGTTCGGGCTGTTGTTCACGCCGATCTTCTACGTGGTGGTGCGGAACCTGGCCGAGGGGAAGAACGAGGGGAAGCCGAGGGCGGTGGCCTGATCGTAGTCAGTGCGGCCAGCGCATCAACGCCCACAGTGTCGTCCCGGCGAAGGCCCATAGCCACCGGGCGGAGTTTTGCGAAGACTCGTGGTTACCAGCTTCGCGTCGCAACCACTTTTTGGGAGTATGGGTCCCGGCCTTCGCCGGGACGACACCGCTTCTTTGACGCACACCTCCATACTAACGGCCTAGGCCGAAATGGATGGGCACCGCCGGGGTTCTTCACTAGTATCCGCGCGATTTCAAAACAGAAAACTGCTGGGAGCTAACACATGAAATCAGCCCTTTTGGCCGCTGTCGCAATTTCGGCTTTGCTGCTGACCGCGCCGGCCTCCGCGCAAGGCGTCAAGATCGGCATCCTCAACGACCAGTCCGGCGTCTACGCCGATTACGGCGGCAAATGGTCGGTCGAGGCCGCCAGGATGGCGATCGAGGATTTCGGCGGCGAGGTGCTCGGCCAGAAGATCGAGCTGGTCACCGCCGACCACCAGAACAAGCCGGATCTCGCCACCTCGATCGCGCGCCGCTGGTACGACGTCGAGAACGTCGACATGATCACGGAGCTGACGACCTCATCGGTCGCGCTCGCGATCCACGAGCTCTCCAAGGAAAAGAAGAAGATCGACATCGTCGTCGGCGCTGCGACCTCGCGCCTCACCGGCGATGCTTGCCAGCCCTATGGTTTCCACTGGGCCTATGACACCCGCGCGCTCGGTGTCGGCACCGGCGGCTCGCTGACCAAGGCCGGCGGCGACAGCTGGTTCTTCCTCACCGCGGACTACGCCTTCGGCTATGCCCTCGAGAAGGACACCAGCGAGATCGTCACGGCCAATGGCGGCAAGGTGCTTGGTTCGGTGCGCGTGCCGCTCAACTCCTCGGACTTCTCCTCCTTCCTGCTCCAGGCGCAGAGCTCGAAGGCGAAGATCGTCGGCCTTGCCAATGCCGGCCTCGACACCACCAACTCGATCAAGCAGGCGTCCGAGTTCGGCATTGTCTCCGGTGGCCAGAAGCTCGCGGGCCTCTTGATGACGCTCGCCGAAGTGAACGGCCTCGGCTTGCAGGCCGCGCAAGGCCTGGTACTGACCGAGGGCTATTACTGGGATATCAACGATCGCACGCGCCATCTCGGCGAACGCTTTCTCAAGCGCACCGGAAGGATGCCGAACATGATCCAGGCCGGCACCTATTCGGCGACGCTGAGCTATCTCAAGGCGGTCAAAGCCGCCGGCACCAAGGATCCGGATGCGGTCGCCAAGAAGCTGAAGGAGCTGCCGGTCGACGACGATTTCGCGCAAGGCGGCAAGGTGCTCGAGAACGGTCGCATGGTCCACGACATGTATCTGTTCGAGGTCAAGAAGCCCTCGGAATCGAAGAAGCCTTGGGACTATTACAAGCAGCTCGCGGTCGTTCCCGGCGAGAAGGCGTTCTTCACTGCCAAGGAGAGCGGCTGCCCGCTGACGAAGTAGGTCTCTCTATGTCGTCCTGGCGAAAGCCAGGACCCATTACCCCGATAGCGGCTTGTTGAAACAAGCTGTGGCCACGATCGTGCCCATAACCACGCCCTGTGGTTATGGGTCCTGGCTTTCGCCAGGACGACGGCGGGGAGAGTCGTCGCAGCCCGCCCCTCACACCAGCCGCAGCACCGCCGCTCCCAGCGCCCCGGCCCACAGCGCAATGGCCGCGATACCCTGAATAAAAAATCCCGGGCCGCGTTTTGCGGCGGCCTTCGAATAGCCGATGAAGTAGACGATGCGGCCGACGATCCAGAGCGCGCCGATCGCCGCTGCACCGGCATCGCTGATGTAGATCGCAAACAGCCAGAGCGACGGCAGGAAGATCGGCATCCATTCCAGCGTGTTCATCTGGATTCGGAACGCGCGCTCGAAATCCGGATGGCCCGACATTGCTGGCACCTTGACGCCGGTTCTGGTGCGCGCGCGCGACACGTTGATGGTGGTGAAGAAGTAGAACAGGATCGCCAGCAGCGTGACGAGGGCAGTGAGGTGATACATCGCTAGTCCCTTCGAACAGGTCCCGGTTCAATACCCCGTCAGCTCGAGATAGCCAACGCCGTGATGCGTGCCGGCAAAGCTGATCGGCCCTTCCCAATAGGAAAAACCGGTCCCCATCCACGCCTTTGGATTGAGCGGCTTGCAGAGGATCGAGAACGACCGCGAGGGGATCGCGATCTGCCACTCCACCGGCAGCTTGCGCCCGGCCACCTCAGCCGTCGCCGTTGGAATCATCTGGATGTCGTCGCCCGCAATCATGTGCGTGTCGCCTGTGGCGCTGATCCAGTTGCCGAATGGATAGTCCTTGCCGTCTTTTTGGCGCAGCCGGTACAGCATCAGCTTGTCGCCGGATGACAGGTGCAGCGACAGCCAGTCCCAGCCGGTCTGGTCGGCGTCGAGCGGCTGGCTGCTCCATTCGCGGTCCATCCAGGCCTGGCCGGACACATCGACCGGCCTGTCGTCGATGGTGAGCGTGCCGCGGGCGCGATAGAACGGCTGGCTGTAATAATAGGAGGCCTGTCCGCGCTCCGACTTGCGGCTGTAGCCGCGATCGCCCTCCAGCACCACGGGACGATCGGCCTCCAGCGTCAGCGCGTAACCGAAGTCGGCGCCCGAGGCTTTCAACGTCAGCGGCGCCAAGGTGCGATCTTGGGTGCGCTCGGATCCGTTCATCGCCCAATCGTCGATCCAGGCTGAGAACGGTTTCGCCGTGACGCCGGCCTGCCCCACACCGCCGCGGGAAAACAGCTCGCTGAAGCGGTGGGTGTAGGCACGCGTCACCGCGGCATGCGCCATCCACACCTGTTGATTAGCCCAGCCTTCGCCCTGCGGCCCCGGCTGTGTCGCCTGCCGGAACAGCGTCCATTGCAGGCCGCACGCCGCGCCGCTGGCATCAACGAGATTCGCCGTGAGATACCACCATTCGATGCGAAACTCCGGATGCGGTCCGTGATCGCCCGGAAAGGCGAATGTCTTTCCCGGTGTGACCTTGGCAAAGCCATCGGCCGTCGCGCCGAGCCCGGCATAGCCTTGCGCGCCCGCGCGGCGGACTGCCGCGAGTGCGGCGATGCCGCCGGCGAAGGTGCGCCGCGAGATCCTGTCAGCGCTCATTGGCAAACACCTTGACGAGGCTCGCCGGCTGCATCCGGGCCAGCCGGATCATCGGCAGCAGGGCGGCAAGCAATGAGGCGAACAGCGCGACCGCGACCAGCTCGACCAGTTGCAGCGGAAACACATGGAATGGCAGGCGCCAGCCGAACGCCTTCACGTTGACGATCGCGATCAGGCACCACGCCACCAGCAGCCCGAGCGGCACCGCCAGCAGAGACGTCAACAGCGCGACCGACAGCGTCTTGGTCAATTCGATCGCGGCAAGGCGCGGCCTTGTGATGCCGATCGCCCAGAGCGGCGCAAGCTGCGGCAGGCGCGAGTTCGCCAGCGTGAGAAGGCTGGTCAGAAGCGCGATCCCGGCGACGCCGAGCGTGAACGCGTTCAGCGCCGAGGTCACCGCGAAGGTGCGGTTGAAGATCCGGATCGATTCCGCTTTCACCGTCGCCTGGTCGGCGACGCTGCGATCGTCGAGCGCAAACTGCTTCTGCAGCGCCGCGATCAGGCCGGGGATATTCTCCTTCGCAACGATCAGGCCGATGCGCGTCTGCGGCGTTTGCGGAAACTGCCGGATCAGTGCCGCGACGTTCACCGCAAGCTGTCCCTTGGGATTGCCGTAGTCGGCATAGATGCCGACGATGTCGAGCTCCCAGGTCCCCCCCGGCGCCGGGACTTCAACGACATCGCCAACGCGGACGTTGAGGCGGCGGCTCAGTTGCTCGCTGATGAACGCCGCATTGCCGGGCACGAGCCGTGTCCAGGCCCGCGGCGCGGCTTCCAGCAGCGGCCAGCGCTCGCGATAAAGCGCATGATCGGGCAGACCGAGCAATTCCACCGGCTGCCCATGTACCTGCGCGTCGGCGCGTCCGCCCGACAGGATCGCCTCGACATCGCGGCGCTCCTTCAGCCAGTTGCGGATCGCGACGCCTTTCGCATTATCGGAGGCGCTGATGTAGACGTCGGCTGCGAGCCGCCCGTTGAGCCAGCCGACGAAAGTGCGGCTGAACGTTTCCACCATGGTGGACACCCCGACATTGACGGCGAGCGCGAGCAGCAGCGCCATCAGCGCCAGCGACAAACCCGAGAGCTGCTGCCGGCTGTCCGCCCAAAACCACAGGGCGAGCGGCCTCCGCGCCAAACGCTGCCCGGCCAGCAGGATGAGTTCGAGGAACGCGGGCAGGATCAACGCGGCGCCGAGCATCAGCGCCGCCAGCACGCTAAAGCCCGCGATCAGCGATTGCCCGTACTGGAGCAGCAACAGCGCGACAGCGAACACGGCGCAGGCAGCTCCGCTTTGCAGGATCAGCCAACGGCGCTGCCGCTGTTGCCAGGCGCGCGGCTGCGCGGTCGCCAGCACCGGCATCCTGACAGCCTTGATCAGGCTGGTCGCCGCGGCCACCAGCGCGCCCACAACGCTGATGCCGATCCCGGCGAGCCACCATTCAGGTCGCAGGCTGAGCTGCCCCGGAATCTGCGCGCCATAGAGTCCACGCAGGGATGCTGCGACGTCGGGCAAGAGCGCGGCCGCAATGAAATAGCCGCAGGCAAGCCCGATCAGGCCTGCGACCAGCGCAAGTGCCACGAGCTCGACCACCAACACGGTGTTGACCAGTCGCGCCGAGGCACCGCAGGCACGTAGCGTGCGCAGCATCGGCAGCCGCTGCTCGAAGGCGAGACCGACGGCAGAATTGACGATGAAGAGGCCGACGAAGAACGACAACAGGCCGAAGGCGGTGAGGTTGAGGTGAAAGTTGTCGGTGAGGCGCTCCAGCTCAGTCTCCGCATCCGGCTCAACCCGCTGCAAGCGGTCGCCGACGACGCTCGCCAATGGCGCAGGCTTGCCCTTCGGTTTGCCGATCAGAAGCCGCGAGATCTGGTTCGGCTTGTTCAGCAGCCGCTGCGCCACGCCGATATCGACCACGAGCACGTCGGGCACGAGCTGCGGCAGCACGCGCAGCGGCGGCAGTTTTGCCCCGTTGCTGATCGCTGGTGCCGCACCCTCCTGCTCCTGCAAGTCGATCAGGGTTTCCTTCGCCACCAGCGTCTGGCCCGGCGGCGCGACGAAGCTGCTTAGATCGGCGGCGCCGAGCCGAGGTGCATTGCCGACGTCGACAGGCAGCGTCACCGGCTCGATGCCGAGCAGCCGGACCGAACGGCCGTTGACCTGGACCCGTCCCTCCAGCATCGGCGAGACTGGCCAGCCGGCGCGGCGCAGCTTGACGAACAGCTCCTGCGGAAAGGTCGCGGCATCAGGCGCGACCAGCATCGGCGTCCGCGCGCCGCCGAAGGTTGCCGCGGCGCGGTCATAGGCGTTGCGGGCCTGCTGGTTGATCGCCTGCACGCCGCTCCACAGCGCGGTCGCCGCGATCAGCCCGATCAGGAGCGTCGCGAACTGCATCTTGTGGCGCCGCCAATGGCTGAGCAGCACCGCGAGGACCCAGAGCGCGCGCCTCATGCGATCCGCCCGGCATGCAGATTGACGTGGCGATCGAGTGTCGCGGCCAGATGCAGGCTGTGCGTCACCATCAGAAAGCCGCAGCCGGTGCGCGTGACGAGGTCGCGCGTCAGGGCCAGCACGTCCTCCGCGGTGGCCTCGTCGAGATTGCCGGTCGGCTCGTCCGCCAGCAGCAATGACGGCTTTGTCGCCAGCGCTCGGCCGATCGCGACCCGTTGCTGCTGTCCGCCCGATAATTGTTCTGGATAACGCTTGAGCAGGCCGCCAAGCCCGAGGCGTTCGATCAGCTCTTTATACCAGGCTGCGTCGTATCGGCCCGCGATCCGCGCCTGAAACACCAGGTTATCCCCGACCGACAGGCTCGGGATCAAATTGTACTGTTGAAACACCAGGCCGATCCGGTCGCGCCGCAGGCCCGCGCGGCCCGCATCAGACAGCTTGGTGATTTCGGTGTCTTCCAGTCGGATCGTGCCGCCATCAGCGTCATCGAGCCCTGCGATCAGGTGCAACAGCGTGCTCTTGCCGCTGCCAGATTCGCCGGTCAGTGCGACGCGTTCGCCGGCCTTGAGGTCGAGATCGACGCCGCGCAGGACATGGACCGGCTCACCGGCCGAAGAGAACGTCTTGGAGAGGTTTCGGATGCTCAGCACGATGAATGGCGCCGGACGGAATTAGCGGAATTGCTGCGTAGCACACTTGCTGCGGAAATGCCGGGTTGCGTTGCTATTGAAGCCGTTGTTAGCTCCTAAGAGGACCACATCAAAAAAGTGCCAAAAAGGGACGACGGGGAGAACGATGAGCGCTCAGGCAACGCAGTCCGCGGCGGGCAAGATCACGGGGACATCCACGGGAACGCCCAGGGAAACACCAAAGGGTGCCTGGACCGTCACGTTTCTCCTGTTTCTTTTCATGCTGGTGAACTTCGCCGACAAGATCGTCGTTGGTCTTGCGGGCGTTCCGATCATGACCGAGCTGAAGCTCGAGCCCGAGCAGTTCGGTTTGCTCGGCTCGTCGTTCTTCTTCCTGTTCTCGATCTCGGCCATCGTGGTCGGCTTCATCGTCAACAAGGTACCGACCCGCTGGGTGCTGTTGACCCTCGCGGTGATCTGGGCGCTGACGCAGTTTCCGATGGTCGGCACCGTCTCTTTCACCACGCTCCTGATCTGCCGCATCGTGCTCGGCGCGGGCGAAGGCCCGGCGGCCTCGGTGGCGATGCACGCGGTCTACAAATGGTTCCCCGACGAGAAGCGTACGATGCCGACCGCGATCCTGTCGCAGGGTTCGGCCTTTGGCGTGATCCTGGCGGTGCCGGCGCTGAACTGGATCATCGTCAACCATTCCTGGCACTATGCGTTCGGTGCGCTTGGAATCGTCGGCCTGATCTGGGTCGCGGCCTGGCTCGCGCTCGGCAAGGAAGGCCCGCTGGACACCCACGCATCGGCCGTGGTCGAACCGAAAATACCCTATCTCCAGCTCCTGACATCGCGCACCTTCATCGGCTGCGTGACCGCGACCTTCGGCGCCTATTGGGCGCTGTCGCTCGGGCTCACCTGGTTCACGCCCTTCATCGTCAAGGGCCTCGGCTTCTCGCAGTCTCAGGCGGGCTTCGTGTCGATCCTTCCCTGGGTGTTCGGGGCGACCATCGTCATTCTCACCGGCTGGATCTCGCAGGTGATGCTGGCACGCGGCTACACGTCGCGGATCTCCCGCGGCGTGCTCGGCTCGGTGCCGCTGATCGTCGGCGGCCTGATCCTCGCGATGATGCCGCATGTCCAAGGCGCGGGCCTCCAGATCGCCCTGCTCGTGGTCGGCTCGGGCCTGTGCGGCGCGATCTACGTCGTCTGCCCACCCATGCTCGGCGAGTTCACGCCGACGTCGCAGCGCGGCGCGGTTCTCGCGATCTACGGCGCGCTCTATACGCTTTCGGGCATCATCGCGCCGCTGGTGATGGGCAGCGTGATCCAGCGCGCCGGCAGCATGCTCGACGGCTACATGACCGGCTTCACCATCAACGCTGCGATCATGGTCGGCTCCGGTGCGCTCGGGCTGCTCCTGCTCTGGCCCAACACGGAAAAGGCCAGGCTGACCGGTGGAGCTACGCCGCAGGCCGCGCCGCTGAAGAGCGTGGTGTCGCCGACGTAAGGGGCGGTTAACGCGTATCACAAATACAACTGTCGTCCCGGCCAAGGCCGGGACCCATAACCACGACTTTTGGTTTGGCGAAGACTAGCCATGACCAGTTCGCGCCACGACTACTTGAGTGCGTATGGGTCCCGGCCTTCGCCGGGACGACGATTGAGCTTGATACTCAAGCCGCAGCTTTCGCCTTCCGCTCCGTGAACGGCGACAGCACCACCGTCGCGAGCATGAAGATCACGGACGCCCCGAACACCCAATGCGGCGCGCTCTGGTCCATGATCCAGCCGAACAGCAGCGGGCTGACGATGCCGCCGAGATTGAAGCCGGTGGAGACGATGCCGAAGGCGCGCCCCGCAGCACCGGGAGGTGCTGCATTGCGCACCAGCATGTCGCGCGAGGGGGCGATCACGCCGGAGAGGAATCCCGCGGCCGCCATCGTAGCGATCAGCGCCCAGCCCGGCAGCGTAACCAGCGCGATCAGCAGCACGATCGCCGCGTTCGCGGCAAAGCAGGCGGCGGCGACATAGCCGTGGCGCTCGGTATGGTCGGCAAGGAAGCCGCCCGCGAGCACGCCGGCGGCGCTTGCACCGAGGAACGCGGTGAGCGCGACATTGGCTGCGGAATAGGTCACGCCATAGCCGCTCATCAGCGCTACCACGCCGAAATTGTTGATGCCGGCGACCGACAGGCTGAGCAGCATGAACAGCGCCGTCAGCGTGATCAGCGCCGGCGTGATCACGGCTTGTTTGGGTGCGTTCTCGGTCCCCGGCTTCGCCTTGTGCGCGCCGGCATCCGGAATGTTCATGGTCACCAGCAACAGCGCGACCAGAACGCCGATCGCGCCCGATGCGATCAGAGCACCGGCACCGCCAGACATGGTGACCATCGCGGCGACGATTGCCGGTGCCACCGCGCCGCCGAAATATCCGGCAAAGGTATGAATCGAGAAGGCGCGGCCCATCCGCGCTTCGTCCATGTGCTCGGCGAGGATGGCATAGTCGGCGGGATGGTAGACGCTGTTGGCGAGCCCGAGCAGCACGGCGCAGGCGATCAGCGAGGTGTAGCTCAGATGCAGCCCGAGCAGGATCAGCGCGAGGCCGCCGAGGGTGAGGCCGCCCAGCAGGATCCGTCGCGCGCCAAAATGGTCGACGAGATAGCCGGTCGGCGCCTGCGTCAGCCCCGAGACCACGGCCGACACGGTCAGCGCAAAGCCGAGTTCGACATAGCCGACGCCGAGTTGATTCTTGAGGAACGGAAACAGCATCGGCAGGACCAGCAAATGGAAATGGCTGACCCAATGCGCGATCGAGATTCCCGTCAGCGTGCGTAGCGCGCTGTCCGCCTTGCCTTGTTGCGGTGCGGCGAGAACGTCGACCATTGCAGTTCCGTTTCACGTCCTTTGGACACGCGCAAACTATCGGGCAGAGCGGTTATTTGTCCATGAACGCAGGCGCATGGCAGTAGCGCGGGGCGGGGGATTCCCCGCCGTCGTCCTGGCGAAAGCCAGGACCCATCACCCCAGGAAGCAGTTTGGCGAAAACTCGTGGTCCGGTACTGCGACCATCCACGATCGATAGATCACGCGGTATGGATCCTGGCTTTCGCCAGGACGACAGTTGAGAGCGAGGCAAGAGCCGAGCCCTCAAAACGGCTCGTCGTCGGGCCCGTAGCGGTCGCGCTTTGGTGTCGCGATGTCGCCGTCTTCGTAATCATCGTCTTCGGTGTCGCGCGGAGGCGAAGGCTTGTTCGCCTTGTCTTTTGCTGGCGTGTCGTCCGCAATTTTGGGCGGCGCGCTCGGCTTGCCGATCTTGGCCATGGCTGGTCCCGGATGGTGATGCTGCGCCCGATCCTATCCGGAAGATATGTGCGGTTCCTGACTTATCTCAAGTCGTCAGTGCACCACCGGCCCCCCGGCCTTCTTCCAGGCATCGATGCCGCCGGCGATGTGGGCGGTGTTGGTGAGCCCGGCCTCCTTGGCGGCGGCGACAGCCATCGCGGAGCGTTCGCCGAACGCGCAGAAAAACACGACGCGGCGGCCGGTGGCGGCGGCGACCTCGCGCAGCATGCCGCCGGGCTTGAGGCTGTCCTCAACGGACGGATAGGGCGTATGCAGCGCGCCTTCGAGCATGCCGTGCTTCATCCGCTCATTGGTCTCGCGCAAATCGACCAGCAGGATATCGGGACGGCCGAGGCTGCGGATCGCCTCGACGGCGCGGAGCGCGCGGCCCTCTTTCTCCAGCTCCTCCTGATGCAGGCCGACATGCATGTTGGCGGGCACCGCGACGTCCATCATCTTCGGATTGGGAAGCTTCAGATTGGCCATCAGTTCGATATAGTCGTCGACCGAGCGCACCTGGAGCCGCGGATTGTAGCGTTTCTCCTCCCCGATGGTGGAGACGGTGTCGCCCTTGTAGTCATGCGCCGGAAACACCATCGTCTCGTCCGGCAGCTTGAGCAGCCGATTGAAAATAGACTCATATTGCGCGCGCGAAGAACCGTTCTGGAAATCGGTGCGGCCGGTGCCGCGGATCAGCAGCGTGTCGCCGGTGAAGACGCGATCGCCCATCAAGTAGGAATAGGAGTCGTCGGTGTGGCCGGGCGTGTACATCACGTCGAGCGCCAGGCCCTCGATCGTCACCTTGTCGCCGTCGGCAACCCGCATCGCCACCACGTCGGCCTTGGTCTGGTCGCCCATCACGGTCATGCAATGGGTGCGGTCGCGCAGCTCGCCGAGGCCGGTGACGTGGTCGGCGTGCAGATGGGTGTCCACCGCCTTGACTAGCTTGAGGTCGAGCTCGCGCAGCAGCTGGCAGTAGCGGTCGACCTTCTCCAGCACGGGATCGAGGATCAGCGCCTCGCCGCCGGGGCGGCTCGCCAGGAGATAGCTGTAGGTACCCGAAACACTGTCGAAGAGCTGACGGAAGATCATGGCAAGATCCGGCGTGAATTCCCTCGCGATTCTACTACGCTTCGGGCTGGAAAGAGAAGCAATTCACTGTGTAAGCACGAAAATTTAGAAGATTTTTATTCCTATGCCGCGTGGGTGGGCGTCACCTAGGCACCGCTGTCATTCCCCGCGAAGGCGGGGAATCCAGTACGCCGCGCCCTTTCCGTACCCCTCGCGGTCTCGGAGTACTGGATCGCCCGCCTTCGCGAGCGATGACACCGACTGTGCCGCGACGCTTTGCCCCGACAAAAGGCTCAGGGCCTCACCAATGTGTACCCGTTCTCGCTGAGAAACAGGATCTGGCCGACCCCGACCTGCACCGGTGTCGCCGCGGGGATGAACTCCGGCCGCTTGCCCGTCTCACGCTCAATCGTGTCGACGGTGTTGAGGCAGATGTCGAACCGCACGCCTTGCGCGATCAGGCTCTCGACCTGCTTGCGGCGCTCGCTGCCGGTGAACAGGAGATCGATGCCGGGACCAAAGGCCACGATTTCGATCGCCACCTTGTCGGGGTCGTAGGCCTTCAGCAAATTGTTGGCGACGCTGAGCACCAGAGCTTGCTTTCTGGCGTCACCATCGGACAGCTGCAACACGATCTTGTGCTCGGCGAACGGCTTGTCCTGGAGCGGCACCTGTTGCGCAAACGCCGGCGGCACCGCCGCCCAGGCGAGCAGCGCCAGCAGCATCGCGGACAAGGTTTGCGACCGCATCATCCCTGTCCTGCGATGCCCGGATTGCCCTCGACGCCCCTCAGCGTGACGCCGGAGCCGAGTCGCTCCTGAAACATCCGACCCGAGCGCAGATATTTTGCCACCACATCCCACACCGGCGCGCCTTGCTGGCCATTGACCGAGGCCCAGCCCGCGACCTTGTAGCGGTGGCTGGCATTGAGCGCCTTGCCGCCATTGAGCTTCAGCTCCGAGATGCGGTTGCCGATCGCCGCCGTCGGCGTACAGGTGTAGCTGAGCCCGCCGGCGCGCACCATGTCGCCGCCCTGCTGGTAATAGGGATCGGTATTGAAGAGGTTGTCGCAGACGTCTTCCAGCACGTCCTTGATCTGGGCGCCGGTCATCTCCTGCATATAGGTCTCGGGATAGCTGATCGCGGTTTCCGCGAGCAAATCCTCCATCGTCAGCGCCTGGCCGGACAGCCCGGTAACGCCCCAGCGGAAGCCCGGCGACAGCGCGATCTCGGCGTTGAGCTCGTTGCGCAGCGCGCTGCAGATCAGCTCGTCGACCGGGCCGGCGAAATTGTCGCGGCGATACAGCAGGCGATCGGGCGTCGCGATCTTCTCCGACCAGTCGGTGACGAAGGGCGCCCGCAACCGGCCGATCAGTTCGGCCATCCCAGGATCGGGCTTCAACAGCTCGGAATAAACTGGCAGCAGATGATATTTGACGTCGCCGACCTTGCCCTTGTCGAGCGCGAGATCGAGTACGGCCAGAAATTTTCCGTTGGAGCCGGCATTGGTGACGAGCGTCGTGCCGCTCGCATTCTTCACGGCGATGGGCTGCGGGATCGCATCATGGGTATGGCCGCCGAGGATGACGTCGATGCCGGTGACGCGGCTCGCGAGCTTGAGATCGACGTCCATACCGTTGTGCGACAGCAGGATGACCGCATCGACCTTGTCGGTACCGCGCAAGCCGTCGACATGCTTCTGGAGCTCTTCCTCCCGGATGCCGAAGGTCCAGTCCGGCGTGAACCGTTTGGGATGCGCGATCGGCACGTAAGGGAAGGCTTGGCCGACGATCGCGACGCGATGGCCGCCGAGTTCCTTGATCACGGAGGGCTTGAACACGCGCCCCGTCGCCTTGTCGAAGGCGGCGGCATCGTTGAATGCGGCTTCCTCGGTCAGGAAAACGTTCTGCGCCAGAAACTCGCCCTTGAACCGCGCGAGATTGTCGCGCAGCACCTGCTCGCCGTAGGTGAATTCCCAATGCCCGGTCATCGCCTCGATACCGAGCAGGTTTGCGGCCTCGACCATGTCGCGGCCCTGCATCATGTTGGCGAGCCCCGTGCCTTGCCAGAGGTCGCCGCCGTCAACGAGCATGGAGTGCTTTTCGCCGGCATCGCCGCGCAAGCGGTCGATCAGCGTCTTCAGATGGGCGAAGCCGCCGAGCTTGCCGAAGCGACCTGCGGACTTCTCGAACTCGAAGCAGCTGAAGGCATAGGCGTCCGCGCTGTCGGGCCTGATGCCGAAACGGTCGAGGAAGGCGCGGCCGACCAGATGCGGCGGCCGTCCCGCCATCTCGCCGATCCCGATATTGACGCTGGGCTCGCGAAAATAGACCGGATTGAGTTGCGCATGCGTATCGGTGAGGTGAAGGATCCGCGCATTGCCGAACCGTTCGAGGTCGTAAATGCTCGCGGCCTCAGCACCGCGCGCAAGCCGCGGCAGGCCGAGCGATGCGGCAGCAAGGCTTGCATTCTTCAGGAAATCGCGGCGGCGGATCGCCATCCAGAAATTCTCCGCGCCCTCTCATGGTCGCAAGGCTGTTGCAGGAGCGAACAGTCTAGCGGATTTCCATCGCCTTCCAGGCCTCTTTTTCGGAAATCGCCTGGAAGATCGAGGCCTTCGCCAGCGCCTCGGCTTCCCTGGCTGCGGCCACGGCGCGGTCGAAATCGCCGCCATCGGCCGCCTTCTTTGCGGCGGCCAGCGTCGAGACGGTCACGGTCCATTGGTGGCGCAAGCTGGCAGCCTCCTTCGCGGCAGCTTCGGCTGCGGAATAGGCGGTTTTGTAGTCCGCCTCATTTGCCGCGCGCGCCGCTGGCGCAAGGCTCAGGGCAAGCAGCATGGCGAGAGCAAGGGGCAGCTTCATGGCCGCGCTCCCGGTCCCGATATCGGCAGGCCGTTTGCGACGTAGGACAGGAAATATTCGACGTCGCGATATTCATCCGCCTGCGGCTCCAGCGGAACCGCGCGGGTCTGGCTGTTGCAGGTGACGAAGCGGCGGCTGGTCGTGCCCATGCCGCTCCATTCGGAGCGGTAGATCGGCATGGCGTTCAGAATGCCGAGCGCCGGCGCCAGGATCTCGGCGCGGATACGTTCGCCGGGGCTCTGCACATGGCAGCTCGCGCAGGAGAAATTCAATTGGCCGCGGCGGGTGTAGAAATAGCGCTTCCCGTTCTCGAATGCCGCGAGCGCGCGCGGATCGTCGGGGATCTTGATGTCCATCGGCTTGCCGCGCGAGGTGAAGGCCATGTAGGCGGTGAGCGAGGCCATCTCGTCCTTGACGTAGGAATAGGGCGCCTCGCCATTGGCCTCGCGGCAGCGGTTGAGCGCCAGCTCCAGCGTGACGACCTTGCCCTCCTTCTCGTCGAAATAAGGATAGTTCTGGCGGATGCCGATGCCGCCGTTCGGGAAACAGTCGGCATAGGTCTTGCCGTTCTTGAACGGGGTGGCGAACATTTCCTTGCCGGCGTCGAGCGCGAACTCGTAGGGCGGGAATTCCTCCTTCTCCTGCCACTGCCGCTTCATGTCCTCGTTCATCGAATAGGGGCCGTTGACGAAATCCTCGTGCTTCACGGTTGGGAATTTCTGGAAGAAGAAGTTCTGGAACGCCTTGGCATCGGCGACGGGATCGACCTTGTCGGCCGCCACCACGCGCGGAGAGGTGAGGGCCAACGCGACCAGCGCGGCGCTCAACGAACCAAGCAGGATGGAGGTGCGGGCCTTCATCACGAGATCTTCGCGGTGGTCGTGTCCGACGCACCCTTGTTATCGGTCCAGGAGACCTTGAGATCGTCGCCCTTCTTGGCCCCCTTGAAGCCGAACTTGACGTAGGGGTCCTTCGAGACCGCGGTGCCCCAATCGGCAACGAAGACATCCTTGCCGTTGCATTCGAATTTCAGCTGCTGGATGTAATGCGCCGGGATCAGCTCGCCCTTGGCGTCCTTGACGAAGCCGGTATCCATGGGGTGCTGGATCAGCGCCTGCACCTCGGTGATGTCGCCGTTGGCGGTGGCGCGGACGCGAATGCTGGATGCCATCTCGATCTTCCTCGCTTAGCCGCCGCAGCCGCCGACGGTGACCTTGACCTCTTTGGTCGCGCTGTAGAGCTTGCCGTCGGCCTCCACGATCGCAACGACGTTGGTGGTCTTGGCCATCTTCAGCCGGTTGGCGACAGCAGGGATCGTACCTTCGGGAATCCTGTAGGACGCGGCCAGCGCGCTGGGATTCTCGGCCACGAAGAACGAGATCGAGGTGACCTTGTCGAGCGTCGTCGTCACCGAGATCGGCACCACGCCGCCGTTCTCGGCGATCTCGGGGGCGTCCAGCTTGACCTTATCGGACGGCTCGGCGGTTTTGCCGTACAGCGCCTTGATGGCGTCCGCCTCGCCCTTCTGCTTGAAGGCCTCTTCGGGATATTTGTCGTTGGCCGCAGCGCGCGCGGGAGCGGCGCCGAACGGCAGATTGCCGAGGCCGAGCAGCGCGACCGAGGCTGCGCCCTGAAGAATCAGGCGCCGCGTCGCGCTTGGGCCGGTGAGTGTGGTCATCTCGGGTCTCCCAACCAAATCTCGTGGCGTGCCTGAAGTCACAGGGTCTGCAGGAAATCAACGATCGCGCTGATCTCCTGTTCGGTCAAAATCCGGTTCCGGCCGAACGGCGGCATCATGGTCCGCGGATTGCGCTTGGTCTCGTCGAAGATGATCGCGGCCAGCTCGTTGCGATCGGGGTACTTGGCCTTGAGGTCCTTCAGTTCCGGCCCGATCGTTCCCGGCAGGTCGCCACCCCGGATGACATGGCAGGTCAGGCAATTGCCCTTGCCGCGGTCGAAAGCGAGTTTCTGGCCGTCGGCCACAGCGGACTGCGCCCACGCCGGGCTGGCGAGGCCGGCGGCAATGGCCAGCAAGATGAACAGAACGGGCGTCCGGGAAAAGGCGGTCAAGGCGTCATTCCGAGGCGTTATATCGATGGTCAAGATCGCGAAATAGAAGCGTTCCAAAGCACAAAGGGCACCGCCTGACAATCGAGACTATGCACGCGACAAAATGAAGTTAATATCTTCCCCATTGCAACTAATGAGATTATTTGTTCAGCCGATTTGGCCCGAGAGTTAAGGGCCGTGGCGCGGGCCGGCGTTTCCCGAGCGTTTGGGCGCTCAACCTGTTTTCAATGCGTTCTCGTTTTTTCAAGGGGACCTCACTTGGCTGAATATGTCGTCGAATTCGGCAGAGATGGCGGTCGGGTCGAGTCGGATGGGCGGCTTGACGCACCGGCATTTCATCGCAATCACGAGCCGCTCTGGGCGGCACTGGAAAAGCATCTCGCCGGTTGCACCGGCAACGTGGTCGAGCTCGGCAGCGGAACCGGCCAGCACGTGGTCTACTTCGCCCGTCACACGCCCGGCCTGATCTGGTGGCCCAGCGATCTCAACCAGCGCCACCTCAAGAGCATCGAGGCCTGGCGCGTTCATTCAGGCCTGAAAAACATCCGCTCGCCGCTGCGGATCGATCTCACCGATCCCGATTGGTGTCCGGAGATGAAAAGCGGGCAGGCGCCGTCAAGTCTTGCCGCATTGTTCTGCGCCAATGTCATCCACATCGCGCCATGGACCGTGGCCGAGGGCCTGTTCGCCGGCGCCGGCCGTTATCTGCGCGCCGACGGCAAGCTGTTTCTCTACGGCCCGTTCAAGCGCGACGGCAAGCACACCGCACTCAGCAACGCCGTGTTCGACACCTCCTTGCGCGAAGGCAATCCTGATTGGGGCGTGCGGGATGTCAGCGACGTCGAGAAGCTCGCGAAGGCGGTAGGCTTCGACCTCGTCGATGCAATCGAGATGCCCGCGAACAATCTGACGCTGGTGTTTTCGCGCGGTTGAGGCGCTGCTGACTTATGCCTGGGTGCACGCCACGATGGCAGCGCGCTCCCTCCCCTTGTGGGGGAGGGCGGGGGAGAGGGGTGGCCCAGGAATAGGTCTATCCATCTCCGATCGTGCCGCGCTCGCAAATCGAGCGAGTCCTCGTGTGGCTACCCCTCTCCCTGCCCCTCCCCCGCAAGGGGGGAGGGAATGAGAGAATGGTGCCCGCCTCACGCCGTGATGGTGAGAGCGCGAAAATGCAGCGCTATCGCGCCTCGCCATCGCATCCCAGGCGCCGGGCGACGAATTCGGAAATGAGAGCCGTCGTGTCCGCCGGGCGTTCAAGGCTGGGGAGATGAGCTACGCCGGGCATTTCGTGCGCCTCTGCGCCCGGCACGACAGCCGCGATGTGGCGACAGCGTTCCTGAACGTAGGGGAAATCGAGGTCGCCCCACACCACGAGGGTCGGTACTGCGACATCGCCGAGCCGGTGGAAGAAGGGCTGAATATCAATGTCCGATCCGAACGGTGGGGAGCGGAGCGCGATGCCGTTCATGTCGAGGAGCAGATCGCGCGCGGGACCCGCGACACGACCTTCGGGCGCGAGCGGTCCATCCAGCCAGAGACGCGCCTTCATCGCGTTCAATCGATCGAGGTCGCCGGACGCCTCGGCCTCCTTCGACTGCGCCATCAGCGTCTCGATGTCGGGCGTGTAGACCGGATCGGGCGCGCCTGCGACATTCGGAGCAATCAGGACGAGGGCGCGAACACGCGATGTGTGTCGGAGGGCTGCACCGAGTGCGATGCGGCCTCCAAGGGAGCAACCAACGAGGATTGCGGGCTTGCCGTCTGCGGTCGCCTCCAGCACCGCAACGAGGTCCGCGAGGGCGGAAAAGTCCTCCGGCTCGGCGCGAGTTTCGCCAAACCCGCGTCGGTCATAGGCGACCGCCTTGTTGGTGGCGCCGATTCCATCCAATTGGGTGCGCCACATGCGCCGGTCGCACACGTTGGCATGAAGAAAGACGATGGCAGTGCCGTCGCCCATCACCTCGGTTGCAAGCCTGGCGCGGCCGGACGCAATGAATTGCATGAACTACATGTCCCAAACTGACGATTTCGCCAATGAGCGTAGAAGGGATCGATCGAGCCAAGAACCCGGCTTGCCCGCATAGGCGGATTGCGAATGTCGATCTTCGAAGCGGCGCCATCGCAAAGCGGCGTATCGAACCCGACGCTTCGCGCCCGTCAGCCCTCGCCGTCCTTCCACCCGATCTTCTCTTTCAAGAACCGAAAACCGATCACCTCAAACCCCGCGCGCTCCTTGTTGTCCTTGCCGTAGCCGTGGCCGCCCGCTTCAGGCTCGTAGAACCAGGCTTCGTAGCCCATGGCCTGCAGCTTTGCCGCCATCTTGCGCGCATGCCCGGGATGGACACGGTCGTCGCGCCGCGTGGTGGCGATCAGGATCGGCGGATAGGGCTGGCCGGCTTTGACGTTGTGATAGGCGGAGTAGGTCTTGAGCCAGTCCCACTCCTCCGGCTTGTCGGGATCGCCATATTCCGCGATCCAGCTCGCGCCGGCGAGCAGCTTCGTGTAGCGGCGCATGTCGATCAGCGGGATGGTGCAGAACAGCGCGCCGAAACGTTCGGGGTATCGCACCAGCATGTTGGTGATGAGGATGCCGCCGTTCGATCCACCCTGCGCGGCAATGCGCTTTGCCGTCGTCACCCCGCGGCGGACGAGATCGGCGGCAACGGCTGCGAAATCATCGTGCGACAGTTTCTTGCCGGCGAGCCGGCCGGCATCGTGCCAGCGCGTGCCGAATTCGCCGCCGCCGCGCAAATTCGCCTGCACCGTCGTGCCGCCGCGCTCCAGCCACAGCTTGCCGAGTGACGGATTGTAATACGGCTTCACCGAATGGGCGAAGCCGCCATAGGCGCTCATATAGACCGGTGCATCGCCGGTCTCGCCAACAGGGCCGGTCTGCACATAGGGGATACGCTCGCCGTCGATCGAGATCGCCTCGTGCTGGGTCACCATGAGGCCGTCGGCGTTGAATGTTTTAGGCGCCTGCTTCAACACGGTCGGGCTCGCGACGCCGCGCTCGATCAGCAGCAGCGACGGCGGCGTCAGCGGATCCTGCACATTCGCAAGCAGGTCGCCATTGCTCTCGGAGGGATGGCGATCCAGCGGCCAGATGTCGACGACGCCGATCTGCGGCAGGCCACCGAGTTTCTCGCGGCTCCAGCTTGTGGCGGACGGCGTACAGATCTCGAATTGCGGCTGGAGCTCGTCGAGGATCGATAGCACCAGCCTGCCCCCGGCCCAGAACAGACCTTGCAAGGCGCGGCGAGGTTCCGGCTCGAACAGCACCGCGAAATCGCGGCTGCCGGCGAGGAAGGCCGAGAGCGACATGCCGAGCACGGTGTCGGCGGCATAGGCTTTTCCCTCGATCGACCAGGCTTCGCGCAGCTTCATCGCGAACCAGTCGCCATGCGCCTGCAACCAGATGCCGGTCGGCAGATCGAGCTTCGTCGTCGCGCCGTCTGCATCGCGCAGCCAGAGCGCATGATTGAAGAAGTCGATCTGGTCGACGATCCAGCTGCGCGGGGCCGCAGCGGTGTCGTCGACGATGCCGGAGATCGCCATATGATCGGCCGTGGTCTCGATGATCACCTGCGCCTGATCGACAGGCTGGCCGCGCCGCCACAGGCGAACCGTCCGCGAATATCCCGAACTCGTCGCCATGCCCTCACCATGGGCGCTCGACAGCAGCAGCGTGTCGGCATCGAGCCAATCGGCGCCGCCCTTGGCTTCCGACAGCGCAAATCCGTCCGCCACGAAACTCCTGGTGTCGAGGTCGAATTCCCGCAAGGTGACGGCGTCGCTGCCACCGCGCGACAGGCCCAAAATGGCGCGCGCGCTTCCCGGCCGCGTGGTGATGCCGCTCAGCAGCCAGTCCTCGCCTTCGCGTGCGGCGAGCTGGTCGACGTCCAGCATGATCTCCCACGCCGGATGCGATTTGCGAAACTCCGCGAGCGAAGTCTTCCGCCACAGGCCGCGCGGGTTGGTGGCATCCTTCCAGAGATTGTGCAGTTCGTCGCCGCGCCGGCTGACATAGGGAATGTTGTCGGGACGATCGTAGATCGCCGCGAGGATGTCGCGGTCGCGCGCGAAGGCCGCTCCGCCGAACGCCTCGAGCGTCAGGCTGTTCTGCCGCGTGACGAAATCGAGCGCCTGCTTGCCTTCGATCTCCTCCAGCCAGAGCCAGGGATCGTCATCGGGAGCACTGAGCGTAGGCCTGTCGTCGACGGACATGAACGAAACTCCGGAAGGTTGCGGCGGATAGGATTTGATCGAGCGCAAGCCGTCAAGTGCGCGGCCCGTTATCATCGGCCCGATTGCGTCAGAGACATGGCCTGCGCCCGTTTGCGCCGGTTGCCCGCCCTCCCGCGCCCCGCCATAGTGCCGGGAATCAAGCGAGCCCCTTGGAAGCACTTAAAAGCCCGTTGGGGCGGAAATACCGATGCTGGATGTGACTGCAGCCAATGAGATCGCCGCCGACGCCCGCGTGCGCGCCAATGTGGTGCGCCTTGCCGCCGCGCAAGCGCTGACCGGCGCCAACTCTGCGGTGATCTTCGCCACCGGCGCGATCGTCGGCGCGACGCTCGCGCCCGACGTCTCGTTCGCGACCGTGCCGATCTCGATGTATGTGCTCGGCCTCGCCGCCGGCACGCTGCCGACCGGCGCGATCTCGCGCCGCTTCGGCCGCCGCGTCGCTTTCATCGTCGGCACCGGTGTGGGTGCGCTGACCGGTCTGCTCGGCTGCTTCGCGATCCTGCACGCTTCGTTCGCGCTGTTCTGTGTCGCGACTTTTCTCGGCGGCCTCTACGGCGCGGTGGCGCAGTCCTATCGCTTCGCTGCCGCCGACGGCGCCAGTGCAGCCTATCGGCCCAAGGCGGTGTCCTGGGTGATGGCGGGCGGCGTGTTCGCCGGCGTGCTCGGTCCGCAGCTCGTGCAATGGACCATGGATGTCTGGCAGCCTTATCTGTTCGCCTTCAGCTTTCTGGTCCAGGCTGCCGTCGCGCTCATCGCGATGGGCATCGTCGCGGGGGTCGACATGCCGAAACCGGCACCGGCCGATCTTCACGGCGGGCGGCCGCTGCTCGAGATCGTGACCCAGCCGCGTTTCATCGCGGCGGCGCTGTGCGGCGTCATCTCATATCCCATGATGAATCTGGTGATGACCTCGGCGCCGCTCGCCATGAAGCTGTGCGGCTTGAACGTTTCCGATTCCAATTTCGGCATCCAATGGCACATCGTCGCCATGTACGGGCCGAGCTTCTTCACGGGCGCGCTGATCGCCCGCTTCGGCGCGCGGAAGGTCGTTGCCGCCGGCCTGCTGCTGGAGGCCGGCGCCGCCGGCATCGGCCTGTCCGGCATCACCGCGATGCATTTCTGGGCCACGCTGATCGTGCTTGGTGTGGGGTGGAATTTCTCCTTCATCGGCGCCTCCGCGCTGGTGCTGGAGACGCACCGGCCGCAGGAGCGCAACAAGGTGCAGGCTTTCAACGATTTCCTGGTGTTCGGCATGATGGCGATAGGCTCGTTCTCGTCCGGCCAATTGCTCGCCAGTTACGGCTGGTCCGCGGTGAACATGGTGGTGTTTCCGCCGGTGCTGCTCGGCCTCGCCGTGCTCTCGCTGGCCTCCTTTGCCCGCCGCCGCAAAGCGCGGCTGGACGCGGCCATGGGTGAGTTCCCGGACGCGATCTGAGATGGCGGGAGGCTGTCAGCAGCGTTGATAGTTCGATCCAGGTCGAAGTGATTTCCGGGGCTTGGGTTGTTACATGATGCTCGTCATGAACAGGCGGGCGTGATGCAAGGCGCTCGCGGGGGAAACCAAGGACAAGCGCAAATGCTCGACAATCCCCGGCACGACGTATCCATCGACGAATCCTCCCTCCGCTACGAAGGCTGGCGCATCGTTGCGGTCTGCTTCCTGCTCGCGACCTTCGGCTGGGGGCTCGGCTTCTACGGCCAGAGCGTCTATGTCGCCGAGCTCCAGCGCGCGCACGGCTGGTCGGCCTCGCTGATCTCGTCCGGCACGACGTTCTTCTATCTGTTCGGCGCGCTGCTCGTCGTTTTCGTCGGCGAGGCCGTCAACAAATACGGCCCGCGTCTCGGCCTGATCGCGGGTACGCTGGCGATGTCGGCCGCGGCGGTCGCGATCGGCGCGGTGCGCGAGCCGTGGCAGCTTTATCTCGCCAACGCCGCGCTCGCCTTCGGTTGGGCCGGTACCAGTTTGGCCATGATCACCAACACGATCAGCCTGTGGTTCGACCACAAGCGCGGCATGGCCATCAGTCTCGCGCTGAATGGCGCAAGCTTCGGCGGCATCGTCGGCGTGCCGCTGCTGGTGACGTTGATCGGCCATGTCGGCTTCACCAGTGCGATGTTTATCGTCGCCGGCGCCATGCTCGTGCTGCTCGTGCCGGTGATCCTGATTGTCGTCGGCCGCCCGCCTGATCTCCATGGCCGGCGCGCCGCGACGAAGGCGAAGCCGCAATCGTCGGCGCAGATCCGCAGCCAGGCGTTGCGCGATGTCGGCTTCCTCACCGTGACCATTGCTTTTGCCTTGGTGCTGTTCGCGCAGGTCGGCTTCATCGTCCACCTGATCTCGTTCCTCGATCCCGTGATCGGGCGCGAGCGGGCGGCCGTCGCGGTTGCGGTGCTGACCGCGATGGCGGTGATCGGCCGGGTGCTGTTCTCGCTGGTGATCGACCGCCTCAACCAGCGGCTCGCCTCGGCGCTGTCGTTCCTGAGCCAGGCCGTGGCGCTTCTCGTCGTCATCAATATGCACAATGATTACGTGCTGATCGCCGCCTGCGCATTGTTCGGCTTCTCGGTCGGCAATCTCATCACGCTGCCGTCGCTGATCGTGCAGCAGGAGTTCGATTCCGCCTCGTTCGGCGTGCTGATCAGCCTCAACACCGCAATCAACCAGGTGACCTATGCGTTCGGCCCTGGCGTGGTCGGCCTTCTGCGCGATTTCTCCGGTGGCTATGAGCTGCCGTTCTATCTGTGTATTGCGCTGGAGGTTGTGGCGGCGGCGCTGATCATGGTGCGGGGGAAGCCGCGAGCAAAGCTTTCGTAGGGTGGGCAAAGGCGCATCGCGCCGTGCCCACCATCTGATTCTCCACTTGCCCTCGCGAGATTTGGTGGGCACGCTTCGCTTTGCCCACCCTACGAGACTAGGCCTCGCGCTGCTTCAGCAGCCCGTCCACATCCAGCCGCTTCGTGAACATCGCGAGCTTGCCATCCGGCCCGAACGGCCATTGCTCCCGCGGCTTGTCCCAATACAGCTCCACGCCGTTCTGGTCCGGATCGCGCAAATAGAGCGCTTCGGACACGCCATGGTCGCTCGCCCCGTCGAGCGCAATGCCGGCCGAGAGCACGCGGTGCAGCGCATCCGCCAGCGCGGGTCGCGTCGGATAGAGGATCGCGGTGTGATAGAGCCCGGTCGTGCCCGGCGGTGGCGGCGAGCCGCCCTTGCTCTCCCAGGTGTTGAGCCCGATGTGGTGATGATAGCCGCCGGCCGAGATGAAGGCGGCGCCCGAGCCCATGCGCTGCATCAGTTCGAAGCCCAGCACGCCGCAATAGAAACCGAGCGCCCGATCGAGATCAGCGACCTTGAGGTGAACGTGGCCGATCCTGGTGCCGGCGGCGACGGCTTGGTTCTGCGACATGCGGCTGCTCCGTTGATGAACTCCACATAGGTCCGGCCCCGGGATGCTGCTACCGGCCTATCCCGAAACCCATCGTTTCCTTACGCGAAACTATGAGAGCTCCCGCACCTCGCCCTCCGGCAGCTCGAACTCGAACGTGTTCAGCGTCATCGACACCATTGTGTAATAGCCGCACAGACCAATCACCTCGACCACGCCGCGCTCGCCGAGCAGCTTCACCGCCTCATCATAGAGGCCCTTCTCGACGCCGTGGCCCTCATGCAGCGACTTCGCGACGTCGTAGATCATCTTGCCCTTGGGATCGTCGAAGACAGGCGTGCGGCGGTCGCGGATCGCGTCGATGATGTCGGGCTTCATGCCGCCGGCAAGCGCGAGGCGCTTGTGCGCGTACCATTCGTAATGCGCGGTCCAGTGCCGCGCCGTCACCAGGATCGCGATCTCCGAGAGCTTCGCAGGGAAGATCGTATCGTAGCGCAGGACCTCGCCGAGCCGCGTGGCGTGACGGGCCATGTCGGGGCTGTTCAGCCAGGCCATCATCGGCGCGGGCGGCTTGCCGCGCTTGCCGGCAATCGACTCGTCATAGGTCTGCCGCTGGCTCTCGTTCATTTCGCCAGGCGAAAGAAACTTCAGGCGCATTGTTGTTTCCTCTTTGTTTTCAAGCTTCGCCGTCGCGGCGACTATAGCGGATGCGTGACACGGAAGTGGTTGAATTCCACGAGACGATGGCCCAGAGTCGAGCTCAACAAGCCGATATAGATTGATGGAAACGATCCATGAGCGACAAAACGAGCGAGACTGAGACCGCCGATCTCGAAACATTCCGCAGCGAAACGCGCGCCTGGTTGGAAGCCAATTGCCCGCCGGAGATGCGCAAGCCCGCGACCTCCGACGCCGACGTGTTCTGGGGCGGACGTAACGCAAAATTCTCGTCGGAGCCGCAGCGCATCTGGTTCGAGCGCATGCGCGACAAGGGCTGGACCGTGCCCGATTGGCCGAAGGAATATGGCGGCGGTGGCCTGAGCGCCGCCGAGCACAAGGTGCTGCGCGCGGAGATGGGACGAATCGGCGCGCGGCCCCCGCTGTCGAGCTTCGGCATCTGGATGCTCGGGCCGGCGCTGCTGAAATACGGCAACGATGCGCAGAAGAAGGAGCATCTGCCGAAGATCGCGGCTGGCCTGATCCGCTGGTGTCAGGGTTATTCCGAGCCGAACGCCGGCTCCGATCTCGCCTCGCTCCAGACCCGCGCCGAGAGCGACGGCGACGATTTCGTCATCACGGGGTCGAAGATCTGGACGTCCTACGCCAACTACGCCGACTGGATCTTCTGCCTCGTCCGCACCGATCCCGCCGCGAAGAAGCATGACGGCATCAGCTTCATCCTGTTCGACATGACCTCGAAGGGCGTGACGACCAAGCCGATCCTTCTGATCTCCGGCTACTCGCCGTTCTGCGAGACGTTCTTCGACAATGTCCGCGTGCCGAAATCGCACGTGGTCGGCACCGTCAATCGCGGCTGGGACGTCGCCAAATATCTGCTCCAGCACGAGCGCGCGATGATATCAGGCATGGGCGAGCGCGGCGTCGGCCGTCCACTGGGCCAGATCGCGGCCGATTCCGTCGGCACCGATGCGCTGGGGCGGCTCGACGATGCGATGCTGCGTGGCCGCATTGCCAGCTTCGATGTCGATGAAGCTGCCCTTGCAGCCTGCGCCGAGCGCGCGGTCGATCTCGCCAAGGCGGGTCAGGCGCATCCGGCGTTCTCGTCGGCAATGAAATATTACGGCACCGAGCTGAACAAGCGCCGCTACGAGATCCTGATGTCGGCCGGTGGCGTCGATGCACTGGAATGGGAGAGCGAACGTTCGAAGCAAGGAGCGCGTCCGCGCGCCTGGCTGCGGACCAAGGCCAACTCGATCGAGGGCGGCACCACCGAGGTCATGCTCGGCATCGTCGCCAAGCGCATCCTCGATCTGCCGGGGGCGTAAGATTTCCCGTCATTCCGGGGGCGCGCGAAGCGCGAGCCCGGAATCCATTTCACCGCGTATATGCCGCCTGATGGATTCCGGGCCTGGCCCTTCGGGCCATCCCGGAATGACCAAGACAAAACAGATTTCGAATCGGAACGCACCCATGGCCCTCGTCCTCACCGAAGAACAATCGATGCTCCGCGACAGCGCGCGCGGGCTGATCAGCGACAAGGCGCCGGTGTCGCATTTGCGGCATCTGCGCGACAGCAAGGACCCCACCGGCTTCTCCAGGGAGTTTTGGCATTCCTTCGCCGAGATGGGTTTTGCCGGCTTGCTGGTGCCGGAAGAGTTCGGCGGCAGCGGTCTTGGCTATGTCGAGGCCGGCGTGGTGATGGAGGAGATCGGCCGCACGCTGATGCCGTCGCCCTTCCTCGCCACCAGCGTGGTCGCGGCCTCGGCGCTGAACCGTGGCGGCAATGTCGCGCAGAAGTCGGAGTATCTGCCGAAGATTTCCAACGGCTCCCTGCTGGCGACGCTCGCGATCGACGAGGGCGCAAAACATCGCCCGCTTCAGACCAACCTCCAGGCCGTGCGCGCCGGCAACGGTTTCAGGCTCTCCGGCGCCAAGGCGCTGGTGGTCGACGGTCACGTCGCCGATCTCATCATCGTCGCTGCGCGCACTGCGGGTTCGGCCGGCGAGCGCGAGGGGCTGACGCTGTTCCTGGTCAACCCCAAGGCCAAGGGCGTTGCGATCGAGCGCACCATCATGGTCGACGCGCACAATGCGGCGCGGATCGAGCTTGCCAATGTCGAGCTCGATGCCGACAGCGTGCTCGGCGAAATCGACCAGGGTGGCGCACTGCTCGACGGCGTGCTCGATATCGGGCGCGGCGCGGTGGCCTCCGAAATGGTCGGCTTGAGCGAAGAAGTGTTCGACCGCACCGTCGAGTACCTCAAGAGCCGCAAGCAATTCGGCAAGCTGATCGGCGAATTCCAGGCGCTGCAGCACCGCGCCGCCGAGCTCTATGTCGACATCGAGATCACCCGCGCCGCCGTAATGAAGGCGCTGCAAGCGCTCGATACGGACGTCGCCAAGGCCGCATCAAGTGTCGCAGTGGCAAAGGCCCGCGCCGGCACCACCGCCACGCGCGCGGTGCAGGAAGGCGTGCAGATGCATGGCGGCATGGGCATGACCGACCAGTTCGACATCGGCTTCTTCATGAAGCGCGCGCGCGTGTGCGAGGAATTATTCGGGGACGCGAACTACCACACCGAGCAGCTGGCGCGGGCGCGGGGGTATTGAGGCGAGACGGGTGTGAGGTCCAGGGCGTCGCCTCACAGGCGGTGTCGTCGCCCGGCTTGACCGGGCGACCCAGTACGCCGCGGCCTCTCGATTGATCACAACCGTCTCTGGAATACTGGATCGCCCGGTCAAGCCGGGCGATGACAGTTGAGATTGTGGATAGCGCGCCTGCCCCAAGCTCGTCATTGCGAGGAGCAGTTGCGACGAAGCAATCCAGACCGTCGCCTTGGAAAGACTCTGGATTGCTTCGCTTCGCTCGCAATGTCGGCGGATAGAGCTCCTTACCTCACCGGCGGTGCATACTGCACGCCGCCCGCATTCCACAGCTGGTTCATGCCGCGCGGGATCTTCAGCTTCGATTTCTCGCCGATGTTGCGCTCGTACATCTCGCCGTAATTGCCGACGTGGCGGATGATGCGGACCACCCAATCCTTGGTGAGGCCGAGCTGCTCGCCGTAATTGCCCTCGGTGCCGACCAGCCGCATCACTTCCGGCTTCTTCGACTTCAGGGCCTCGTCGATGTTCTCCGAGGAGACGCCGAGCTCCTCGGCGTTGATCATCGCGTACAGCGTCCACTTCACGATCATCATCCAGTCGTCGTCGCGCTGGCGCACGACGGGCGCGAGCGGCTCCTTGGAGATCATGTCCGGCAGGATCATGTGGTCGCCGGGCTTCGACAGGTTGATCCGCAGCGCGTAGAGCTGGGAGACGTCGGCGGAGAGCGTGTCGCATTTGCCGGTATCGTAGGCTTTCACCACGTCGTCCAGCTTGTCGAACTTCATCTCTTCATACTTCATGTTGTTGGCACGGAAGTAATCCGCGACGTTGAGCGCCGTGGTGGTCCCGGTCTGGACGCAGACCTTGCTGCCGGTCAGGTCCAGCGCGGTTTCCTTGTTGCGCGCACGCGGCAGCATGAAGCCTGCGCCGTCGTAATAGGCGACCGCGGGGAAATAGAGATCGTAGTCGAGCTCGCGCGCCATGCTCCAGGTCGAGTTGCGTGAGAGGATGTCCACCTTCCGGCTCTGCAATTCCTTGAAGCGCTCGCTGGCATCGAGCGCGACGAATTTCGCCTTGCTCGGGTCGTTGAAGATCGCCGACGCGACAGCGCGGCAGAAATCGACGTCGAAGCCGGTCCAGTTGCCCTTGTCGTCGGGGATCGAGAAGCCCGGCAGGCCCTTGTTGACGCCGCACAGCACCTCGCCGCGGCGGACGGTGCGCTTCAGGGTGCGGGTGTCGTAGAATTCATAGATGATGGCCAGGACGGCGACCAGCACGGCGACTGCGAGCCCGATCAGCAGGCCGCCACGAAAAGTGCGCATCATGTTGCTCTCTCGAAATAATCGGGAAAAGGAATATTCGCCAGGGCGAGAAGATCAGAGTTCGGGCTTCTGCCGGATGACCACCTTGGTGCCGACAGGGACGCGATCGTAGAGATCGGCGACGTCACGGTTGACGAGCCGGAAGCAGCCCGAGGAGACCTTGGTGCCGATCGTGTCGGGCCGATTGGTGCCGTGGATCCGATAAACGGTGGTGCCCAGATACATGGCGCGCGCGCCGAGCGGATTGCCGGGGCCGCCGGCCATGAAGCGCGGCAGATAGGGCTGGCGCTGGATCATCTCCGGCGGCGGCGTCCAATCCGGCCACTCCTTCTTGTTGGTGATGTTCACCAGCCCCTGCCACTGAAAGCCATCGCGGCCGACGCCGATGCCGTAGCGGATCGCACGACCGCCGGGCTGCACCAGATAGAGATGCCGTTCGGCGGTCGAGATGATGAGGGTGCCGGGCGCTTCGGTGGTGCGGAAGTAGACGACCTGCTTCTGCCATTCCGGATCGAGCTCGAAGGCATCGTCGGCGACCAGGCCCGGCTCGTCGCCGCGGTCGGGCTGCTGGGCGTAGGCATGGGGCGCGGACAGGATCAGGCCGATCGCAGCCACAAACATCCCGGTCAGGCGACGAAAATCCGTCATTTCAAGCTCTCCCCACTGCCACAGCGAATTTCGTTCGGAACCATCTGAACCCAGCGGCAGCTTCATGGCAAGTTGATGGCGCGCCCGGCTGGTATGTCACGAGAATGCTTTGGTTTTTTGACGGACCGTCGGCAATGCCACAAACAGGGGATGGCGCGAAAAGCTCAGATTACCGCCGAGAAGTCGATGCGCTCCCTCCCCCGCTTACGGGGGAGGGTCGGGGAGAGGGTGTCTCCGCAGAAAGACTCCCCCAGAGGAGAGAACCCTTGTATCTGCACGGCCAGCATTTGTGCGATGGAAGTGACTTAGCGCCTTGGCCGGTGGCCACCGGCCAAGGCGC
>NZ_JBVVPC010000064.1:0-32437 GCF_055807355.1 Bradyrhizobium sp. Ken01
CGCCGCCAAGGCGGCCAGCACGGCTTCGCCTTCGAGCCGCGCGACCATCTGCCCCACGCAGCCGTGGATCCCGGTGCTGAAGCCGATATGTCCCGAAACGCGCCGGGCGATGTCGAACTGGTCGGGCCGTTCCCACCGCGTTTCGTCGCGATTCGCCGAACGGGCCTGTACACTGCCTCGAGGTCCGCAATCAGTCGCTCGACTTCTGCAAGCCAATTTCGGCAAGGCCGGCGCGTAATACTACTGGATATCGAGGGCATTGATCACCCGAGGTCCGCGCGAACCGGATCCGGAAGTCGGTTGGTGCGGAGAACACGTTCTCAACCGATCTTTAGCGCTTTCGACGCAATGGCCACCGAGTTGGGCCCGCTGATCGAGAAGGTCTGGCGGCACTGGGAGGACAAGGACCGCGCGGGCCCGGACCGTCACGCTGAAGGCTCAAGTCAACGATTTGGACATCATCACGCGCAGCAGGTCCATGCCGATCGCGATTTCGAACCACAGCGAGCTCGAACACTTCTCGATCGCTGCTTGAAAGCGAGATGCCCGCTTCAAAGCCGGTTCGGCTTCTTGGGAGTATCGTTGTCCTCGCGCCATGGTGAGGGGCAGGCTGAGCCGCAACTCGGCCCGCCGATTTGAGAGGCGCAGTTTCGAGCAGGATTTCAGGAAGGGGCGCAGGCGCGGGTCTTGTGCAGCGCGGCAGAGCTCATTGGTTAACATTCGTGAATCCCCAAATCGAAAGACTTGCGGTAGGATCAGGTTTTTCCGAGCGTCGCACCCATGTTTGAACAAGCGACTACCGCTCTATTGCGAGCGGTGCTCGACGAGGTCTGCGAAAAGCTACCACGCGACGAATCCGGCGCTCGCACCCACGTGGCCTGCAAGATCCTGGAAGCCGCAAAGACCGGCGAAACGACCCCGGACGAGCTGCGGCAGATCGGCCGGATAGCGCTGACAGAAGCGCCGACGATGTGGCGTTGATCGGGCGGGTCCGGGGTGAATTTCCAGGTCACAGTCTTGAAAATCCTGGTGAGTTATCCGGAAGGATTCGCCGTGATGGCGGACCTCAAGCGCGACATGGCAATCCTCGCCACCAGCGGCCCGGAATGGGCCGAACGCACCAAGCGGCTGGCCGCGCGCGTGCCCGGGCTCGACATTTTTTCGGACGGTCTCGTTGAGCGTCAAAACGGCGGCTGGAGGATTACTGTGAAGGGACGAGCCGTGCTCGAATCCATGGAGGCGCGCCGGACCGAACACGAACCGGTCGAGAAGGTGCTAGTGGAAACGGCCGGGCCACCAGTGCCATCCTTGCCGCTCCCGGCAGAGCGAGCGAAGCGCCGATGCGCACGGCGCCAGCGCCGCCGCGAAGCCCGCGAACCCGCGCGAGCGCATGCATCTTAAGTGGACAGGGCGCGGCGGCAGCCCAACTCATTGACCAAAGAGTAGATAGCTCCGGTCGATGCCGCGGCGATCCCGCGTCTCGTCGGTCCAGCCGACAGCTCGGCGATAGCTGCCCATCGCGCCGTTCGCTTGAGTGCCCTGACGTCGACGGGCTTGTTCTCATCGGCGAAGGGGGAGACCCAGAGCGCATCCTCGGGACAATAAAGCTCGCAAAGGAAGCAGGTCTGACAGTCGTCCTGACGGGCAATGACCGGAATTCCATAGGTGCCCAGTTTGCCGTGCATCGCCTTCCATACGCTGTCGTAATCGGCGAATGCGAAGCCGGTGTTCACGATGCCCGCGCTCGGCACCAGGTGGCAAGGATCGATGACGATTGGTTGAAGAACTCACGCCGCCGCTGCGTACCTGGGGCAGGAGTTCGGTGTCGGAGCCGAGCTGATTGGCCGGAAACAGCCTGATCTCCAGCCGGCCGCTCGTCGCTTCGCGGATCGGTCGATCGCCTCTTGCGCCGATATTCACCGGATGGGTCGGATCCTGTCCGGTCGCGAACTTCTAGACGAACTCGGCGGCAGACGCCGGACGGGTCAGAATCCTGCAGAGAGGTACGGCCGTAGCCGCCCTCAACAGCGAACGGCGGCTGATGATTCCGGGCTTCGAGACAATCATGTTTTACTCCTGATCCTGCATTGACGTTGCTGCCGACTGCAAGCTGCGCTGGCGTGCAGCCTTCCGGGCTCTTCACCGGCTTTCGATCGCCGGCATTTGGGCAAGAGCCATCGCTCGCCGCCGCAATATACGGCGGGCGTAGCTCCTCAAGGGGCTTCCCTTGATTGGCGCTTAGCGCCGGTGCACTAAAGCCACTGCTTGATCTGCCTTGCGACCTCTGCGGTGGAAATCCCGTAGCGGTCGTGCAGTGTCGGAAGTGCGCCAGCGTCAAGGAATTCGTCCGGCAATGCGATCTGGCGGAAAGGCGGATGAACGCCTGAACGCATCAGAAGTGCGGCAACCGCCTCGCCGAGACCGCCAATCGTTGTATGGTTCTCGGCAACGACGACGAGGCGGCCCGACTTACCGGCTTCACGCAAGATCGTCTCGGCGTCGAGCGGCTTGATGGTCGGAACGTGCAGCACCGCGATATCAACGCTGTCGCCCCTCAAGGTTTGCGCGGCCTCGAGCGCACGCATCGTCATGATGCCGGAGGAAATGACCAGGGCGTCCTTCCCGTCACGGATCAGCTTGGCCTTGCCGAGCTCGAATTTGTAGTCGTACTCGTCCAGAACGATCGGCACCTGGCCGCGCAGCAGGCGGGTGTAGACTGGCCCCCCATGCGCCGCGATGGCAGGCACCAACTGCTCGATTTCGTGGGCATCGCAGGGATCGATGACCGTCATGTTCGGCATGGCACGAAACAGCGCGAGATCCTCTGCGGCCTGATGGCTCGGGCCGTAGCCCGAGGTCAGGCCGGGCAATGCACAAACGATCTTCACGTTTCGGTCTTCCTCCGCGATTGTCTGGTGTATGAAGTCGTATGCCCGCCGCGATGCGAACACGGCGTAAGTAGTGGCGAATGGCATGAAGCCTTCAGCGGCGAGGCCGGAAGCGGCGCCGAACAGAAGCTGCTCGGCCATGCCCATCTGGTAATAGCGGTCCGGAAATTCCTTCGCAAAGATGTGCAGGTCGGTGTACTTGCCGAGGTCGGCCGTCATGCCGACCACCTCAGGGCGGTGGCGTGCGAGCTCGACGAGCGCGTGTCCAAAGGGCGCAGGCTTCGTCTTCTGTCCCTCGGACGCGATCGACGCGATCATGGCGGAGGTGGTCAGGCGCGGCTTGCCAGGCTGAGGTGCTGATCTGACGGTTTTCATGCCTGCCTCCCGGCTTCGAGCGCGGCAAGCGCGAGCTGCCATTCGTGCTGCTCGACGCGGATGAAATGGCTCTTCTCGCGCTGTTCCAGGAAAGGAACGCCCTTCCCCATCAGAGTGTCGGCGACGATCATCCTCGGCTTGGGCTCGGGATGGGATTTGGCGGCGTCGAACGCTGCAACCACGGCATCGAGATCGTTGCCGTCGATCCGCTGCACGAACCAGCCGAAGGCCTGAAGCTTGTCGACCAGCGGCTCGAAGGCCATGACCTGCGTGGAAGGACCATCCGCCTGCTGATTGTTGACGTCGACGATGCCGATCAGATTGTCGAGCTTGTAGTGGCCTGCCGACTGGATCGCTTCCCAGACGGAGCCTTCGTCGAGTTCGCCATCGGAAAACAACGTGTATACCCGCGCCTCGGATCTCTTGCGCTTAAGTCCTAGGCCCATGCCAACGGCAATGCTCAGCCCGAGGCCAAGCGATCCGCCCGACATTTCCATTCCGGGCGTGTAGGAGGCCATGCCCGACATCGGCAGGCGGCTCTCGTCGCTGCCATAGGTTTCGAGTTCTTCCTCCGGGACAATTCCCGCTTCGATCAAAGCTGCGTAAAGTGCGATGGCATAATGTCCGTTGGAGAGCAGAAAGCGGTCCCGGCGGTCCCATGACGGATCTTCAGGCCGGTAACGCATGGCGTGGAAGTAGGCCACGGCGAGAACATCGGATATGTCCAGCGCCTGCGCGATATAACCCTGCCCCTGGACTTCGCCCATGCGCAGCGCATTGCGGCGGATATTGTAGGCGCGGTCCGCTAGCTTGGGCGCGCTGATAAGCGTATTGGTGGGCGTTTCCATCGATCTGGACCTTATCTCGCTGGGCTCAGTGGATAAGCATGCCGCCGTTGACGTCGATCACGGCACCCGTGACGTAGGCAGATAGATCGGAGGCTAGGAAGGTGTAGATACTGGCAACGTCTTCTGCCGTGCCGAGGCGATTGAGCGGAATGCCTTCCAGAATTTTCGCTCTCATTTCATCGTTCAGCTTGCCTGCCGTAATATCCGTGCCGATCAGGCCGGGCGTGACGCAGTTGACGCGAATCCCGTCAGGGCCGAACTCCCGCGCCATCGCCTTGGCGAGGCCAAGGACCCCCGCTTTCGCAGCCGAGTAGTGTGGGCCGCCGAAAATGCCACCACCGCGCTGGGCCGAGACGGACGACATGCACGCGATCGACCCGGACTTTCGTGCGCGCATATTCGGGATCACCGCCTGCGACAGAAACAGGATACCCTTGAGGTTGACGTCCTGAATTCGATCCCAATCGGCCGGCGAAATGTCCAGGAACTTGACCGGCTGTGTGATCCCGGCATTGTTGATCAGGATATCGATGCCTGTGAAGGTTTCGATCACGCGGGTGACTGCCTGTTCGCAGAGCGATTTGTCGGCGACGTTGCACGCCAGTCCAATGTGGGACTTTCCAAGCGATGCCGCAGCGTCCGCCGCGGCGCCCGCGTCGATATCCAGAATGGCCACCCGAGCGCCCTCGGCGGCGAACCGCCGCGCGGTTGCAAGCCCGATGCCCCGCGGCGAGGCCGCGCCCGAAATGATTGCCGTCTTACCGCTGAGCAGCATCAATTCCTCCCGCAAATTATTCTTCCTTGCTGGATTAGGAATGACTCGCGGAGGCCTGCCGTACCAACGCACAGTTGTCACGGATCGATGAATCTGGTTCACTTATCGGATGCTCTCGAAGATCCCGATATCCTCAATTCGTGCCTTTGAGGCCGCAGCCCGGACCGGATCGTTTCGCGATGCGGCGAATGAGCTTCACCTGACGCCGAGCGCCGTCAGTCACGCGATCCGCAAGCTGGAGGCCACGCTACGGACCGTTCTGTTCGAGCGCAGTGCGCGCTCTGTGCGGCTCACGCCAGCCGGCGAAAATCTGATGCGTCACACCGGGACGGCGTTCGATCAGCTCCGCCGCGGCGTTGAGGAAGTCGCCGCGCGCGGACCGCAACTGGTGCGCGTCCACTCCGCCCCAAGCTTTGCTGCGCAATGGCTGGCGCCACGGCTTGCGCAGTTTCTCGCTGCTTACCCGAAGCTCGAGGTTCGATTGGCCGCAAGCACGGATTATGCGCGCTTCAGCAACGATGATTTCGATATCGATATCGTCTACGGTCCGCCGCGCGCAGAAGGCGTCGAGATTGTTCCTCTACCGGAAGAGACGGTTACCCCGCTCTGCTCTCCCTCGCTCGCAAAATCGATAGGGAAGGCCGCTGATCTGCTCGATCAGACGCTCATCCGCTCAGACGTGAAGCAGGTGCAGTGGCATCAATGGTTCGCCGCGAACGGATTAGAAGCCCCCGCCCTCCACGGCATGAGGTTCGATCGGAGCTTTCTTGCAATTGCGACCGCTGCGGAGGGATTGGGAGTGGCGTTGGAATCAACCCTCCTGGCCGAGCGTGAACTGGCCAATGGGCGATTGGTTGCCCCATTGGCGGGACGCGCGAACGATATCAGTTACGTCGGTCACCGTCTCATCTATCCGCGCGCCAGCCGACAAAGATCGGCCGTACGCGCGTTTGCAGACTGGCTGCTCGCGCAACTCGACGGCGAACACGCCCGCTCCTCGCGATGAACTGCAGGTCTGGCTGGAGCTTGGTTCAGGGCAAACCTCTGCTTGGCGCCGAACAGCAACCTTCGCCGCCGGGGCGTCCCGCGCCTGCGGAGAACCTCAAATCATGCATTCTTCATTGGTCTGGCAGCGAGCTATCGTTGATGCTCGCCGATCCATCTCTACAAGGCGATCATCGATGTAGCGCCTGAGCGCCGCAGCCGCGTTCAACATATAGACAGCATTGAGATCACTTCCCACACGTCACGGCTCGCGCGCGCCTGCAAACCGTTCCAAGAGGCGCTCGACGCCAGCAGGCGCGAGCCGATCGCAAGCCAGCGGATTCTGCTCGCAGGAGGCGACGGCGAGCGCATCTTCTGCCCAAGCCATGCAACAGTGAAGCTCGCTTGCCAGGTCGCGCGCCTCATCGACTGGTCGGCGACCCTGGAGGCCCTGGCAGAGCTGGCGGTCAGCAGGGGTGCTGGACCTCAATCCGGGACATGCGCTCGCCGAATTGATGCAGGCCTTCCTTCCGGACGTCCGCTGCTACGCGGCCGATGGATTTCACACTTTCGATGGGCTTCGAAACTGGATAGCCTCTCAACAACGAAGATGCTCAGCCCCTTGATTCAACGAGGCGATCTTCCACGGCCCTCGGGCCGGCCTACCTACGTCATGGGGAGATGGTAGCTGACCCGCAAGGCCATCACTGGTCGGGGGTTGGGATGTCAAAGCCGAGCGGTAGAGCGGTATGTGACGATTTCTTTCAATGACTCACAGAGTTGGTCTATTCTGGACTTCAAAGTACGAGCGGATAGGTAGACCAGAACGGCAATGGCAAGGCGCCGAAACATCATCGCAATTCCCTCGCTGGGTTCTCTCGACAAGACCGCAGGCCGGGTCGGACAACAACTCACGCAGGCACTTCGCGAGGCGATATCAAACGGGATCTTGAAGCCGGGCGAACGGCTACCGTCCACCCGCACCCTCGCTGCATCGCTCCAACTCGCGAGGGGTACGGTCATCGAGGCGTTTGGTCAGCTACATGCGGAAGGCTACCTCGAAGCGCGCGCCAGAGGCGGCACGATCGTGGCGAACGTCAATGGCGACAGCGAACTCGTGAGCCCACCGCAGGCATTCATCGAGCCGCCGCGGATCGGCCTTGTGTTGCGGGAGAACGTCGCCCGTCTTGCAGAGGTCGTGCAAACTCTTCGGCCCCAAGGGACGATGCCATTTGCAATCGCTCATCCGGCAGGCGCGGTCGCCCCGGATGACAAGTGGCGCCGTCTCGGTAATCGCGTCCGAGCGCTGCGCGTGGCTGCCCCGTCGGGATACATCGACCCGAAAGGATTGCCTGATTTGCGGCTCGCGATTACTGACTACGTTCGTAAAGCCCGTGGAGTGAAATGCGAGGCCGGCCAGGTCGTGATCACGGCGGGTACGCAGCAGGGTCTTTTTCTGGCTGCAACCGTTCTTCTTGCGGACGGAGACGCAGTATGGGCGGAAGACCCCGCCTATCCCGGTATTGTCGCGGTTCTCGGAAACTTCAACGTCCAGACCTCTCGGATTCCCGTCGACGCGCAGGGCATCGACGTCCACGAAGGCCTCGTCCGATGCTCGAAGGCTCGGGTCGCGTTCGTTACACCATCGCATCAATATCCGCTCGGCATGCCGATGAGCATGGCGAGACGCACGGCTCTGCTGTCCTGGGCCCGTCAAAACAATGCCTGGATTGTCGAGGACGATTACGACAGCGAACTTCGCTACGCGGGACATCCATTTCCGTCCCTGCAGGGATTCGATCCTACACGTGTCGTCTATCTCGGGACGATGAGCAAAGTGCTCTTTTCCTCCATGCGGATCGGATACGCCATCGTTCCCCTTCCGCTGGTGGAGGCATTCGCAGGCGCCCGTGCTCTTATTGACCGCCATTCTCCGACAGCTGATCAATATGTGCTCGCGCAATATATGCGCGAGGGCTATTTCGAAGCTCACATACGGCGCATCCGGGGCGCGTACGCAGAACGGCGCGCGGCCCTGATCTCCGCCATTAAGACAGAGCTGCCGTCCTGGACAGCGCTCCAACCAAGCGACCAAGGTATGCACCTGGTGCTTTGGCTTCCTGCCGGCCTCGACGACGTCAAGCTAGCCGAGCAAGCACAGAAGGCCGGGCTGGTTGTGCGACCGATCTCGCCCATGTACCAAGATGCGCCTGCTCGGTTCGGTCTAATGCTCGGCTTCGGCGGCTTTTCCGTCGCGGAATTGCAGGGGGCCGCAGTCCGCCTGAAAGGTGTCCTTGAGGCATCGGTCCGCGCGAACAGAAAGGCCAAACTGTCCAAGCGCCCACGGATGGAAACTGCCAGATAATATCTGGATGGCCGCGCTCAGGTCTCTTTCGCAGCAATCGGCGCTCGCCGCGAACTTGAACATTGGGTTGGGGTGCTCCGCAGCGCGCCGGGAAGAACGCGCACTGATCTCCAGTTTTTGACTCCAACCAGAGCTTTCGCCAGCGGCAGACGATCGTAGGGCGAATGAGATTATCCATGCTTGCGCAGGGCCGCCGATGGGCTTGGCCCCGCCATACCCGAGGATCACAAGTAGGGCGTTGCGCCACGATTTCTCCGAGCATGTCGCTCCGTCGGATATGAGTCAGGCCTGCTCCGCTTTGGCCACAGCGGCGGCCAGCATTGCATCGCCGATCACATCCTTGCCCTGGGCCTTGAGCGCGTTCCCTGCACCGAGAATGTCCCGGACCTCTTTATTCTGACTAAGCTTCGACTTGCCAACGAGTCGTGTGATCTCGATCTCGATTCCGACGATCATCTTGAGCATCGTATCGATGTAGTCCTTGGGACTGTCAGTCATCTTCCAAGGATCGGCCTGCTTCGCCTCATGGATGCGCGTCAGCCGCGCGACCATGCCACGAACGTAACGCTCATCGTCGCGGATCGTCACGCGTCCGTACACATGAGCCACCATATAGTTCCAGGACGGGACCTGCTTCTTGAACTCGACCTTGCTGGGATACCAGTTCGGCGCGATGTAGGCATCCCCGGCGCGGAATACGATCAGCACCTCGTTCCCCGTAGCGATATCCTGCCAAATGGGATTTGCGCGAGCCACATGTGAATGAAGCACGCCCTGTTGCCCTTCCTTCGCGTGCAACTCGAAAGGTAGGTGATTTGCGTCGAGCCCGCTCTTCCCGTTGGTAAAGAGGATGCCGAGAGGATTTTTGTTGATGAGATCGTGAAGCGCCTCGGGGCGCGACTCGGCGAAATGTGGGGGGACGTACATGCTAGCTCCCTGGCAATTGATGAATGCCGCGCACGCTGCTCGCAGCATCAACGGGATTTCGTTCAGACCTCGGTCATCTGGAATTCACTCTTGTCTGCACCGCAATCGGGGCAGATCCACTCGTCGGGGACGTCTTCCCAGCGAGTGCCCGGCGGAATGCCCTCGTCCGGCCATCCCTCCCGCTCGCTGTAAACAACCCCGCAGAGCGCGCACATCCAGGTCTTGTAAACCGGTGCGCCGATCGCTGTTTCAGAGTGCAGGTGAGCGCTTTCATTGCTCATCTCGGGTCGCCTATGCTGTGGAGCATTCATGAGACCGATGTAGGCCAGAACTGGTTCATTCCATAGAGCCAGTCTGCGGCATTCTTGCTGTACCAGATTGACGTCCTCTGGTTTTGGTCAAGGCCGTCAACCCGGCAGTAGGAAGATCTCTCAGAGAAGAAGTGCATTCCTTCTTCGAGCAGCCGAAACTGGTCATCCGACTGTTGGACAGCCATGACCGCGAAGCCTTGGGTCCCTCAGCCACGCGCCGCCGCTTTCATCGGCAAAGGCCTGCGAGGCGTCGGCTGTGCATTCCATCACTTCCGATAAGAGCGCAAATGAGCCAGAACCGTCCAGCGGCCGGCGGCGTTACAAATGGCTTTGCAGCGAGCCACACGGCCGCTGCAGTCCTGAGCTTTGTGCAATTGCACTCAGGCGTGAAACGGGTCTAGCCATCATGCACGAAGATTGGCGCCGCGAACGTCAGTTGAAACGATTAACGGGCTGAGCAATGTTCGACTCGCATACGTTCTTTTTTGTTCCTCGCCGTGGCATTGTTTGTGGTGGTCACGCCGGGCCCGGGTCTCTTCTATATTGTGGCCCGGACGCTTGCTGGCGGCAGAAATGAAGCGCTCGCATCGAGCGTTGGCCTGGGTACCGGAGGGCTTGTCCACGTTTTCGGCAGCACCGTCGGTCTGTCTGCCCGTGTTGTCGCAAGCGCACAAGCGTTCACCTTGCTAAAGATCGCCGGAGGCCTATATCTCATCTGGCTCGGGATCAAGGCGTGGCGCGAGGCAAGCGTCGATCCGATAGAATTGCAGACGACAGATGCGTATTCTGCTTTTCGCCAGGGCATCGTCGTAGAGGCGCTGAACCCGAAGACAGCCGCATGCTTTCTCGTGTTCATCCCGCAACTCGTCGACCCATCTGGGAGTGTCAGCATGCAGTTCATCGTCCTGGCTCATTTCGGTCGGACTCAACACGAGCGTAGACCTGATTGTGACCTATTGGGCTCCAAAGACGAGGGATGGCTTTGCAAAACGGCCCTCATTCTTCGTTAAGGCGCGATAGGCATCAGGCGCCATCATCTGCGGGCTGGGGCCGACGCTACTCTTCGCAGGCCGCACGAGTTCACCGCTGCCGAACTTCCGCGTCCGAATAGCGCGCAGAGTCTCCATTCGGCTACGAAGGACGCCTTGCCACCGGAGGTCCTTGCTTCACCGTGCAACGCGATCACGACCAGCGTCGATGCTGGTTCGACTTCGGCCGCGGTTTGGCCGTCCGGGCCGGCAGAACATGAAGGGACGCATCAACCGGCCGGGAGCAGGGCCCGCCACCGCAATCCAACGCGCTTGCCTCTGCAGCCTCTTTTGCTCTCGTGCTGGTGGATCTGGATACGTGATGAGAAACCGAGTTCGTGTCCACGGCCTAGAAATCGTCATCCTTCCTCGTGCTCGAAACGAGGAGTGCAGCGCGGAACGGGTGAGCGATGTCCGCAACGCCCTCCCGCCGGATCTTCAAACATCAGGCATCATTCGCCCGATCCTGAGCACCGTCAGGGTCGTCATCGAGAGCGGCCTCCCATTTGTTGCGGATTAGCGAGAAGGCGTGACATCGCTGGGATTCCCGCTAGTGTTTCGACAAGCGCATCGCCGCGATGCTTAGATCTGCGCCCCGGGAACTCGAACCATGTTGCTTCTTAACCATCGCACTGACCACCGGGCGCCTTTGGATGGTGCGGATGCCAACATGCTGAGTTGCGAAGCTGCGTGCGAGGTGGAGCGGTTTCTTAGATATCGCAATGGCCACAAGGAAACACCGCTGATTTCATTGCCGGGCCTCGCCAACGAGATTGGCGTGGGCTCGATCCAAGTCAAGGACGAGGGTCACCGGCTCGGCCTTGGCAGTTTCAAGGCTTTGGGCGGCTCCTATGCCGTGATCCGGCTCGTCTTAGAAGCAGCAACTCCGCGCCTCGGCAGGGCTGTCGACATCTCGGAGCTTCACGCACCTGAGGTGAAGGCCGTAGCACGGGGGATGACGGTATCCTGCGCCACGGACGGCAATCATGGCAGGTCCGTAGCGCAGGGCGCTCAGCTAGTGGGGGCGAACTGCGCTATATTCATTCACTCGGGCGTCAGCGATCAGCGTAGCGCAGCAATCGTCCGACATGGCGCGCAGATGATCCGCGTCAGCGGCAACTACGATGACTCCGTTGCCGAAGCATCCCGAGTTGCCGCAGAGAACGGCTGGATCACGGTGTCTGACACGTCCTGGCCGGGCTACGAGCGTATTCCTGGTCTGGTAATGCAGGGATATACCGCGCTCCTGACTGAAGCACTACGACAGTTGCCCGAACCTCCGACCCACGTCTTCGTCCAGGCAGGAGTCGGTGGACTTGCCGCAGCGGTCGCCGGACATTTTTCGGTGTTGTTAGGTGATAATCGCCCGTTCTTCACGGTTGTCGATCCATCGCGCGCAGCGTGCCTGTTTGAAAGCGCTCGAACCGGGCATCGTGTCAAGGTAGCTCATGGGCAGCCGACAGTGATGGCGATGCTCGAGTGCTACGAACCTTCGCTCGTCGCTTGGCGCATCCTTTCGCGCGCAGCCGACGCTTTTATGATTGTCGATGACGAGGACGCCGTCGCGGTTATGAACCGTTTGGCCAATCCCCGGGACGGTGATCCGGCTATCGTTGCAGGCGAAAGTGGCGGGGTTGGTCTGGCAGGGTTGCTGAAAGTTGCTGCCGATTCGACCTTGCGCGGCCTGATTGGTCTTGAACCTGACGCACGGGTCTTCCTCATCAATACCGAGGGTGCGACGGATCCTGGCGTTTACGAACAGCTCGTGGGTCAGTCTCTATCGCAAGTGGTCAGGAGAAGCTTGGAGGCCTAGACGCTCATGATCCGCGGCCCGTTCGGTGAACTCGTGACGGGGACGAAAGCCCAACAGAAGGCCAAGAACGAAGGCATCCAGCGATTGATCCTACGATTGAAATCCGCCGCAGATTTCTGCTTCCAACGAGGCCCGTACGCACGTTTTCGGCACAAAAGGCATGGCTTTGCCGTCTTGCCGCAAGAACAAGCGCTATGACTTTGGCGCTTTGCAGTCCAACCGCGTCCGTTCGCCTCATCGAATGATACAACAGCTTCATTTTCTTTGATTCGGCACACCGGCTATGAGCCGTTTCATAATTGCGATACAGCTCTCCGAGTAATCTGTCGATATGCGTGGACTCCTGATCGTTCTCACGGCTTTCGCGATCATGCTGGCGGCACGCGGCCACCGCCAAAGCGCGTTCATGCCGCGCCCGACCGCGCCCATGCCACCCGTCAACGTGCCCTAACGCCACGAGGTCTGTCGGGTAAGCGGTTGCCTGCGAGCGAACGCAGGGCAGATCGGGCCGGCAACAAGGGACTGCTAGGCTGATTTCGGCGCATTCTTCAGATAGACGACAGCGCGACGTCCCGCAGAGGTCAGCTGCCCCAGAGTCGTTTTTCCCGCCCGCACCGCTTGAATCAGTTGCTCAGCGACATACCGACGGCTCTCGTGGTCACCGCCATTCGGCAGTCCCGCACAGACCTGATCCAAGACCAGGCCCATATTCGCTTGAACCTCTCCCGTAAATTCGCTCACGCTCCATCTCTCCTTTCGACGGATAATGCGATAAGGCTAGTGCCCTCTTTGCACTCGGTATAGCGCACATTTGTCGAGCGGCTAAAAGCCTCTCGCGTGCAGAAGTGAATTCATGGTTTGTTTGACGCGGCTTGGTATCTTCGCAATTCGCGCGGCGCTTGCGTTCGAAACGATCCCGCCGCGTTCGAATCGTCTCCTTGCGAAGAGGACGGAAACGTCCCGTTCGGCTCGGATTTCCGGGCTCTCGCCAACCGCATTTCCCTGAGCGCCGGCCCAGCCTCACGCGGGCGCTATGGTCCTCACGTGGGCGGCCACGGCCCTCTGGTTCGGCGCGGGCGCCCGTTGCGCCGCAGTTCACGCGAGACTGTCGAATCAGCCCGCCCCAGGCGACGTCCAATCTGTTGGATCGATTGGCCCTGCACCTTGAGAGGCGCGATCCCTTCGCGCTCTACCAATGAGAGCTATTGCCCCGTGACCGCCTTTGCCGAAGATCTGAACATCGCTGGTGGCATGTCGCCCGCCTTTCGGAATAATCTGCTTCCGCGGCAGGTCGAGGGTAAGCGGGGCTGCGAGGCCGATCAGATTGTTTGTGCGAAGACCTGTGAGCGCCGCTAGAAGAGTCATCTTCTGCAAGGGTGCTCACAATGGACGACCATTCGGACGACATAAGACGACCGTTGTCACCGCGCATAGAAGTGTACGCCGGCGGCGGCCGGAAACAGTGGCCAGATGATTTGAAGGCGCAGATTGTCGCGGACAGTCTCGAGCCGGGCGCGATCGTAACAGATGTCGCACGTCGCCATGGCTGCCGGCCCCAGCAGGTGCATGACTGGCGGCGCCGGGCGCGTTCAGGTCAACTGGTGCTGCCAGCTGCGGCGGGTGCACTGTCGTTTGTGCCGTTGGTGTCGGAATCGTCGCCATCGGCGGCTGCAGCTCCCTCCGGGTCGCCGGAAGCAGCCGTTGTGACGGTTGAGCTCCATGGGGCACGAGTTGAGGTGCGAGGGACGCCTGGCCTTGCTGTGTTGAGTGATGTGTTTGTTGCGTTGCGCCGGACACGTTCATGCTGACGGCTCCCGCTGGCCTCATGATTTACGTTGCGACCCGACCTGTAGACTTCAGGAAGAGCGCGGATGGCCTGGCGCTGTTGGCGAAGGAGACGCTGGGCCACGATCCGATGGAGGGCGTGGCGGTGGTCTTCCGTGCGAAGCGCGCTGATCGGGTGAAGATCGTTGTCTGGGATGGTAGTGGCCTCGTGATGTATTGGAAGCGGCTTGAGGGCAGCGCCTTCAAGTGGCCGCCGGTCGTTGACGGCGTCATGCGAATGAACGCCGCGCAGTTGTCCGCGCTTTTGGCCGGCATGGATTGGACACGCATGCATGCGCCTCGAATCCCGCATCCGAAAGCGCTTGCGTAGGACACAAATCTTCGCTGCATCGGGGCGCGAAGCATGGCAGAATCGGGCCAATGAGTGATTTGCCTGATGAGCTGCCGAGCGATCCAGCCGAGTTGCGTGCCTTTGCCGCGGCTCTGCTGGATCGCTGCGCCAGGCTCGAGCGGTTGCTCAAGCTTGCAAAAGACGCGCAGTTCGGTCGATCCTCGGAAAAGCTTGACGCTGATCAGCTCCAGCTTGTTCTGGAGGATATCGATCAGGCTGTCGCGGCTCTCAAGGCAGCCGAGGACCGCGCCAATCCCAAAACGCGCGAGAAGAGAGCTGCCGAGCGCAGGGCCAATCGTGGCAGGCTGCCGGAGCATTTGCCGCGCATCATCGAGACCCTGATGCCCGCTGCAACCTGCTGCCCGTGCTGCGCAGGCGACCTTTTTGAGATCGGTCACGATGAGAGCCAGAGGCTGGACGTCGTACCGGCGCAGTATCGCGTCATCGTCACCCGCCGCCCCAAACTGGCCTGCCGCGCCTGTCACGGCGTCGTCCTCCAGCATGCTGCTCCCGAGCGATTGATCAGGGGAGGACTGCCGACCGAGCGGCTCGTCGCGCATGTGATCGACGCCAAGTATCATTGGCATTTGCCGCTCTACCGCCGGGCGCAGATGCTGACGACGCACGGTATCGCCATCGACCGTTCCACGCTTGCCTTCTGGGTCGGCTATGCCGCCCAAGAATTGAAGCCCTTGTGGCATCGTCTGCGCCAGCTTCTGCTCGCCTCTTCGAAGCTCTGTGTCGACGAGACCCCCGCACCGGTGTTGGATCCGGGGCGCGGCAGGACCAAAACTGGCTACTTCTGGGCACTGTCACGCGATGACAGGCCCTGGGCCGGGCCTGATCCGCCCGGAGTAGTTTATGCCTATGCACCGGGCCGTGGGGCCGTTCATGGCTTGAGACTGCTCGAAGGCTATCGCGGCATCATCCATTGCGATGGCTATCAGGCTTACAAGACCATGACCCGAGGGACGCGTGCGGACGCCCTGTCCGGGACGCTCGCTTTCTGCTGGGCCCATCTGCGGCGCCAGTTTGTGAAGATCGAGCGCGAAGCTGCTCCGGCGCCAGCTCCAGTTGCCCGCGAAGCGCTCGAGCGCATCGCCCAGCTCTACGCGGTCGAAAAAGCACTCCGCGGCCGATCTGATGCCGAGCGTCGCGCGGGTCGACAAGCGCATGCCCGGCCTTTGGCTGCAGCTTTGAAGCAATGGTTTGAGGCAATGCTTGATCATCTTGCCGAGAAGAGCGACACGGCGAAGGCTCTGCGCTATGCGCTGCGTCACTGGGACGGCTTGACGCTCTATCTTGATGACGGGCGCATCGAGATGGACACGAACGCTGTCGAGCGCGCGATGCGGCCGATCAAGCTCAATGCTAAGAACTCCCTTTTTGCCGGTTGCGACGAGGGCGCCGAGAATTGGGCAGTTCTGGCTTCGTTAATCGAGACCTGTAAGCTCAATGGCGTCAGTGCCGAGCACTGGCTCGCTGATGTTCTCGCGAAGCTCGTCAATGGTTGGCCTGCGGCGCGACTGGACGAACTGCTCCCTTGGGCATGGATCTACACGATGCATGCACACCATCCGAGGCTGGCGGCATGAGCCTGAACACGACCGCGGTCCGGATCAAGGTAACTCTCAAGGATGTGAAGCCGGAGGTGATGCGTCGCCTTGTCGTACCCGTTACCCTGCGCCTTGAACGGTTGCATCTGACGCTTCAGGAGGCATTCGGCTGGACGAACAGTCACCTCTTCGAGTTCTTCGCTGGTGAGGCACATTGGGGGATTCCCGACTCCGACAATGATTACGGCCACCAGCCCATGGATGCCCGTAAAGCGCGGCTTTGCGATATCGTTCGAGAGACCGGCGCCAAGACGATCCACTATCTCTATGACTTCGGCGACAGCTGGGACCATGTGATCAAGCTCGAAAAATGGTTCGACAACACCACGACGGAGGGCATGCCCTTCCTGCTCGAGGCCGCCGGTCGTTGTCCTCCGGAAGACGTCGGCGGTGCGCCTGGCTATGCCGAATACCTCGACGCCATCAGCGACCCTGCTCATCCGGAGCACGAACATATGCGCCGCTGGGGCCCGGAGCGGTTCGATCCCAACGTGATCGACCGGAAGGCCCTCGAGGCCGCCGTCAACGCGTTGTCCGACACATGGAAACCGCGGCGACGCGCCACGCGAACAAAATAGACGTCAAGCGTCATTCAAAAGGGCCGCAGCGCTACGCTTACGGTCGAGGGGGCGATCGGCAACATCTTGCAGATCGGCTCGACCCCATGCCCCGCACGATCATCGTCGATGCGATCATGGCTTGGACCGGCGGCCGAGCTCCGCCGTCGCAAAATAAGCGCTTGCCTTACGCAGGATCTCGTTGGCTGGCGAAGCTCGCGTTCTTCCGTTCCAGAGCCTTGGGCTTCTCGGCCAGCTCGGTCGGAACGCCGGCCCGCTGCCCACTGTCGATCTCAACCTTCTTGACTCAGTCATGCAAGGTCTGCGCGTGCAGCCAATCTTGGCCGCAATGGAAGTCACCGTCGTCCAGCGCGACCTGTGCTCGTTGGCCTGATACAGAGCTATACGAACCCCTCGGGCTCGGGCTCGGGTGAACATTTGTCGTCGTCTTGCTTGTCATGGCTCCACCTTCTCAAGACTTGGAGCCTCCGCCAAACCCGCGGCGGCGGTTCAGATGGGCGCTCAATCCTGCAAGCGCTCAAACGCTGACGGCACGATTGAGTGAGTTTTGCTGTCAAGATGCTCTGGTCTACTCAGCTTCTGGCGGAGCGATCCGTTTGCAACCACGAGAGCACAAAACGAGGATGCCCGCCGGAACGCGGCGAACTGTCGCTCGATCTTGCTGGAAAAGTGCGCCGTGCCCCGAGACCAGCAGGAATTATGCGGCTCATTGAATAACAATGCCGAGATTGGCCAGAAAGGGAAGCGGAGCGGCGATTGCAGATCTCTATTCCTCGCCGCAGAGGTCGTTCATGGGCAGTCATGATCTTGTCTCCAGCAGTTTCCTCGGGCTGACCGCAGCCGGATTTGCGCTACTCTGCTCGAGCCTGCTTGTCCTCGTCTTCACATGAAGTGAGCCCCCCTCGTATGGCCCGTCTGGTCATTCAGTTCATCGACTGGACGGACTGCTTCCCGAGACTTTGAACGCTGGCACGGCTCCTGCAGGCCGTGAAGAGTATCGTAGCCGCCCGGCCAAAATCCTCGACGCGATAGCGGCCTCTGCCCGCAACCTTCGAAACAACCGTAAGCCCGTCACGCAACGCCGGTGAACTTTACCTAGAGAACTGTCTCCAGAAAGTCGTTGGTCCTAACCGCCGGCTCTGAACGGCATGACAGTGTTGAAGGTCGGCCGCAGCCGAGACTAACCTGGGATCTGCACCGGCAGTGCGGAATAACCGTGCACAAAATTCGATTGAACTCGCTCCGGTTCGCCGACCACATTTACCTCCAAACATCGATTCAGCATCTCCTCCCACAGGATTTTCAGCTGCAGCTCGGCAAGGCGCCTACCCACGCAGCGATGAATCCCAAATCCGAAAGAGAGATGTTGCCGTACATTTTCCCGATCGATGATGAAGCTGTTGGCTCTCGCAATGACCTCGTCATCTCGGTTGCCAGAGATGTACCACATCACAACTTTGTCGCCTCGCCTGATTCGCTTGTGGCCTATCGTGAAATCATCCACAGCGGTCCGGCGCATGTGTGCAATGGGCGTTTGGTATCGTATAATCTCGGATACCGCGCCGGACACCAACGAAGCATCATCCCGGAGTTTTCGCATTTCGGATGGATTTTGGCTCATGAACAAGACGCCCCCCGTAATTGAGTTGCGCGTAGTATCGTTACCTCCAACAATCAGCAGAATGAGGTTCCCCAGGAACTCGCGGGGCTCCATGTTTCGGGTCGCCGGTGAATGCGCCATCATCGAGATCAGGTCACCGCGCGGCTCACAATTGATCCGTTCGCTCCAAAGCCTCGTAAAATAGTCCAGGCACTCCGACAGCACCACCTTTCGCTTTTCCCAGCTGTCGATCTGGTCGCCCATTTGTGGGGTCAAGGCAGCTACGTCCGACCAGTAGGTCAGCAACCACCGATCCTGAAATGGAAAATCGAACAGCGTGGCCAGCATTTGGGTCGTCAACTCGATCGAGACCCTGTCGACCCAGTTGAAGGTATCGTTGCGCGGCAAACCGTCCAAAATCTTCTGAACCCGCGAGCGGATCAAGCCTTCAAGGTTTGCCAAGTTCTCCGATGCCGCTATCGGACTGATAGTCTTACGCTGCTGAGCATGGCGAGGAGGATTCATTTTGATAAAACTGGGGGTCCAATACTCCTCCGGAGGGTCGACTATTGTGACGCTTCGCTCTGATGAGAATGTTGTGTGATTTGAGTCCACGGCTATGATGTCGCGGTATTTTGTTATCGACCAATATGGTCCGTATGGGCTGTTTTCGCAATAATGGACGGGATCTTCCCTTCGCAGCCGCTCGAAATAAGGCCAAACGGTATCATCCTCGAAGCGCTTGGGTTCGCTTACATCAAGGCGGCTCAGCGGGATATCAGTGCTCTCGCAGGCGCTTTCTGCCGATAACGCTGTCATGATTGTCTCGCTGACATTGGCCTGCACTTTTGCTGGATCAGCTGAGTGCGCTGTCTAGAGTTCGCGGGGAAGCTCGCTCGAAACACGACGAGCTTGGGTGGTGCACTAACGATGTGTCACGCATGTTCATGGCTCGACTTCGCGCGAGCTCCGGAATCTGAAATCATGCTACGGACTTTGGTTCGGTCACTGTCGACGAAGAATAATGGAAAGGCGAGCGAAGTCCCCTATCAGGATTGGGAGGCGCGCGAACGCGTCCTTTGTGGTAGTCAACATCAAGCCGCAAGTACTCGCAGCTGTGGCACCCAGCCGCTTATCGTCATTTTCTCGGGCAGGCAGCCCCTTTGCCACTCGACCACTTACATTGCGCGAGGTGACGGACGTCCGAACTGGCAACAAAGTATCTTCCATGCGCTGGGATAGAAGAGAATTGGCACAGCTGAAACAGCTCTGGTCCGAGGGACAGAGCGCCGCGCAGGTCGCAGGTCATCTCGAGTGCAGTCGCAACGCCGTTTGCGGCAGGCTGACTCGGTTGGGTCTCACTCGAGGTCACAAGCCACCAACAGCAAAACCCAAGATTAGATCGGTCCCCAAGCGAGGGCCGACGTCGATGGCTGCCCGCCGCGATCGCGTCCGAAAGAAGCGGCCGCAAACGGCGCTAGAAACGCGGCCTCAGGAAATGAGCAAGCGGCACCTTTACGCAATCCTAGCTGAGGCGGTCAGGAATACCGTCTAGAGCTATGGGCGCCGCGATCTCCCGGGTCTAGGCCGCCGTAGTCGGTTCATTCGGGCTATTGGTTTCGCGCGATTTGTGCCTATCCGACGAACAGTGGCCTCCAGTAGAACGTTCGCGGCAGGAGGGATCGATCGTACATCAAGTCATCCAATTTCAAGAGGCCGGATGCGCTGAATTGGAGAGAAGAGAGCATTCTGCTTGTTGAGCCTCGTTTTCGGGTACGCGTTTTTGGGGAAGCGCCCGCCGTCCTCGTTTGCGCCGGTGTTCGGAACTTTCGGCACAACGCCGCGCCCAACGAACTACACGAGCCGAGTGAAGCCGCTTGATCCTCAACCACTTTCGATATCTGCGACCGACGTGTGGAGAGCTGGCCTGGGACTGAACACTCGGCAAATCATCGAGGTACGACGTGTCCGGGGGTGAGCCCGGTGGTGCTCCGACTGTGATCGGACCTTCCGGGTTTAGACGAAGGCGCGAGTTTCCTCGCCGGCTTCGATAGGTTTGAGCTGACGGCGGAGATGAAACGGAGGAAGGTGAAGCGGTGAGTACCAGATAGCTCCACTATTCGATCGCTCGCCCGTTCTCCCGAAAGAACCTCGTATAGAATGGCCTGTGGTCGGGCGACGCCATGCTTAGCGTTGGAGCGGCTTGACGAGCTGCCCTCGCGAGATATTGCCTGACGTCGCTTAAAAGGTCGGCTCCTGCGGTGCACAGACACACGAAAACGGCTAACACCAACGTAGGTGCCTTGACGTCTGTGCAAAACCGGCGGCGCCTCTGAGGCGGCCGGCTGTTCAATTGCACCCATCCGTTCTCGCTCACCTACCCGGCTCATTTCCTCACGCCAGCTGCGCGAGAGCCGCCGATAGAAACGTTTCGCTCGTAGCGATATTGCCGCCGAGTAACGGACGCATGAAAGGACTTCTTCTGCGAGGGACCCATGAAGACGCCCACCGACAATCCCTCCATTGGCGAATTTCACTACGTACCGGGACGGAGCCAAGCGGACGCATTATTCCTGGACCGATGGGGAATACGCACGCAGAATCAACTACCAACCTTGTCAGTTGATGGAGAATACGGGACCGTATCAATGTTGGTCATTGAACCTCGCACGAGTCAATCGTGGAGCAGTTCGAGCTCTAGCAGCATAAACGGCCCTGGTGGGTGTCTCGTTGCCAAAGAATAAGACTATCGAGGCGGACGAATTGGGGACCTCGCCGTGGCCGTGTTGATCCGAGTATCTCGCTTGCAGAACTTGTTCTCTCTGTGTCCGAGGGGAGCGGATTGTTATCCGACAGCGCGTTTCTTCGGCAGATCGGCCGTCACGCAAGCTCCCAATTGCCTAGCGACAGTCCCGATCGCCCTTGGCAAGCAAAGGGATGCAAGACAATTCGCTTGCGACGGAAAACTTCGTAAACATGGGATAACAATCCTTGCAGACCTCGATCTTAAGCACGTATTACGATGCTCGCCTTCCGTGGTACACCATCTATCCAACTGTAGCCCAGTTCTCCAAAGCAGTCGGCGCCGACGCCTGTGAGAGATGGCTGCAGCATCTGCCGCTTGATCAATCGGTGTCGCTCTATTTCCACATTCCGTTCTGCCGATCGATTTGCTGGTATTGTGGCTTCGCTCGAAGCATCACTCGCCGGCATTCTCCTATCCTCGACTTTTTGGGGGTTCTTCGTAAGGAGATCGATTTGGTCGCGGCGCACCTTGCGCAACCGCTGCCTGTGAGCGACGTCCACTTTGGCGGTGGAACGCCGACCCTCATCGAGCCAACGGAATTCCGGCGGTTGATGGAGCTTCTGCGCCGCCGCTTTGCGATTTCGAACACGGCCGCCATTGCTGTTGAGATCGACCCGCGCACGTTCACGCTCGCCACATGCGAAGGGTTGGCGGCTGCCGGCGTGAACCGCGCGAGCCTCGGCGTCCAGAGCTTCGATCCAATTGTCCAAAAAGCCATCAACCGGGTCCAGAGTGAGGCACAAACCGAGCGCGTTGTCGAATCGCTGCGGCAGCATGGAATAATGCGCGTCAACTTCGACCTCATCTACGGTCTGCCAAGTCAGACGGTGCAGTCCTGCGTTCAGACCGCGACAACGGCGCTGGCCATGCGACCAGACCGGCTTGCGGTGTTCGGCTACGCGCACGTTCCTTCCTTCAAGAAGAATCAGCGCCTGATCGACGAGGCAGCGCTGCCAGACAGCCATGCCCGTGCAGAACAAGCAGCCGCGATGGCCAATACACTGACTGCAGCTGGCTACCGCCAGATCGGACTCGACCATTTCGCCTTGCCGGACGATGAGCTCGCGCTGGCGCAGAAAGCCGGTCGCCTGCGGCGGAATTCACTCGGTTACTCGGCCGACACCTGCAATAAAGTGATCGGCTTCGGACCGTCGGCGATCGGCCGGCTTGGCGAGGGTTACGTCCAGAACGAAGTTACAGCGGGGTCCTACAGCGGCCAAATCAACGCCGGCCGTCTGGCGACGTCAAGGGGCTACTGTCTCAGCCTTGAAGACCGCGTCCGGGCCGCGATCATTGAGCGGCTAATGTGCGATTTCGAGGTCGACGTGGCGGCAATTGGCGATGCTCATGGATTTGAGCCGGTGGGTTTCCTCGGTTCAGGCGAACGCTTGGCAATGCTCGCTGAGGATGGGATCGTCGAAATGGAAAAGGGATTCATCCGCGTGAGGCCGGAGCATCGTTTTCTCACTCGGGCTGTGGCAGCCGCATTCGATTGTTATCTTCGCGCCCCCCTCTGTTCAGACCAGCCAACGCAATGATTGGATGAAATGCATCACGTTTTGCTGCACGCGCCAGGAAGCCTGAGGAATGCGTTCGCTCACCTGGCACACTCACAACCAGCTCCAAATCGGTCAACGACGCCGTGCGAAGCTGTGCGGCGGAGACTCGCCCTGGCCCGCGGCGCGAAGACGAGCTGGACGCACTGCTGCCGGGAATTGGACACTCCGACAACAACGCTCCTCGCCCAAGCAGCATGACCATACAAGTTTCATCCCATCACCGCCATTAGCCGTGTAGCCACGGACGTCGATGGGGACGATGACTGGTTGCGCGACGCCGCCAACCAACTGGAGATCGAGAACGGATCATCTTATGTCGTCGGAGATGATGATATCTCGGCGTTTAGGGGCTTCCGGATCGAAAACCCTGATCGAGCCCGTCGGGATGAACAAGGACATCTGACCCTTGGCTCCAGCGGTGGCAGCCGAAATACTGCGTGATACGGCGCAAACTATAGTCGAGCGCAACAACTATAACCAGATCCGGCGGGATCACGGTTCTCGAAAAGATCTTTCCCCGTAAGAGCTTCGCGCGACGTGCATCGAAGCGACGCCTAGAATTCACCCGTCGACGCTGCCATACCGATCGGCCGTGAACGCCGGGGCGCTGTGGAGTCGAGCGACACATTAGCTGCGATTCGCGCAGCGACAGCCGACCTCCCGCTCAGTCAACTACCAAACCTAGCAATTGATGGAGACCACGGACACATGCCAGTCAGTGGCGGTGAAATTCGCTCGGCCGCATAAGAAGTCGCCACGCGATATAGATTTCATCGATCAATGGAGCTGATGGATGTTTTGTCTCGCCGTCCCCAGGTACCAAACTGTCTCCAATCGTGTTCTCCATCTTCCCATGAGAGCCACTCGAGAGTTTGTGGCGGCGAGCTTACGGGCCGTCAAGGATGTTAGCCCCTGCTGCCTGCCTGTGCTTCATCCCATCGGCCGAGCTGCGAGCGGCGTTTCTTGGATCGGGCGTGTTGTTGTGCGAGCTCCGCTATTGCCGCTGCTCTCTGTTCAAAACTATTTTCTTTCGTTTTGCCAGCAGGTTTGTCGCAAGGTCGCTGGGCTCCGTGTATCGGCCACCAATCTCTTGCTAGCGAACGCGCACACCGAGCCAGCCCGCCAATGTCGACACCCTGCAGCAGAAGCTCGCCTTCGATTAACGACCGAGCGACTGGGTCGTTTTGCGCTGTGTACCCACACGTAGGCCAAGCGGCGCCGCTGTGGTGATAGCGCGCAAGGCTGAGCGGTCTCGCTGACATAGATAGGCCACCTGGTGTCAAGCGTCACCCACCGCATTGAGGGGCAAGATTTGACATCCGCTCTAGGCCGTCAGTGGAAGTGCACTTTATTCAAATCGACGGACGCGAAAATCACCATGCATCATTGCGTTATAACGCAGCTATTCATGCAAGCACACCCGGCTGGCGTTGTTGCTTTCATGTCTGGACCAACTGCGAAGCCAGGAAGTCGTATTGTCCTTTGTCTGATAGCTAGTCTCGCCAGCAGTTCGGCCGCGCGGAGTGGCGAGATCTCTGGCCCAAGAAGCCACAGCCCCGATGAGCTCGACGAGGCAACAAGCAGAACAATTTCGGATCCGGCCATGACATTCCGAAGCGGGCGGCCCAAGGGAGCAGCGCGCCTTTCTGGGAGCTTCCTGTCGAAAACAGCTACGTCCACGACAAAGCGCGACAGTGCCATCGAGACTGCCAAGAGCGGAATCCAAACGCAGACCGATCCATTCGCAAAACTCGATAACCTCCGCGAAAAAGGTGGCGCGTTCACTGCTCCTGGTGCTGCGGACACGATAAATCAGGACGTAGCTTCTGTCAGATCCGAGCTTTCGGACCTCGGGATTGGATTTGCTGGCTGGACTCTAAACACGTTTGTCAACGATGAGCTCGGCAATGCCTCCAGAAGCACCATCGCCAATCAGCAATACGTTGGCCAGAATCCGACATTTAGTACGGTCAACTCGATGATCGTGACCTATGACCTCGCTAGGTTCGGCATTTCCGATGGCCAGATCGTGGTCGGAGCCGAGCATCAATACTGGACATGGAAGAGCGCCGGGCCAGACCGACTGGGACTCAATGCATTTTCTTACTATCAAACCTTCTTCGACAGGAAAATCGAGCTCAAAGTGGGCTATCTCAGGAACCAACATGAGTTTGCGGGCGCCGGCGACAAGGTGTTTGGACCCTCGTCGAAAATGCTTTTTCAAGCAGGCATAAGCAACAATTGGGCGCCAACGCCTGCTCTTAACCTCAAGTACAATTTTGATGATCGCTTATATAACAAGTTCTCAATCCAGCGCTCGGTCAGTCCAGCTGGTCAATATGCGCATGTAAGCGAGAATCCCACTGGCCTGAACTGGAGCACGCGCGACGCAGGCATTCTTTTGCTTGATGAACTTGCGTATAGGAACAAGCCTATTCCAGGTGTGCTGGAGACGTGGTTGCGGGCTGGCGCGGGCTTCAACAACAGCAGCTACACGGACCTAGGGCATCCGACGCAAGCAACAGCCAAGGCGAACACCGTCTACTACGTAGCTGCGGACAAGCAATTCTGGCAGTCTGCCGCCTACAGCTCGGCATCTCGCGGAATCTACGGCGGGTTCTCTGCGATGTACGCTCCGCCTGACCTGAATAGGGCTAGTCAGTATTACGAGCTTCGCCTGTATGCGAAAGGCCTATTTGACGGCCGGCCCACTGATCAGATGAGTCTTGTTGTCAGCAACACCATCTGGAGCCACTTCGCAGTGGACGCTGCAATGGCCAAAGAGCAGCTGGCGCACCGCGACAGCACGGCAATTTCGGGACTGTATACGGCCCATCTGGCGCCCGGGATATATACTACCGTAGGGCTGACGTACATCAATCACCCGACAAGCATTACCTACACGCCACAAACGGGACACGCCCTGAATATATTGGTATCTACGTCGGTGTTTTTTTAAGGCCTTGAGACTCGCATGAATTGGCAATGTAGTCGATATCACAATCGTCCTTTTTAACGGCTTGGGCCCACTCATCACGGCGATTTGGGTATCGCTGTGCTCCTGACGCGAAGCCGGGTACCGCGTAAACTTAGCCGTGATGTCCAAGGTAGTATGCTGTTGGGAATGGTAGGTTAGAGCCTTGCTGCTTCGTCTACGAGCGGTAGGCCGCGTCGTATTGCGCAAGATCTACACCCTCCGGCCGCGGAATTGATCTCTGGTGCTCATTTGTTCAATCGAATGCTGCTCTTGCGGCAGCCACATTGCTTCGCTGCCTCAGACTCGCGCTATTTCTGCCCGACGGTTGTGACGCTGGCCGAAAGCCGATGCACAAGGTCGGCGGACACGTATCCTCCGCGGCAAATCAAGCTGCCGCGGCCGGATGACTTGCGCTACTTGAATACTGAATCAATTTCCGCTGGCTTGAGATGAGCTTTCAGCATCTCACTTCAGCAAGGAGGTCGGCTCGCGAGTCTGCGGCGCGTTAGCCCCTCCCATCCAATTGCGCGCGGCGTTCTGCTCGGTGAACTTTTCTTCGCAAATATCTATTCGCGCGAACATTCGATAAGAGCAGTGCATTATCGATGAATTGCCGAGCTGCTAGGCAACTGTCGTGGAGGGGTATTTCGTCGACTTGAGGCGCGTTACACTGCATCGGCCATCGACGCTGACGGGCGCGTCACCATCGATTGTGGCACGATGAACCACGCGATGCTGATCACCGTAATCATTGACCGCATAATGCTGCGTTGCGCGGTTATCCCAGATCGCGACGTCGCCTTCTTTCCAGCTCCAGCGTACGGTGTTTTCGGGCGCCATGATATGGGACTGGAATAGATCAAACAGCTTCTGACCGTCGCGTTTCGGAATATCGACAAACCTTTGCACCAGATCGCCGAGCACCAGCGCGCGCTCGCCGGTGTCGGGATGTACACGGACCACCGGATGCTCTGTCTCATAAATCGTTTTGGTAAAGACTTCGTCAAAATGCTTCTGGTCGATTTCGCGAACACGGCAGGTCCCAGCGTAGTCGAAGGCGTTGCTGTGAACGGTCCAGAGTTCGTCGGCAAGCCGTTGGAGCGGCCGCGGCAAATCTAGGTAGGCGGCCACGGCGTTCGACCAAATCGTATCGCCGCCCGACGATGGGATCACAACGGCTCGCAGCACCGCAAGTTTGGGATACGCCGCGAGAAAGGTTCCATCGGCGTGCCATACATCCGCCCGGCTACCTCCGCGCGCGGAATCAAGCTCGATGATCGAGGTCGTTCCATTGATCGCACCGAGTGTCGGATGCGGCACCAGCTTTCCCAAACAAGCAGCAAAACGCTCTTGCTCCGGGTCGTCAAGATGCGCCTGATCGCGGAAGAAGATCACCTTGTGTTCGAGCAGCAAGCTGTTGATCGCAGCGACGGTTTTGCTCGGCAAATCACCCGAGAGCTTGATATTTCTGATTTCAACACCGATGCGCGCTGCGCGCTCGACGACGTCGGTCGGTGGAATGCCACTCTCGCTCGAAGCTGTTTCATTCATCGCGAATTTTTCCAGGTTTTGCGGATTCTTTACGCGGACGAGGGCGCGTGTCACTCGGTTTCGAAGGCGAACCTCGCGCTACGGGTGCTCTTGAGCAAGCACCATGCCAGACGGAAAACGGAGCTGTGAACGTCCGTCAGGTCGCGGATCGGATGATAATTCGAACAGTTTGCCATGAAGTCGATGCCGCCTCCCATCCTTTTCAACCCGACCCCACCAAAACCCGACGTAACAATCTGAGACGAGCGCCTAGGCCGGCGGCGAAAGGCATAGCGCGCACAATCGACAGGGATTCTAAAGCTCGGCACCCGAAGAAGGCCATACCGCCCGCGTGCAAGGTCCGGCATGCGTGCCGTTCTCGTCCAGTACGCGCCTTCTGGCCAACTATTTGCGGCAATCGGCCCAGTCTCGAGCCGCGTCTGCGAACGAGCTATCACCGGTTCTCAAGGTGTCCGGGACCTGCCCTGGCCGTGATCACTGCCGGAACATCCTCCGCTGAAAATGGAAGAGGAATAGATGACCTTGGAAGAGCTCCAAACGATTGAATTACGGTTTGATCCAGGCGAAAGCCGTTGATCCGCGGCACTGGGATCGCGATGTTCTCGATGCACCGACGTCCGAGCACGCTGAAGCAGATGCTCTGCACGGTCGCGCTGGCTTTGCCTAGGAAGCCAAAGATATGTCCACTACCAGTCTTTATAGGTGTTTCAATGTTGTCAAAGTAATTACCCTCGATCAGTGCTTGCACAGATGGTCCAGCGTCCACCGCATGGAAAAATCCGCCGCTCTGTTGCGCATTTGTATTGTGGAAGTAATTGTTAGCGAGATGAATAATGCCCTGCGCACCGTCAATGTGCGGCGCCCGCCCCGAGATCTCATGGAAATAGTTATTTACGATGGTAATCGTCTGCGGGACACCGAGAAACAGGAGATTCCAATAGTGCTCTCCGTTACAATAGGAGGAATAGGTATCGCTGCCATCGAAGTCGTTCCAGAAAATCGTAATGTTCGTCGTCGGGCCAAAGCCGCCGGCAATCATCTGCCGCCCGACGTTATGAAACCGGTTGTGGTCGATCCAAACCAGGTCGGCTCGTGCAATTGCAATAGCATCGCCGGCAAATATCACGCCGCTATTGATATCACCGATGGTCAGGTTGCGAATAATGACGTTGCTGACCGCATTCAGGCGCAGCCCCTTCCCTTTCATTGTAGCGTTCGGGCCAACACCGATCACTGTCTTGTTTGAGCCGATTTCCAGCGGACGCTTACCGGCCCTGTCGAAGCCGACCAACATCTTCTCCTTCCCATCGCAATGCGCGTCGTTGCCATCCATAAGAAGAAGGGATTCACGCTTGTAAGGTGCCGAACAAGCACGGCCATATTGGCAACCCTGCCCTTCGCCTCGCCCTTCCGTGGCAGTAAAGTCTATAGTTCCTATTACCTGGATCTCACGCGGGGTATTGTTACTGCAGTACCCGAAGCTGTAGGAACGACACAGCTCATACGTCAGATCTTTGGCTGATCTGACCTGAACTACCTCGCCTCCAAGGCCGCCCGTCGCTCCAACGCCAAAGCCTTTGAGGGCTTCGGATCGCACATTGTTAGGTCCGAGCACGGACGAGACGCCGAGGACGAGAGCAATTCCGCCGAACACGCGTAACGAACGCCTGATGTGCTTCATCGTGTCGTTCACAGTCACATGCTCTCTCTGTTACGCGGAAATCCGCGAGGACCGGCTGAACTGGAACAGTCCATCAGCATGCGGCGTTAACGCCATCAGATCGTCCTCAATAAGGCAGCCTCGGAATATCGGAGCCATGCTACACGACAGCCGAAGTGTGCAGTCCCAGGCTTCCTACCAGCTGCGTGGATCTGGGTAGCCATTGGATAATCACAGCCGATGAAAGCAGGGGTCGATGCTTCGAGAGCCCCGTCAGAATCAAAGCAGGACTCCCACAGCTCACCGTAAGGCGCCGTCAGCATCTCAACAAGATGCGACGGCCAATCGAGCGTTGATAGAGGACAAAAGTCCACGCATGGCGTCCCAGAGCTGTCTCAGATCGAGCGCTTGCATGGTGCCGGCGAGATGCATTGTTTAGGCTGTTCGGCGGCCATTCTGAAACGATTTTCCCAGTTCAACACAGATCCCCCTGACACGAAGATTCGAAATATCCTGGGCGAAAGAGATCGTGTCCCGTGGCGTGGTGTAGCTGGCGGTGTATCACCGCGTTCGCCGGCGAGACCCGGGCCGGTCAGCTGGCGATCGCCGTGAGGCTGACGCTCGGATCATCGCTCAAGGGCGTTTCCAGTGTCATGTAACGGACGCGCTGGACGGCCCATTCATCATTCTGTTCGAGCAGGATCGCGCCGATGAGGCGAACGATGGCGTCCTCGTTGGGGAAGATGCCGACCACCTCGGTCCGACGCTTGATCTCGCCGTTGAGGCGCTCGATCGGGTTGGTGGAGTGCAGCTTGGTGCGGTGCTGCGGTGGGAAGGTCATATAGGCGAGCACGTCGGTCTCGGCCTCGTCGAGGAAGCCGGCGAGTTTCGGCAGCTTTGGCCGGAGCTGGTCGGCGACCTTGCGCCATTGAGTGCGGGCGGCCTCGGCATCGTCCTGGGCAAAGGCTGTGGCGATGAACGCGGAGACGACCCGCCGCCCGCTCTTGCCGGCATGCGCCAGCGCGTTGCGCATGAAGTGGACGCGGCACCGCTGCCAGCTGGCATTGAGCACCTTGGCTACGGTGGCCTTGATGCCCTCGTGGGCGTCGGAGACGACCAGCTTGACGCCGCGCAGGCCGCGGCAGGCGAGCTTGCGCAGGAACGCCGTCCAGAACGTCTCGGTCTCGGAGGGGCCGATGTTCATCCCCAGTACCTCGCGCCGGCCGTCGCTGTTGACGCCGACCGCGACGATCACTGCGACAGATACGATGCGGCCATTCTGGCGCACCTTCACGTAGGTGGCGTCGATCCACAGATACGGCCAGTCGCCCTCGATCGGACGGGCGAGGAAGGCCTTCACCTTGTCGTCGATCTCGCCGCACAGTCGGCTCACCTGTCTCTTGGAGATGTCGGTCATGCCCATGGCCTGCACCAGATCGTCGACCGAGCGGGTCGAAACGCCCTGCACATAGGCCTCCTGCACCACGGCGGTGAGCGCCTTCTCGGCCATGCGGCGCGGCTCCAGGAACCCTGGGAAGTAGGAGCCCTTACGCAGCTTGGGGATGCGCAGCTCGACGGCGCCGGCACGGGTCTCCCAGATCCGGTCGCGGTAACCGTTGCGCTGGGCCAGGCGTTCGGGATTCTTCTCGCCATAGGCCGCCCCGGTCTGGCCTCCCACTTCCAGCTCTATCAGGCGCTGGGCGGCAAAGCCGATCATCTCGCGGAGCAGATCGGCGTCGGGGTCTTCTCTACCAGCGTGCGCAGGTTCATCATCTCGTCGGTCATCGGTGGTTCCTCTGGTTGCGTTGGTGTGTCGCAACCCGATCCTACCGGAGAACTGCCGGTGACCACCGCAAAGCCGCCCGCCCGCTACGGCGCTATTGGGGGCGCGCGTCCGGGCGGCTTTGCTCTACCGAGCTACACCACCACCGGGGACATGACCCGAATGTATGGTCCGGCCGCGCGTTGCAAGAGGTTTCGTCAACCTGGCAGATGCGGTCTTGCATCAATGTATCCGGCCTCTGATTGGAGCGTGTTGTGCTCCGGGCCATCATGGGTATCAGCGCGCATTCGAGCTAATTAGCGGACAGGCCTCGAACGGGCCATTCGGGTCACCAGTGTTCGCATGCGCCGGGAAGACCGATCCTCCATCGTTGTCTCATTCCTCTCGCAGACCTCGGCGGGTAAGGGATGTTGGTTACGTCATCGATCGCACCTCACTTCGTGCTGTTCCTTAGTTCGTGCCTGGCGGTCGTTCCTTTGTCCCGGCCTGCGCGCGCAGACGCGCCGCGCGCAAGGGCCGTCAAGGCCGGCCGTCGTGCTGTCCTGACGTCTTGCTCTACCGCGGTCAGGCCGCGCCTTGATGGCCCCGAGCACGGTGCGAGGATCAGGCAGCTCGGGACGCCGTCTCCTCCGTGTTGACGCACTCGAAGGCGCGTCCCTTGTTGAGAACCGCCCAGGCGATCCGGGCGAGCTTGTTGGCGAGCGCAATCGCTAGCACGTTGTGGTGCAATCGTTTCTTGGCGGCTTCGATCCAAGATTTGAGGCCATAGCGCTCCCAGCCCTTGACCTTGACCAGCACAACCCACGCGGCCTGCACAAACAGCGCGCGCAGGTAGCGATTGCCGCGCCTTGATATCTTGCCGAGGATCGTGCGGTCGCCGGTCGATATCTGCTTCGGCACCAGTCCAAGCCAGGCGCCGAAGTCGCGGCCTTTCGAGAACACGTCTCCAGTGCCGATCGCAGCCACCATCGCGCTCGAGATGATCGGGCCAATGCCGGGCACCGTCATCAGTCGCTCGCAGCCTTTGTCTTGACGGGCCAATGCTTCGATCTCGCTGGAGAGGTCCTCGATACGCTCATCCAGCCGGCGCCAGTCACCCGCCAGATCCTCGATGATGCGCAACATGCGAGGCGAGAGCACATCGGTGCGCGTCGCGAGGATACCCGGCAACTCGGACCGCAGGGAGCGCAGGCCTTGCCGCACGGCGATGCCCCGCTCCAGCAGGAACGCACGGATCTGATTGATGACGCCGGTGCGCCGACCGACTAATCGCTCGCGCACGCGGTGCAGCGCCTGCAGGTCGTGCTGGTCGGCGGTCTTGGTTGCGACGAACTTCATGGTCGGGCGTTGGACCGCCTCGGCGATGGCTTCCGCATCTCGGAAGTCATTCTTCTGTCCCTTCGAATAGGGGCGCACGTATTTCGCCGGCATCAAGCGGGCGTCGTGGCCAAGCGTTTGCAGCTTGCGACTGAGGTGATGCGCGCCGACGCAGGCCTCCATGCCGATCAAGCACGGCGGCAGGTTGGCGAGCCGCGTTTCCACCTGGCCGCGCGACCACTTCTGCCGCAGCACGATGCCGCCGCGCTGATTCTGGCCAATGATGTGGAACGAGTTCTTGCCGATATCGATGCCGATGACGGCGGGCGAAGCGTCGAGTTTCTGAGACATGGCGTGCTCCTTGTCTTGGGCGCCCCTTGCCAGCTTCTCGTGCTGGCAGGGCCGGAGCACGGCCGGACCATTCCATTCTGATGTCCCCAGTCAAGCACACAGCGCACGGTTTCTCATCTCCACGAGGACTCATCGTGAAGTTCTTGTGC
>NZ_JBVVPC010000065.1:0-26638 GCF_055807355.1 Bradyrhizobium sp. Ken01
GCGTAGCGGTGCTGCGCAGAGCCGGGACCCAGCAGGTCCCACGGCACGCTGTTGCATGGGCCCCGGCTCTGCAGCGCACCGCCAAGAGGCGCTGCGCTGCGTCCGGGGCACGAGACTGTTGATGAATAACTGACATGGGATCGCATCCTCGCGGCTTGTTCGCCCGAGCTTTGCCTCGATGCCTCACCCTCAATTGAAAGAGGGCGCAGGGAAGGCCGGGTGCCGGCTGGCACCCGCGGTCCACTGTGCGAGATTGTCGTGAACAAAATTGCACAGCAGCATACAGGTGAAGCCCAACACACGGCCTTCCCTGCGCAGTGGTTTTACGGCTTATGTCGCGCTCTCCCCGGGGAGCGATGCACTATTGCCCCCGTCGCCTTGCGGATGGCTGATGCGTGTGCCCGGTTGGGCACCCCACATCACCGCAACACTTGGCGCACAGACCCCGGACGCCAGGACCACACGATTTTGCCGTACGCCGATCACACCGGTCGTGTGCGCGACACTTTCACTCGCGGTTGCCCGCCCTGCGAAGCCGTTCGCGCCGATGTGACCCACGTCCACCGCCGCCCGGCCCGCGTTCGTGACGATCGCGATACGCCCCTCTTCCTTGGGCCGGGTTGCCGCGACACATACGCCGTTTCCGAATTTCGGTAAAGCGGAATGTTTTTGCACCGGAGGATTGACCAGCGACTTGTGTGTTTTGCCCGACAGGCAACGCAAGGTCTTGTAGCCCGGATGAGCGAAGCGACATCCGGGATTCCGACCACGAGCTGTCCCGGGTATCGCTCGCTCACCCGGGCTACGGGCCGACATGTTGATTTGCTCACTGAAGCGCAACATTGGTATGGTTCATGCAAGCACTTCAGCTTCCATCCCCTGACAAGAACGTGAAAATGCCGAGCTCAAGACCCGACCGTATTCGCAAGCTGCTCGCCGACCTCGTCGGCTTCGACACGATCAGCGATCGCTCCAACCTGCCCCTGATCGCGCATATCGAGAGCTATCTCGCCGCGCTCGGCGTCAAGGGTGAGCGCATCGTCGACGAGACCGGACAGAAAGCCTCGCTATGGGTCACCATTGGACCCGAGGACCGCCCCGGCCTGGTGCTGTCGGGACATACCGACGTGGTGCCCGTGGTCGGCCAGGACTGGAGCCACGATCCGTTCAAGCTGGTCGAGCGCAACGGCAGGCTCTATGGCCGCGGCACCACCGACATGAAGGGATTCGTCGCGGTGTGCCTTGCCATGGTTCCGGAGATGCTGGAAGCGAAGCTCGAAACGCCAATTCATCTCGCCATCTCCTATGACGAGGAGATCGGTTGCGTCGGCGTGCGGCCGATGCTGCGCGAGGTCGCGAAGAAACGGATCAAGCCGCTCGGCGCCTTCATCGGCGAGCCGACCGAGATGAAGGTCATCATCGGCCACAAGGGCAAGCATGGCGTGCGCGCGACGTTCAAGGGGCTCGCCCGCCACTCCTCGATCGCGCCTGACGGCGTGAATGCGATCGAATATGCGGCCGAGCTGATCGTCGAGATTCGACGGCGCGCCGTGGCGCTCGCAGCCGTGCGAGCGGCCGACAGCCTCTACGACGTCCCGCACTCGACGCTGCTCACCAGCATCATGCATGGCGGCGCCGCGCTGAACATCGTGCCGGATAGCTGCACGGTGGATTTCGAATGCCGCGGCATCGGCATCACCGAGTCGCGCGAGGTCACGGACGCGATCGTTGCCTGGGCCAAGGCGGAGATCGAGCCCGCGATGAAGAAGCAGCATCCGGAGTGCGGCATCGATTTCGAGGAGATCCTCGACTACCCCGCGCTCGACACGGCGGCCGATGCGACAATCGTCACGCTGGCCAAGAGCCTCGCGGGGCGCAACGACCACGCCAAGGTCGCCTTCGGCACCGAAGCGAGCCTGTTCACCAGCATGGCCGACATCCCGTCAGTGGTGATCGGCCCCGGTTCAATCGCGCAGGCGCATACGCCGGACGAGTTCGTCGAGATGGCGGAGCTGGAGAAATGCGCGGGCTTCATTGAGAAGCTGATCGGGCATTGCGTGAAGGGGTGAGCGCCTTCTCGTCATTGCGAGAAGCTCTTGCGACGAAGAAATCCAGACTGCCACCGTGCGAAGATTCTGAATTGCTTCGCTTCGCTCGCAATGACGAGCGACTGGAGACGCCCGTAGCCCGCATGAGCGTAGCGACATGCGGGACCGCTGTCCCGGATATCGCTGCGCTCATCCGGGCTACGAACCACCTACAATGGAGCGTCCATGGTTACGGCAAAACTGAGGTTTCTGGACAGCACTGATGCGGATCCGCTCGAGGCCTTTGCGCCAAGCGGGCCATTTGGGATTTTGGTAACGGCTATGGTCGGCCCAGCTGACGGGCCAGGACAAGAGTCCTTCGACTTCATGCTCTGCACGCCCGACTGGTACAGCTCCAATATGGACGACGACATCACGATTGGACGGCATCATGTTTTCGTAAAGCAATTCGACTATTCTCGACTGCGGGAGTTTGTCGAAGCTTATTGCGCTGAATGCTCGGGAACGTCCTCGAAGGAGGCGGCAGAAAAAATGGCCCGCCTGGGGAAGTGGGAATTTGAAGACTACATTCCCCAGAACTGAATACCTTGGCGACGTGACTGGCTCCCGGCTCTGCGGAGCAGCACTTCGCGCTGCACCGCGTCCGGGACACGAGGGTGTCGGGTTAACGCTACTCCGTCCGACGGGCTCAGCGCTCCTGCAATGCCAGCCGCACGCCGATCGCGCAGTAGATGGTGCCGACCACCTTGCCCTGCCATTTCACGACGGCGGGGTGGCGGCGCAGCAAATTGCCGAGACGGCCGGCGCCGACGGCGAACACCACCGTGCTGACGAGGCCGAGCAACACGAAGACAGCGCCGAAGAGCGCGAGCTGCAGCGTCGTCGAACCATGCTCGGGCCGGACGAACTGCGGCAGGAACGCAAGGAAGAACAGCGCGGTCTTGGGATTGAGCACCTCGGTCAGCACAGCCTGCCGGAATGCCCTCATTGCGCTGATCGCGGGCGCGCCGCCATTCACCGCGATCGGCGTCTTGTCGAGCATGGCGCGAATGCCGAGATAGATCAGGAAGCCTGCGCCCGCGTATTTGACGACGCTGAACAGGAGCGCCGAAGTTGCGATGATCGCAGAGAGGCCGACGATTGCCATGGTGGTGTGGACCACGTCACCGGCCGCAATTCCCGCGCCCGTCGCGATGCCGACCCTGGTTCCCGAGCTCGCGGCACGCGCCATGGTGAGGAGTGTCGCCGGTCCGGGAATGAAGACGAAGCCGAGGACGATGAGGATGTAGGTGATGAGGGTGGTGTGGTCGATCATGCGGGCATCTCTCTCGTCATTCTGTCCCGTGTCCCGAACACGAGAGGAACGCAAGCGAAGGCGCGGCCGCCGGCCGCGCCTTCGGATTCCTTAAACCGCGCCGGCCTTCTGCGCATACTCCCAGGACGCTTTCGACAACGGCACGGTGCGCTTGGCGGATTCGAGCGCCTTGGCATTCGCCGCAGTGCCGTCGCGGACCCGGCCGGCGATTCCTTGCGTGATGCCGGCGAGGCGGAACAGGTTGTAGGCAAAATACCAGTTGAGATCAGGCACCGTCATCTTGGTGACGTTGCAATAGATCTGCGCGGCCTCTTCCACGCTCGGAATGTTGAGCGCCTTGAGATCGGCGCCGTCCAGGCCGGGCATCACCCACTGCATCAGCAGATAGGTGAAGTCGGCCATGGGATCGCCGAGCGTCGACAATTCCCAATCGAGCACGGCCTGCACGCGCGGTTCCGTCGCATGGAAAATCATGTTGTCGAGGCGATAGTCGCCGTGGACGATCGAGACGCGCGCCTGCTCCGGCACGGTCTTCGGCAGCCATTCGGCGACCTTCTCGAACTCCGGAATGGTCTGGGTTTCGGACGCACGGTACTGCTTGGTCCAACGATCGATCTGGCGCGCGAAATAATTGCCGGGCTTGCCGAAGTCGCCAAGACCGATTGCGACGGGATCGAACATGTGGAGCTTGGCCAGCGTCTCGATCTTGCTGGTGAAGATTTTTCGGCGATCATCCGGCGTCTGGCTCGGCAACGTCGGATCCCAGAACACCCGGCCGTCTTCCATCGACATGATGTAAAAGGCCGAACCGATGATGCTGTCGTCCTGGCACAGCGCATAGGCCTTCGCGACCGGAAAGCCCTGCTTTCCCAGCGCCGCGATCACCCGATATTCGCGATCGACCGCGTGCGCCGACGGCAGCAATTTGCCGAACGGTTTTCTGCGCATCACGTAGGAGCGGTTCGGCGTGTCCAGCCGGTAGGTCGGGTTGGACTGGCCACCCCTGAACTGGAGGACGACCAGCGGTCCCTCATAGCCTTCGACGTTGTCGCGCATCCAGGCTTCGAGCCGCATCTCGTCGATACGATGACGCTCCTCGACGGGCTTGGTGCCCGAGAATTCTTCGTCTTTCCTGACGCCGTCAGCCACGATGACGCTCCCTCTTCAGTCCGGACATGATCCTAATCGGTAACCCCCAGCGCACTTGCGTCAAGCGGTCATCCGATCACGGATCATGCCCTGTCGTTTCTTCAAATCGGGAGCGCCAGCATGCTCTCCCGCTTAATGACTGGAAGAGTTTGCATACTTCCGAACCTCGAGCCTTGCAATGGCGCGATTATGTACCTCGTCCGGGCCGTCGGCGAGACGGAGCGTGCGGATATGAGCGTAGTCCTTGGCAAGGCCGGCTTCGTCCGAGACGCCTGCACCGCCGAAGGCCTGGATCGCCTCGTCGATGATCTTCAGCGCCATGTTGGGAGCGGCGACCTTGATCATGGCGATCTCGGCCTGTGCGGTCTTGTTGCCGACCTTGTCCATCATGTCGGCGGCCTTGAGGCACAACAGCCGCGTCATCTCGATATTGGTGCGGGCCTCGCCGATGCGCTGCTCCCACACCGAATGCTCGACGATCCGCTTGCCGAAAGCGGTGCGCGAGGTGAGCCGCTTCACCATCTTCTCCAGCGCCTCCTCGGCCTTGCCGATGGTGCGCATGCAGTGATGGATGCGGCCGGGACCGAGTCGGCCCTGCGCGATCTCGAAGCCGCGGCCTTCGCCGAGCAGGATGTTCTCCTTCGGCACCCGCACGTTCTCGAGCAGCACCTGGGCGTGGCCATGCGGCGCGTCGTCGAAGCCGAACACGGGCAGCATCTTCTCGACCTTGATGCCGGGGGTGTCGAGCGGAACCAGGATCTGCGACTGCTGCTGGTGCTTGGCCGCCTTGAAATCGGTCTTGCCCATCAGGATCGCGATCTTGCAGCGGGGATCGCCGACGCCGGACGACCACCATTTGCGGCCGTTGATGACGTAGTGGTCGCCGTCGCGCGCGATGCTGGTTTCGATGTTGGTGGCATCGGACGAGGCCACGGCCGGCTCCGTCATCAGGAAGGCCGAGCGGATCTCGCCGTCCATCAGCGGACGTAGCCATTTGCGCTTCTGCTCCTTGGAGCCGTAGCGCATGAACACTTCCATGTTGCCGGTGTCGGGCGCGGAACAGTTGAAGACTTCCGAAGCCCAGGAGATGTGGCCCATCTGCTCGGAGAGCAGTGCGTACTCCAGATTGGTTAGTCCCGCGCCGCGGAATTCGTCATCCTCATGCTCGTTGGGCGGCATGAACATGTTCCAGAGGCCTTCGGCTTTCGCCTTCTTCTTGAGGTCTTCCAGCACCGGGATCACCTTCCAGCGTTCGCCGCTGCGATCCTGCTCGTCATAGACCGGCACCGCCGGGCGCACGTGCTTGGCCATGAAGGACTGCACGCGGTCGAGCCATTCCTTCTGCTTCGGCGACAGATCGAAATCCATGGGACGCTCCTCGTCTTTGCCAACTCGTTGTGGCGAACTTGTTTTGCGCCGGACTGTCCACCCGCATTGTGCGACCCGCAAGTGCGAATGCGCGACTTGCGAACTCTCCGGAACCCCTTCGCGCGTTTGCGGACGAGTCCCGATTGCGGATTGACTTCCCCGACCTTCAAACGATAGTTTCATACAACTGTTTGAATTGCAACTCCCTCCCCGAGGGGCTCCCATGGCCAGCGATCATACCCGGACTGCCATTCTCGCCGCCGCCGAACGGCTCTATGCCGATCGCGGGTTCGGCGACGTGACGCTGCGCGACATCGTCGCGGAGGCCAATGTCAACCTCGCGGCGGTGAACTATCATTTCGGCTCGAAGGACGAGTTGATCGCGGAGCTGTTCGTGACGCGCTCGATCGCCACCAACCGCGAGCGTCTGCGCGAATTGAAGGCGGCGGAAGAACAAGGCGGCGGCCGCGCGCCGATCGAGGTAATCCTGCATGCCCTGGTCGGCCCGACGCTGCGCGGCTGCCTAGGCCCCGAGAACCAGCGCTCGACCGCGGCGCGCTTCATGATCCGCGCCTCGATCGAATCCGTGCCGCCGATCCGGCGCATCAAGAACCGCGAGATCGACCATTTGCGCAAATTCGCCGGCGCGATGCGACGGTCCCTGCCCGACCGCAGCGACGTCGATATCTACTGGGGCCTGAATTTTGCGCTCGCCATGGCGCACCACACCATCCGCGAGAGCGAGCGGCTGACGAAACTGTCGGAAGGCAAATGCGACCTCGACGACGTCGAAGACGTGGTCGCCCGCGTCGTCAGCGTCGCGACGATGGCGCTGACCGCGGGACGGACAGAGGCGAAGGCGCCGCCAAAGGTGGCGGCGCGCTAAACGTCACATCATCGCGATGCAGTCGATCTCGACGTCGAAGGGGCCGAACCATTCCGGCGTGCAGACGAAGATCCGCGCCGGCGGATCGTGCGGGAAATAGCGCGCATAGACGGCGTTGAACGCGGCGAAGTGTTTGGTCGAGGTGCAGTAGACGTTGCACTTCATGACGTTGTCGAGGCTCGCGCCTGCCGTCTCAAGGCACAGCTTCATCTGCTCCATGATCAGTTCGCTCTGCCGTTCGATCGACACTTCCGCGATCTCGCCTGTGCCTGGGTCGAATGGCGGCAGGCCGGCGACGAAGATCATGTTGCCGGCGCGCGTGACCGGCGAGACCGGCGCCTGCCGGCGATCGAGGAAAGTCGAGATCGGTTCGACGCGGAGCGCTTCGCGCTTCAGTTCGGGTTTCATGGGCGGCCACCTTCGGTGCAAGCGAGATGACGGCTTGCTACATCATGTTGCAGCCGTCATGCTTCGCTTGTGATCGAAGTTTGATCGCCGAAGTTTGCCCGTTGAGCCGCCTAAGCGTGCTGCGGCATCTCCTCGGCCTCTTCCTTGGCGAGCAGCAGCAGCATCTCGATGCCCATGTCGCCTTCCTGCGGCGAGCGGATGAACTTTATTTCGTCTGCACTTTGCCGCAACGCGGCAACGATCGCGACGGCCTGGTTGGCCGTTGCCGCCTCGGTTGCCAGAATTGCCTTCTGGTTCTTGGCTTGAAACCCGATCGTGTAGGACATGCGTTCCCTCCCGGACTGAGTGGACCGATCGAATCTGAGTCGCGCGCGAAGCGGAAGCCTGTGTGAGTACGGACTGGATTATCTGGGGATTGCGCGCAAGGCTCGCGCAAGGCCGCACGAGCGTCATGATGACGTCACTTTTTTATCCAATGGCGATCAGGCCAGACCGCGCACGCTTCGCCGAAGCTAGATGATCCCCTGCTGCTTCAGTGCCTCGATCTTGCCGGCATCATAGCCGAGCTTGCCGGCGAGCACCTCCTGGGTGTGCTCACCGAGCAGCGGCGGGGCGCGGTAGTCCTTGATCGGGGTTTCCGAGAGCGTCAGCGCGTTGCGGATCAGCGAGAGATCGGGCTGGAAGGGATGGTCGACCTTCACCCGCATGCCGCGCGACTGCACGTGGGGATCGGAAAACACCTGCTCGAAATTGTTGATCGGGCCGGAGGGCACGCCGGCCTCCTCCAGTCTGTCCAGCCAATAGGCCACCGGCTGCTTCAGGAACAGGCCGGCGAAGATCGCCATGATCTCCTTGCCGTGCACGACGCGATCGTTGTTCTTGACGAAGCGCTTGTCGCTCGCAAGCTCGGGTGCGCCGAGCACGGCGCAGGTGCGCTGGAACTGGCCGTCATTGCCGACCACCAGCATCAATTCGCCGTCGGTGCAGCGGAACACGCCGGCCGGCATGCCGCCATTGCCCCAGGTGCCGCGGCGCGGCGGCGTCTTGCCATTGACGAGGTAGATCTGCAGCCAGTGCGACAACGATGCGATCACGGTGTCGAACAGGCAGACGTCGATATGCTGTCCCACGCCATCATTGGCGTCGCGATGGTATAGCGCCGAGAGAATCCCGATCGAGGTGTTCATGCCGGTCATGTAGTCGACGATCGACGGGCCGACCTTCATCGGGCCCTCGCCGGGCTCGCCGTCGATATGGCCGGTGACGCTCATCAAGCCGCCCATCGCCTGCAGGATGGCATCATAGCCGGCGCGCGGCGCATAAGGGCCGGTCTGGCCGAAGCCGGTCACCGAGCAATAGATGATGCCGGGATTGATCGCCTTGATGGTTTCGTAGTCGAGGCCGTAGCGCTTGAGATCGCCGACCTTGTAGTTCTCCATGAAGACGTCGACGTCCTTGGCGAGCTCACGGATGATCGCCTGCCCCTCGGGCTTGGCGATGTTGACCGTGACCGACTTCTTGTTGCGGTTGGCGCAGAGGTAAAACGAGTTGTTGTTGTTGGCCTTGCCATCGGGGTCGGTCAGATAGGGCGGGCCGAAGGCGCGCGCGTCGTCACCGGTGCCCGGCCGTTCGATCTTGATCACCTCCGCGCCCAAATCGCCCAGCATCTGGGCCGACAAGGGCCCGGCAAGCACGCGGGTGAGGTCAAGGATCTTGATGCCTGAGAGCGGCAGGGCCGACATGTAGGTGTCCTCCGGGGAACTGGATCTTGGCGCGGCGGCGAGATCGCAGGACGCGCTCCCTGCGGATACACCATTTTGGCGGTCCGAGCACTGCACTGTGGGCATACGGCCATCCGCCCGCCCGCCCGCCCGGCGCAGGGTCACCGGCGCGGTAATTTCCGCAGCGCGAATATTCTCAGGTCACGGCCGCTGCGGCCACCTGCGGCCGCCGGCGGCCGAGCAGGACCAGGATCAGCACCGTGGCGCAGGAGCAGACGAAGGTGAGACCGAGCGCGCCGCGGCTGCCGAACTGCGTGAGCAGGCCGACAAGGAGCGGCGGCGAGACCGCGGAGGCGAGATTGAGCGGCAGCGCGATCATCGACATCGCCTTGGCGAACTCGGCCTGATCGTAAAACACGAGCGGGATCGTCGCCCGCGCCACCGCCATCGCGCCGCTGCCGGCGCCATAGAACAGGATGAAGGCCGCAACCGCCCAGGTCGCGCCATCGCTCGTCATCAGCAGCAGCATGGCGACCGGGAGCGCCGTGCCGGCGACGAGCCCGGTCGTGATTCCGTCCCACCGCCCTCCGCCGAGAAAATCGAGCCCGCGGGCGCTGACCTGGATCACGCCCAGCATCGAGCCAAACGCAAGCGCCTGCGCCGGGGGAAGCCCCTCCGCCCTCAACAATTCGATCATGATGGCGCCGATGCCGAAATTGACGAAGGCATTGAGCGTGATCGCGGCGACGACGAGGCTGAACGTGCTCCTGGGAATCGCGGGCGGCGGCGAAGATTTCGCCGGCTCACCACCACGATCACCGGCGATTTTCCGGCGCGGTGCGAGGAACGCATAGAGCGGAAGGTTGATGACGACCATCATCGCCGCATAGACGAGGCACATCCCGCGCCAGCCGAGCAGACCGCTGAGGAACGACGTCGTCGGCCAGAAGATGCTGCTCGACAGGCCCGTCACCAGCATCAGCGCGCCGATGGCATTCTTGGCCTGCCGCCCGGCGACCTCGTTCAGCATGATATAGGCGCCGGTCGAAAGCGTGGCGCTGCCGGCAATGCCGAGGACGATCCAGGCCGCGAAATACAGCGTCGGCTCGCGCGCGAGGGACAGCAGGATGAAGCCCGGCACGGTGAGGACCGTGCCTGAGATCATCACCTTTCGTGCACCGTGCCGTGCAAACGACTTGGCGAGCCAGGGCGCGCACAGCCCCATCGACACATAGAGAACGGACGTCCCGGCGAACACCGCCGGCAGGCTCATGCCGAGATCGGCCGCGAGATCACGGCCGACGATGGCGGGAAGACCTATCGTACCCCACCCGACAAGCTGGGAGACCGCAAGCACCAGCAGGACCCCGATGAGCCTGCTGTCAGATTTCAAGAACCGCATTCCAACCGTCGCCTGCCCGGCAGGCGCCGATCACGCCTGTGACGGCAGTCTTACCCGGAGACTCAGCGTACGGAAACGCCGGCCGTCGAATGGCAGCAGGCGGCCGGGAGCATGTCAGGAGGCGGCAGGAGCTCCCTGCTCCGCGAGCCCGAGCAGGGATCGCGCCTCGGCCGCAGTCGCCACGCGCCGGCCGTGGCGCGCGACAGCCTCACCGGCGATGGCCACGAGCTCGGCGTTGCTGGCCGCGAGGCGCGCCTTGTCGATCCTGATATTGTCCTCAAGCCCGGTGCGGACCGCATCGGCGCCCCGCGCGAGCGCCCAGCCCATGACCTCGGCCTGGTGGCGTCCGATCCCGGCTGCCGTCCACGTCGCCTTCGGGATCAGCCGCCTAAGCTCTCCCAGCAGGATGTCGAGCACATGCTCGTCCGCGGGCATGGCGTTCTTGACGCCCATGACGAACTGCACATGCGGATGCTGGTCGATCAGCCCTGCCTCGATCAGACGGCGGGCGCCATGCAGATGCGACAAATCGAAGATCTCGATTTCCGGCCGGATGCCATTCGCCTTCATGCCGGTGGCGAGGGTCTCGACCAGCGCGGCGCTGTTCTCGTACACGATGGTCGGAAAGTTCACCGAACCCGTGGACAGCGAGGCCATGTCCGGCTTCAGGTAGAGCGACGATCCGCGCGCCGAGGGATCGCGACCCCGCCCGCCGGTCGAGAACTGAACGATCATGCCAGGACAATGCTTCTTGATCCCCGCCTGCACCACGGCGAAACGCTCGGGATCGGAGGACGGCGTCTCGTCATCGTTGCGAACATGGATATGGGCGAGCGTGGCACCGGCTTCGAAGGCCTGGTGCGTCGATTCGATCTGTTCGGACGGCAGGATCGGGACCGCGGGATTGTCCTTCTTGCGCGGAACGGAGCCGGTGATGGCGACAGCAATGACAGCAGGGTTCATCTTGCAACCTCATATTGATTGCGCTCACGCGCGCCAAATTCGAATCGGCGGCCTGACTATGCAGTGAGGCCCCGCCGCCGCGAACATCATCGATCGCGGCGGCAGTTGCCTCTACCATATCCGTCAGGTCCGAACCGTGGCAGCCCCGCTCACCGCATCGCCGGCGCGCTGACGGTCATAATCTGCCCGCGGCATCGGAACGGCATTGGGATTGCCGAGATCGTCGATCCTGATCCGATAGGTTTCCCGCGCGGTCAGGGCCGCCAGCGCGGCGATGACCGTGATAGCGAAGGCAATCGCCCCCACCGTCAACGGAATGTTGGTCGAGCCGGGAGGCGCGACGGTCGCAAACAGGGCGGGAAGCAATGCGGTGATGGTGGTTCCGATGTTCTGCGAGATCGCCATCGCCGAGACGCGGGTGCGGGTCGGAAACAGCTCCGGGTAAAAGCTCGGGAAGATCGCGTTGTAGCCCTGATAGACGACGCCCCACATCAGCAGCGACACCAATATTGCCAGCGGCACATTCCTGATGCTGATGGCATAAAGATAGCCGAAAGCGAGCGCGCCCGAGAGCAGCGCGCCGACGACGATCGGAGGCTTGCGGCCGACCTTGTCGGAGAGATTTCCGACGAAGGGAATGACGAACACCGCCAGCATATTTCCGAGCACGGGGATCCATAGATAGACGTCCTTGGCAAAACCGATCCCGTAGGCCGGCTGCACCGCATAGGCCGCGCCGAAGATGGTCGCAACCACAGGAATGACGTTCATCAGGGCCATGCAGATGACCCTGAGCATGTCGCGCCAGCTCAGCCTGATAGCCTGGACGATGGGCGCCCTCGGCGCTTCTCCCCGCTCGCCCTCTCGGGCAAAGGCCGGAGTCTCGTCGACTTCGCGACGAATGATGTAGCCCGCGACGATGACGAAGAAGCTGAGCAGGAAGGGAATGCGCCACCCCCAACTGTTGAAGGCCTCGGTCGGCATGTAGGCCGCCAAGGGCAGGAAGATTGCTGCGGCGAGGATCTGTCCGGCCTGCACGCCCTGAAGGGCGAAGCTGGCATAGAAGCCCCGCCGACCGAACGGCGCGTGCTCCAGGATCATCGAGCTTGCGCCTGAGATTTCGCCGGCAACGGCAAATCCCTGCACGAGGCGCAGAATGACGAGCAGAATTGGCGCCAGGATGCCAACCTGCTGGTAGGTCGGCAGGATACCCACGGCCATCGTCGAGATGCCCATCAGAAACATGCAGACGATGAGAACCGTCTTGCGGCCATGGGTGTCGCCCCAGTGCCCGAGGACGAAGGCACCGATGGGACGAGCCACATAGCCGACGCCATAGGTTGCCAGCGACGCAACGATCGCGACGGTGGGATTCTCCGACGGGAAGAAGATTTGCGGGAAGATCAGCGACGCGGCGGTCGCGTAGATGAAGAAGTCATAGTATTCGAGAGCCGACCCGATCCAGCCGCTCGCAGCGGCCTTCCTGGACTGACTCATCTGATGGGTCGCGGTCATCTCAAGATTCCTCCCTTGGGTTTCTGCTGACGTCCCGTTGGCGGGCTTCGCTCAAAATTGGGCAGCACTCTCCGGCCGCTCTGCGGCGTTTCGCGAGCGCTTGTCACTGCCGATGGGTGTCTGCTTGGTGGCGACGATAGGCGAACGCCGGGCTAACACAATTACCCAGTTATTCGACAAACCTAACATGATGTTATTTTGTGCGAGAGAGCCCACGTCCCGGCGAACACCGCCGGCAGGCTCATGCCGAGATCGGCCGCGAGACCGCGTCCGACGATAGCGGGGTGGGAGGTAGTTGACATTGGACCATTGCATGGTCCATTTTATGAAAATTGAGGAAGGACAATGAGATGCGGGTCTCCGTTACCGACGCAAAAGGACAATTGACCGATCTTGTCCGCCGCGCAGAGGCCGGCGACGAGGTGATCCTGACGCGGCATGGACATCCCGCGGTGCGGCTCGTCCCGGTCAAGCTTCCGCCGGACCGCGCCGCCCGCCGGACACTGCTCGAGGCGGCACGAAGGACCGGCGGGGCCAAAGCTATTCCCGGACCGAGCGCCGCGCGCAGTCAGGACTTTCTTTTCGGCGACGACGGACTGCCGGAATGATCGCGGTCGATACCTCCGCACTGATGGCGATCGTGCTCGACGAACCGCAGGCCGATGCTTGCATCACCGCGCTGGACACCGCCGACGAAATCCTGATCTCGGCGGCCTCCGTTGCAGAAAGCCTGATCGTCGCGGCACGGCGGGGCGTCGACGAAGAGATGAACAAGCTGATTAACGATCTCGGTTTGAACGTGATCTCAGTGACCCAATCTTCGGCCGAACGCGTGGCGCAAATCTACTCGCGTTGGGGCAAAGGCATTCGTCCTGCCGGTCTCAACTTTGGTGACTGCTTCGCCTACGATGTCGCCAAGGAGCATGGCTGCGCACTTCTTTACGTCGGCGACGACTTTGCCAAGACGGATATCGTTGCGGCGGCGTAGTCGACGACCGCCGGGGCGGCGACTCACCGGCCCGAACAGAAAAGCTGCGGGGCAGCCGTCAGGCTGTATGGCCGGGATCCACGTGCTTCGGCGTTTTCTTGTCGCGTTGGGGGGTCATCTTGGCCGGATCCGGCGCATTCGGCACGCCGCGCGGCCCGAGCTGGTCGCGCTGAATGTCGTCTTCGGAGCGGGAGGGCTCAATGCCGTTCGGCTCACGGGGCTTGATCATCGCAGCCTCCTGAAGTGTTCTGCTCGGAGTGTCCCATCAAATTCCCAGCGCGTTCTCGCCGGCTTCGCGGCCGGGCACGCTGACATGGACTTCGTGTCCCTCGCGAAGCGCCAGCGAGGCGGCAGCCACCGCCGACTCGAAGGCCGCTTCCTTGGTGGAGTATCTGTTCCTGACGTCGCCGTCGTGCAGCACGCCCCATTCATCCTGCACCGGCACGATCGTGTATTGAGCAAGGCCCATGGTGAAACTCCTCGAGATCTATCGCTGTGTGAGCTGCGGGTGCGCGGCGGTCACGCGCCACACCGTGTTGCCGCTGTCATCGGCGACCAGCAGCGCGCCGGTCTTGTCGATGGCGACGCCGACGGGCCGCCCGCGCGCCTGGTTGTCGCTGTTGAGGAAGCCGGTGACGACATCTTGCGGCGGGCCGCTCGGCTTGCCGTCCGTGAACGGCACGAACACCACCTTGTAGCCGTTCAAGACCTGCCTGTTCCAACTGCCGTGCTCGCCGACGAAGGCACCGCCGCGATAGGCGGCCGGCAAACTCGCGCTCGTGTTGAAGGCCATTCCAAGCGGCGCGACATGCGAACTCAGCGCATAGTCAGGCACGATCGCCTTGGCGACGAGGTCGGGCCGCTCCGGCTTGACTCGGGGATCGACATGCTGGCCGTAATAGCTGTAGGGCCAGCCATAGAAGCCGCCGTCCTTCACCGATGTCATGTAGTCCGGCACGAGATCGGGGCCGAGTTCGTCCCGCTCGTTCACGACTGCCCACAGCGCGCCGGTCTGCGGCTCGAAGCTGAGGCCGTTGGGATTGCGCAAGCCGCTTGCGAAGATGCGCCAGCGGCCGCTGGCACGGTCGATCTCGAGGATGGCGGCGCGATTGTGCTCGGCTTCCATGCCGTTCTCGGTGATGTTGCTGTTGGACCCGACGCCGGCATAGAGCTTTGAGCCGTCGGGGCTTGCGACCAGGCTCTTGGTCCAGTGATGGTCGATCGGTCCGCCCGGCAGCTGCGTCAGCACCGTGCCCGGCGCGGTGATCTTGGTATCGCCCTCCGTGTAGGGATATCTGACGATCGCATCGGTGTTGGCGACATAGAGGTCGTTGCCGACCAGCGCGACGCCGAACGGCGAGTTGAGATGGTCGAGGAAGACGCTTTGCGTGTCCGGGACGCCGTCGCCATTGCTGTCGCGCAGCAGCGTGATGCGGTTGCTCTCGCCGGTGTCGCCGCCTGATGTCGCCCAGGACTCGATGTATCCCATCACGATTTCCTTGGGCCGCTTGATCGGGGCGCCCTTCGGCGCCTTGGATTCCACCACCAGCACGTCGCCGTTGGGAAGCACGTAGAGGAATCGGGGATGCTGCAAGCCGGTCGCGAAGGCCTTGGCCTGCAAACCCTGCGCAACGGCTGGGGTCTCGTCCTTCTTCCAGCCGACGATGCGGGCGATGTGCATCGGGGGCAGCAGGTACTGCTGGATGTCGGGAAGCGTCGGGTTGGCGCCGGTTTGCGCCTTGGGATCGCCGCTGCCGTCATTGCAGCCGGCCAGACACAGCAGCGAAGCACACAACAGCGCGCGAGCGATTGCGGAGTTCATCGCGCAACTCCTACGCCGTGGCGGTACACCATGGCCCAGCCGAGCCAGCCGGTGACCGGCAGGATCAAGACGGTGATGGCTGAAAGAATGAGCCCGGTCGGCCACACCGAGGTCCAGGCATCGCGCGTGTGGATCAACGCATTGACGATGGCGAGGACCAGTGCCAGCGCGTTGCCGATCAGATGCGGCCAGGCCGGCGGCTGCGCCCGCACCAGGCGGTTACCGAGAAAATCGGTCAGGCCGGCGATGGCTGCTAGCACGCCGAAGATGACGCCGACGACCAGAAGCCAGGCGGAAAAATCCGCCCACATGATCTCGGCAGTGACGACATAGGCGATGTCGGTCAGCAGCGCCCCGATGAAGCACGCGATCGGAATCGGCACCAGCATCGGATGAATGGGATGGCCTGCGATTTGCGCGGTGGAGCGCACACGCAAATTGTCTTGCACGGTTGGCCTCTTGTCAGATCGCCACCCCTCCCCGTTGGAAAACACCCGCTTCCAGCGAAGGTTCCTGATCGTCGGCCTCAGCGTCGCCGCTCCTCAACAGCGCTGCGGCGGCGAAGCACTCACGAGGAACCCCTTGCCGCTCCGGGCCTTGATCCGGGCCTTGAGATGAACCGGCCCTTCAGGAGACCGCGGAGTGGACCAGCCTGGCGACGGCGCCTCCTTCAATCCAGCCTCGAAGCTCGACGGCGTTTCGCGGCGCCAGACCGAGCAGATCGAATCCCAAAGCCGGCCGAACGCTGCACTCATCCACGAGACGATCCGCGCCGAGGGTGAGCAGGAACTGGAGCGGCGATGGTGGGCTATCGTGCTGTCCGGCCTCGCCGCCGGTCTTTCGATGGGATTGTCCCTGATCGTCCAGGGCGAGTTTCACGCGCTGATCTCCGACGAGGCCACCCGGCGCCTGGTGGCTCCGCTCGGCTACACGGTCGGTTTCCTGGTCGTGGTGCTGGGACGGCAGCAGCTCTTCACCGAGAACACGCTGACACCGATCCTGCCGCTGTTGCACAACAGGGATCTCGCCACGCTGTGGAGCGTGATCAAGCTGTGGGGCCTGGTGCTCGCCTCCAACATCGCGGGAACCTGGGCGGTCGGATCCGTGCTCGCGCACACCAGCATCTTCGAACCACGCATCGTGGACGCCTTCGTGGATCTCAGCCGCCACACCATCGAGGGTACGTTCGCGACGACCTTTGTCCGGGCGATCTTTGCCGGCTGGCTGATCGCCTTGATGGCGTGGCTGCTGCCTGCCGTGAAGGGATCGCGCCCGCACCTCGTCGTCGTGATGACCTATGTGGTCGCGCTCGGCCAGTTCGCGCACATCATCGCGGGCTCGGTCGAGTGCGGCTTCCTGGTGCAAAGCGGCCGGGCATCGCTCTCACAATATGCCTCGGACTTCTTCGTACCGACACTCCTCGGCAACATTCTGGGCGGAACGACCCTCGTCGCCCTGCTGAACTACGGACAGGTCGCCCCCGAAATCGACGACCACAGGGAATAAGGAGCCTGCACAAAAGCTGCCGCCTCGACAGGAACGATGGGCGTGAGCCGCGCTTGCCTCAGCAAATCAACGTGCGGCGACGAGCAGGATCAATCATGAGCACCAATACCAAGAGCCCATTCGACAAGGAACCGGCAGAAGGATCACGCGACATCGTCGATCGTGAATTGCAGCGTGCCGAAGACGCCGCCAACAACAAGGTCGATCATCTCCCCGGCGTGAAGGTCAGCGGGCAGCCCCAGGGCGGCGCAGTCGATCGTGCCCGGCAGCAGCGCGAGGAAAAGGATAGCGAACAGGAATAGAGTCGCTCTGCCGACCCGAAACGCACCCGGTGATCGCGAGACCACCTGCACCAAGCTCCAGCCGACATTGGGACTGGCTTGACCCGGGAAAGGTCAGTTCATCGAGATGCATCAATTGTTGGGATGGAGCGGGTGAAGGGAATCGAACCCTCGTATTCAGCTTGGAAGGCTGCTGCTCTACCATTGAGCTACACCCGCGACAGGGGCTCCCTAACACGGCCGGGCGGCGGTCTCAACTACCCAGGATCACCTGCCCAAGACAAGATCAACCGCCCAATCGACTGCTTTCCAGCGCCTTCCGGCCCTGCGAACAGCCGCTGGTTCCTCCGACCCGCCTCCCCTTAACAACACCGGAATTGCCGCCTATATTGATGTCTTCTGCAACCAACGAAAGGAGGTGATCCAGTGTCTCTTACCAAGCGCTGTCACCTCGCTGGGATCGCCCGCTAAGCTTTGAATAAAGGCTTGGCATCGGGGCGCTCTCAGCCCTGGACCAGCGAGCAAGAAATCGGGCGCGACGGGGCCTCCCCGCCGCGCCTTTTTCGTGGGTCACGCGCCTGCTGCTCAGGCGGGCGGCTCGCCGCCGAGCACCTCGCGGACCCTCAATGACAGGTCCGCCTTCCGGTACGGCTTCCTCAGCAGCGCAACGCCGGAACCGAGATGACCCTCGTGGTCGAGGGCGTTGTCGGTATAGCCGGACGTATAGAGCACCCTCATCCCCGGGCGGAGGCGCCGCACGGCCTCGGCCAATTCCTGCCCGTTCATGCCGCCGGGCATGATGATGTCGGTGAACAGCAGATCGAATTGGGCACCCTGCTGCACCAGCGCAAGGGCGGTTGCGCCGTCGCCGGCTGCGAGGGTGCGATAGCCGAGGCTGCCGAGCTGGGCGATGACATAGCCCTGCACCAGCGGATCGTCCTCGACGACGAGAATCGTCTCGTGCCCGCGTGCCGCCGCGGGCGCCTGCAGTGGCCCGGTCCTGGCCTGCGCTCCGCCCGCAGATCGCGGCAGAAACAGCCGAATCACGGTGCCGCGGCCCTCCTCACTCTCGATCGCGACGCTGCCGCCGCTCTGCTTGGCGAAGCCGTAGACCATGCTGAGGCCGAGCCCGGTGCCGCGACCGACCCCTTTGGTGGTAAAGAACGGTTCGAACACGCGGTCGCGGAGGTCGGCGGGGATGCCATGGCCGGTGTCGGCCACCGCGACCATGATGAAGGCGCCGCGCGTGGCGTCGCCGTCACCAGCACCATCCGCGCCATCGAATTCGCGGTTCGCGGTCTCGAGCGTCAGCGTGCCCCCGCCAGGCATCGCATCGCGCGCATTGACGGCGAGATTGATGATCGCCGACGACAGCTGCGACGGATCGGCCATCGCCGGCCAGGCGTCGTCCGCGAGGCGGGTGACGATTTCGACGTTTCCGCCCAGGGTCGGCTTCAACAGCTTCGCCGTCTCGAGCACGAGGCCGTTGACGTCGATCTCGCGCGGCTCCAGCGGCTGGCGACGCGCAAAGGTCAGGAGCTGCGAGGTGATCTCCGCGCCTCGCGCCGCCGCATCGTCGATGAGCTGGGCGATCGCGGCCAGGTCGGGCTTGTCCGTCAGCCCCTCCCGGATGATCTCGATGGTGCCGGTGATGACAGTGAGCACGTTGTTGAAGTCATGCGCGACGCCACCGGTGAGCTGACCGATCGCATCCATCTTCTGCGACTGGCGAAGCCGCTCCTCAGTCTCGTGCTGCTCGGTCAGATCGGTTGCCGAACCACGATACCCCATGAATCGTCCGTCGGCACCCAACACCGGCTGGCCGTTGACGCTGAAATGGCGCACGCGGCCAGCCGCATCGCGGCCGCGATACTCGAACTTCCGGAACGGCTCGTGGCGATCCAGCGTCGCCAGGTGACCGCGCCATTTCTGCGGCTCGGCATCGCGGTCGAAGGCGGCATCTGAGCGGCGCCTCCCGATCAGCGTCCTCGGGTCCATGCCGAAAGCATCCGCCCGATCCGAAATGTAGGTGAACACGTGATCCGGGCCGGTCTCCCAGAACCAGTCGGATGCGGTCTCGGCATAATCACGGAAGCGCTGCTCGCTCGCGCGGGCGTTCTCCTCGGCGTGCCGCCGGATCTTCAGGTCACGCTCGAGATTCTCATTGGCCTCGCGCAGCTCGCCATAGGCATGTTCGAGGTTGGCGCACATCGCGTTGAAAGCAACAACCACCTTGTCCAGCTCGTCGGCCTCGTAAGGCGGCCGGCGCTCCAGGCGCAGCGGCGGCGGCGGCCGTCCGAGGCTGTATTTGCCGACGTACTCGGCGATGGCGACGAGATGCCGGGTCACCAGCAGATGAAACATGTAGATGATGAACAACGAGACGAGGAACGTCTTTGCCGCCTGGCTGGCCAGAATGACGAGGGCCCTGTTCAGCAATTGCTGGTAGACGTCGGTCAGCGTCGCCTCGACCCGGAGCGTGCCGATGGCACGCGAGGTCCCCTGCACCATGGTGCTCAGCGGAAATTCCCGGGTCATGATCGAACGGGTGTTTCGCTCGCCGACTTCGACACGGATCGGATTGGGCCGATCGGCGATTTCGCGGACCTCCGCCGCACGGATCTCAGGCAGCCGCAGAATGCCATCGAGCTGGAGCTTGAGCTGGTTCTGGTCGAGATTCCACAGGCTCTCTCCGAGGCTGCCCGTGGTGCTGCGGCCGATCTCGTCCAGCCGCGTCTCGATCAGTCCGACCTCACGATTGTAATCCAGATAGAGCTGGAGCGCGGTCAGGGTCAGCGTCACGACCGAGGAGAACAGCAGCACGGCGGCAAGCAGCCGGGGCCCCACGCCGCTGCGCGACCAGTTGAAGATGCGCGACAGGAGTGCCGCGAACATCGCAGGCGCGAGCGCGGTGCCGATGCCGGTCAAATCCTGCTTCGCAGCCGCCGGCGCAATGGCGCGGCCGCGCTTGGTCTCATCGTCACCTGCGTTGCCCATGCACCACGTCCCCGAAAATGGCGGCACCTGCTCAGCCTACCGGCCGCAACCGCGAGCGAAGTGAACGGTTGAGGCCCTGCCTCAGCACGCGATACACGTGGCGATCCTGTCGGCCGATAATCCTGCCGGCCCTTGGGCGACTTGAGCTCGACGGGGTCATTCTTGCGCCCAGCAACAGGATTCCCAGGCAAACTACCATCTCGCGTGCTAGAATGACATCGGTGAAAGTCCGGAGCCGCCCGCACAGCAGGAAGGCGCTGTCAACGTTGCGGACCGGCGCAGCTGCCATCTCCGGTAGATCGCGCGGCACCGGAATCCGGTGGTAGCAGAGCACGCCCAAAAGGCATGACCAGGGAGATGCGGCATGAGGCGGATAGTCGTGGTCTGCCTCTTGCTGCTCGCGGCAAGCCCGTCGCAGGCGCAAGAGGTCATCCGGCTCGCACGCATCGCCGATATCCCCGATCAATATGTCGGCGGCGAGATGCTCCGCGCGGTCTATGCCCGGCTGAACATCAATCTCGAATTCGAGGATGTCCCCGGCAAGCGCGCACTCACGCTGTCGAGTACCGGCGAGGTCGACGGCGAGGTCCAGCGGATCGGAACGCTCTCTCGCGACTATCCGACGCTGATCCAGGTGACACCTGCGATCAATTACATCGAGCCCACTGTCTTCACCACGAAACTGCAGTTCGACGTCGCCGGCTGGAATTCAATCAGGGACTACAGCATCGGCATCGTACGCGGCGTCGGCTCGTCGGAAGCCGGTACGCGCGGCATGACCCGGGTCACGGCGACCACAAGCCTCGACAACATGGTCAAGATGCTCGATGCCGACCGCTTCGACGTGATGGTCACCGACCTCTTCAGCGGGTTGGCTGCGGTGAGGAAACTCAATCTCCAGGCCAGGATCCGTCCGCTCTCACCGCCACTCGAGCGCATCAGCATCTACCACCATCTGCATGAACGGCATCGCGATCTCGTGCCGAAGGTCGGAAGGATGATCGCGCAGATGGAGGCGAGCGGCGAACTCGCCCGGTTGCGGGAAACGCTGATCAAACAGGTGCTGAGCGGGATGTGACACGCGGTCAGTTCGTGCGAGTCCGCTCCCGCACCGCAACCGCCGCGATCAACAGCCCGACGCACCAGGCCATGGCCGCACGCGGCGGCTCGCCGCCGAGAAGCACGGTGAAGATGCCCGCAAGCAGGCATGGCGCGATCGCCTTGCCGGACCTGCTCGCGAGCGAGAGCAGGAACGGCATCGCGGCGATCGATATCTGCACGACGTTCATTGTCGCAGGCTGTTTTGCAAGCGTCGGGCTTAGAAGCCGCAAACGTTCATCGCGCGCGGGCGCTTGCCGCGCCGGCTTTCGACGATGCGCTCGCCGCCGCTCTCGGCCGAGCTGCCGTAATAGCGGTGGTGGCCGCTCTGGTCGTGCAGATCCGCAGCGTCCGACTTTCCCGCCCGACGCGCGTCGCAGATGATCTTGCAGATAATCTTGATGGTCGACATGGCCGCCTCCGAAGTGTTCTTGGTGGCCATCAGTCGCGCCGATTTCGAGCGGCGTTCACACCTTTCGGCCGCAATCGGGTTTCGGGAAGGTTTCGTCGCCGCACCCCGCGACGCAATATTTTCCGCAGCCCCATTGTCGGCTGCGACGGTGGTGATACGTCCTTGGGACGCGCGCAGCGAAAATCAACGAGGTGACGATGCTTTACGCCATCCTGGCCTATCACGTGGAAGACGAGATCTTGTCCTGGACGCCCGAGAAGGACGCCGCGGTCGTGGCCAAAGTCATTGAGGTTCAGGCTCCGCTGCGGGCAAGCGGGCATTTTGGCCCGGCCGCCCGCCTGGATGAGACGCGAAAGGCCCGCACCCTACGGGGCCCCGGCGCGGGCGTGGTGCTGGACGGGCCGTTTGCCGAGACCAAGGAGCAGCTTCTGGGCTTCCACCTCGTCGAATACGACACGGACGAGGAGGCGATCGCGGCCGCGCGGACCCTGCGCCAGGTCAATCCGTCAGCGGTCTACGAAATCCGCCCAGTCAAGCTTTACGTGCCGGCCGACGGGTTCGGCACGACACCTTCCGGCGAATGAGCGGCAGGCCTAATTGTCCGTCCCGGTCGGCCCGACATAGAAGCGCTGGATCAGCAGCCCGCCGAAGGCGATGAACCACACGAACGGCGCGACTTGCGGCGCGAACGCCGCAACGACGGTGCCCGGGATGAACACCAGCAGCGGAAACAGCGAGGCCATCATCTCGTGGCGCCAGCCGCCCAGGATCCGCCACCACAGCCAGGCATTGAGGCCGGCGATCGCGGTCAGGTGCAGGCCGTAGAGCACGGCGACCGCACTGCTCACGGGGTAGTTGGTGTAGAGGCCGTTGGTCACCGGCAGCAGCACGATCGACAGCAGGAAAAACAGATTGAGGATCACCGCGCCGCGGCTGCCGACGGGCTGGCGCGCCAGCCGCCGGTGATGGCTGATCCAGAACACGCCGGCGATGATGAAGCTGAGCGCAAGACCCGCGAGCTTGCCGGAGTAGACCCGGGCGAGATCGTTCCAGTCGGGCGCGCTGGTGAAGACCGCGGCCCTGGGCAGGTCGTAGGCGAGCAGCGTCATGGCGACGCCAAAGATGGTGTTGCTGAGCGATTCCAGCCGTCGCATCTCGAACTGGTCGGATTTGAGCTCGGTCATGCCGGGTGGGCGCTTGTTCGGACTGGAACCTCGGGCCGTCTTGTCCCTAGGTCTTAACATCGGTCTCGTCCAGACGCATTGCGATTCGCAGCGGGATCGCCGACTCTGGCTGTTTCACCGGGGCGATTCGTGGCGACATATCTGGACACGCTCAATGCGGAGCAGCGCCGCGCCGTGGAGCATGGCGTGGCCGATGGTGCGACCGTGGGCGCGCCCCTGCTCGTCATCGCCGGTGCGGGCTCCGGCAAGACCAACACGCTGGCCCACCGGGTCGCGCATTTGATCGTCGCGGGCAGCGATCCGCGCCGCATCCTCCTGATGACGTTCTCGCGGCGCGCCGCAGCCGAGATGGCCGGCCGGGTCGAGCGCATCGCCCGAAAAGTCCTCGGCGAGAACAATGCCGCGGTCATGCGCGACGCGCTCGCCTGGGCCGGCACCTTCCATGGCATCGGCGCACGGTTGCTGCGCGAATACGCCGAGCGGATCGGCGTCGATCCTGCCTTCACCATCCACGACCGCGAGGATTCCGCCGACCTGATGAACCTGGTCCGGCACGAACGCGGACTGTCGAAGACGGAGAGCCGCTTTCCCGCCAAAGGCACCTGCCTGTCGATCTACTCGCGCTGCGTCAATGCCGAGATGGAGATCGAGAAGGTTTTGGGGGCACACTATCCCTGGTGCGCAGGCTGGGCGGCCGAGCTGAAGGGCCTGTTCGCGGCCTATGTCGAGGCCAAGCAGGCCCAGCACGTGCTCGACTACGACGACCTGCTGCTCTACTGGTCGCAGATGATGAGCGATGCGCTGATCGCGGAAGAAATCGGCGGCCGCTTCGATCACATATTGGTCGACGAATATCAGGACACCAACCGCCTGCAATCCTCGATCCTGCTGGCGCTGAAGCCGGATGGACGCGGCCTCACCGTCGTCGGCGACGACGCGCAGTCGATCTATTCGTTCCGCGCCGCTACGGTCCGCAACATCCTGGATTTTCCGCAGAGCTTCTCGCCCCGCGCCGAGATGATCACACTCGACCGCAATTACCGCTCGACGCAACCCGTGCTGGCGGCGGCCAACGGCGTCATCGGTCTGGCGCGCGAGCGCTTCACAAAAAACCTCTGGACCGACCGCAGCTCCACGCAAAAACCACAACTCGTCACCGTGCATGATGAGACCGACCAGGCCCGCTACATCGTCGAGGAGGTGCTGGCCAATCGCGAGCAAGGCGCGCTCTTGAAGCACCAGGCGGTGCTGTTCCGGACCTCCTCGCATTCGGGCCCGCTGGAGATCGAGCTCACCCGCCGCAACATTCCCTTCGTCAAGTTCGGCGGGCTCAAGTTTCTCGACGCCGCGCATGTCAAGGACGTGCTGGCGCTGCTGCGCTTCACCGAGAATCCGCGCGACCGCGTCGCTGGCTTCCGCATCCTGCATCTGTTGCCGGGCATCGGTCCGGCGACGGCGCAGCGTGTGCTCGACCAGATGGCGGAGAGCTCCGATCCGCTCGCCGCGCTCGGCCAGCTCCCGGTGCCCCCGCGCACCGGCGCGGACTGGACCGACTTCGTCCGCACCATCGAAAATTTGCGCTATTCGGAATGGCCGGCCGATCTCGAAGGCGTGCGGCTCTGGTACGAGCCGCATCTCGATCGCCTGCACGAGGATTCCGAGACCCGCCGCGCCGATCTGATGCAGCTCGAGCAGATCGCGAGCGGCTACGCCTCGCGCGAGAAATTCCTGACCGAGCTCACGCTCGACCCGCCGGATGCGACCAGCGACAAATCCGGGCCACCCTTGCGCGACGAGGACTATCTGATCCTCTCCACCATCCACTCCGCCAAGGGCCAGGAGTGGAAATCGGTGTTCGTGCTCAATGTCGTCGACGGCTGCATGCCCTCGGATCTCGGCGCCGGTACCAGCGCCGAGCTCGAGGAGGAACGCCGCCTGCTTTATGTCGCGATGACGCGTGCCAAGGACGATCTGCACCTCGTGGTGCCGCAGCGCTTCTTCGTCCACGGCCAGGCCGCCAAGGGCGACCGCCACGTCTACGCCTCGCGCACCCGCTTCATCCCGGAGCAGCTCGTCTATCTGTTCGAGCGGACCGCCTGGCCGAAAGCCGGCGCCGGCGCGGCCCGCACGGCGGCGCAAGGGCCGAAGATCGACATCGGGGCGAGGATGCGGGGGATGTGGCGGTAAGCGAAGCAAGCAAGAACCGATAATTACGAAGGGCGCCTTGCGACCCATCCGCGCCGGACGGATGACTTTCGCGATCTCATCATCGCTACCGGCAGGCCTCAGATCAAGAACATCGGAAATATGAAATCATTGACGGCGCTGAGCCCCCCTTTGCGTCTTCGATGAAATAGCCATTCTTGACCGACCACCGGCGACCCACGCCGAAATCATCTCCGCGGCTGCCAAGAACAGAACTGACAAACTCATCAAGGTCCAAACGGCTTCTGGAGCCAGCATACGGCACGAAGCGCAATTCAAAACCAACAATTCCTCCCTTGCACTCAGCCGGCCCGCCAATCAAGAATGTCTTCTCGAAGATGTCCCCCTGCCGGTCCGCACTGAATACGGATGCAGACTTGAACTCGGTCTCGGAGGGGATGTAGCCAAGCGTGCCCTTAAGCTCGTTAAACAGGGACTCTAAGTCGCGAGCCTTCGTAGTCGCCAATGTGTGAAGGAACACCGTCAAATCTCGGCGAACATGACGAGGCAGTTCGTGGGGAAAATCAAAGTCGTACAATCTTAGTGATCGCGGGCTGAAGGTCTTGCGGATCGCCGGAGGACCAGCGACCCCCCAATCGAAAATCCAATCCGATCCGCAGGCTGGACGCTGACGATTGGTCGCCAAGGCGCGTCGATAATCGTCGTCTTCCTCCGCGGACACCACCTCTTGGCCTCCTCGAATTCGCTCATACGGCAACCCTATCGTACCGGCTATATTCGCCCGACTTATGCAATCTATCTTTTCAATGTTTTTGGCATCTGTAAAATCAGCGCCGCGCAGATCCGCCATATATAGGTTCGCGTACTCCAGATCTGCGCCTCTAAATGCAGTGTTTCTTAAGTCAGCGCCGCGAAAGTCGGCGAAGGCAAGTCGCGCCTCACCAAAATCCGCACGTCGCATACTTGCTTCTATTAATCGAACCCTCGACATCTCAGCTGCCCGAAAGTTCGTCGCGACCGCCGTAGACAACTCCATGGTGGAACCACTAAGGGCGGCTCCTTGTAGGCTCGCATCGTCCAGCACAGCAAATTGAAGGTTCGCCTTGTCAAGTCGGGCCTCATTAAGCGTTGCTTCGCGCAAAAAGGCTTCCATAAGGTTGGCGTTACGCAGATCGACGTTAGAAGCACGTAGCTGGTAGGCGTCGACACGTCTGATATCGACGTTCGCCAAATGCTTCTGTTCCTCCGCTAAGGTTGTCTCCCGGAGACGGAGATCTGCGCGAATACGGAGAGCGTCGAGAAGAGAGAGACCGACACGACGCGTCCAAGTATCTAGTGTCCTGAACCAGAAGTTCGGGACATCGGGTCGTGTTTTGCCGGGGCATTGTATCGGCAGAAGCGTTCGATGG
>NZ_JBVVPC010000066.1:0-25868 GCF_055807355.1 Bradyrhizobium sp. Ken01
GTCAGGCGCCTCGGGCAGATCGGCCACCGAGCGGAATGCCCTGCGGCCAGCGACTTCCTCTTTAGTGGGATGCACCGGCCAAATCTCGCCCGCAAATTTCATCTTAATCGATTGCGTGACGGTAGCGGCTGCTTGCCGACCTCCGAACACTGCGATTGATTTCGGTCGCAGCAGACGTTCCAGCCTATTCATGAATCTGGCTCCGACAATGCTCGTTGGTCCGACCCTGAGGTCTGGCGCAACGCAACGATGGCGTTGACAACAGGACGTTCCGTTTGATCAGTGCAATCACATCAAACTTCTTGAACTTTTGGTTCAATTCGTTTGCTAGCCACTGACCCCTCCGAGCGCAGCAAGTCGCTCCAAGTGATGATCTGCGTCGCCGAGCACCGTGTCGATCATGATCACATGCTTAAAGTAGTGACCGATGCTGTACTCCATGGTCATTCCGATGCCGCCGTGAAGCTGGATCGATTGATGCCCGATCGCCTTTGCTGACCGGCCGATCTGGACCTTCGCCGCCGAAATCGCGCGCTCGCGTTTGGTGGCGTCGCTTTCGCCGGCCATAAGCGCAGCGTAGATGGCCATCGAGCGTGACTGTTCGAATTCGACAAACATGTCGGCTGCCCGGTGCTGCAGCACCTGGAAACTGCCAATCTTCTTGCCGAACTGCTCGCGCGTCTTGAGATAGTCAACCGTTAGGGCATTCATTTTAGCAAAGGAGCCGACGGCTTCTGCACAGAGCGCGGCGATCGCCTCGTCTGCTACCCGCGAAATCACTGAGTACGCTTCTGCTGGATCGCCAACTACGTTGATTGCCTCAACTCGGACATTCTCCAGTCTAATCTCGGCCGCGCGCAAGCCGTTCTGGGTCGGGTAACCGAGGCGCCGTAGGCCCGACGAATTTTTGTCAACCAAGAAAAGGCCTATCCCATGCTTTTCTCGAGCGCCTCCGGCCGTTCTTGCCGATATGACGATCTTATCGGCTATATCGCCATGGAGGACGAGGCTCTTCGTGCCATTCAGGATCCAGCCGTCGCCATCCTTCCTTGCTTGGGTTTGAACGTCAAAGAGGTCGTAACGCGAGTGTGGCTCGGCATAGGCGAAGGCTAACTTCGTTCGGCCTCCCGCGATGGCCGGAATGAGTTCCGACTTCTGCACATCACTCGCCGCATGACGGAGGAGGCCACCGGCAAGCACCACGGTCGCGAAATAGGGCTCGAGGATCAGCGCCCCTCCAAACGACTCCATAAGGATCATGGTCTCGACCGGCCCTCCGCCGAACCCGCCATACTCCTCGGCAAACGGCATCGCAAGGAGCCCGAGTTCGGCATAACGTGACCACATCGACTCGCTGTAGCCCCGCTCCTGCGCCTGATACATCCGGCGGTCTTCGAATGTATAGTTGTCGAGCATTAGCCGATCGATGCTGTCCTTCAGCAGGCGCTGCTCTTCCGATATATCAAAGTTCACTGGAGACGTTCTCCTGAACGGGGGCGCGATCCCCCCCCAAAAACTAGAGGCCAAGGATCGCCTTTGCGATGATGTTCTTTTGAATCTCGCTGGAGCCGGCATAAATTGTCACCGCACGGCTGTAGAAGTAAGCGGGCGCAATCAACGATGCCCAATCGGGGCCGATCGACGACTCACTAGGGCACTCGCGCTGCTCTCGGGAAATTTCGGGGAGCGCGTAAGGACCGACCACATCCATCAGAAGCGCAGTCGTCGCCTGCTCAATTTCCGAGCCCCTCAGCTTGAGAATGGAGCTGGCGGCGTCTTGCCCGCCATTCTGCTGCTTCGACGCGCTAGAGACCACTCGCAGCTGCGTCATTTCGAAGGCTTTCAGCTGGACTTCGACTGCCGCAAGCTTCTCACGGAAGGTTTGCTGGTCGATAAGACGCTTGCCGCCTACGTGGCACCGCGCAGCAAGATCTTTTGCACGCTGGATGCGCGCCTTGGATAGGCCGACTCCCGCGTCGCTAAAGCGTTCGTTACCGAGGAGAAATTTGGCATAAGTCCAGCCCTTATTCTCCTCACCGACGAGATTGTCGGCGGGAACGCGGACGTCAGAGAAGAAGACCTCGTTGACATCGTACCCACCGTCAATCAACCGGATGGGACGCACACTAACACCGGCCGTTTTCATGTCGATCAGGAGGAACGAAATACCCTCCTGCTTCTTCTTTGCATCGAGATTGGTTCTAACTAGGCAAAAGATCCAATCGGCATATTGAGCCCCCGTCGTCCAGATTTTTTGCCCGTTAACCAGGTAGTGATCGCCGCACCGCACCGCCCGCGTTTTGAGTGAGGCGAGGTCGGAGCCCGCGTCGGGCTCTGAGAAACCTTGGCACCACCAGTCCTCAGCGTTCGCGATGCGCGGCAGAAAATATTTCTTCTGAGCGTCATTGCCAAACGTATAGATGACAGGGCCAACCAAAGACACGCCGTAGCCGAACGTAGCCCACGCGGGAAACGCTCGCACCTCTTCTTCAAAGATGTATTGTTTTAGAGGGGACCAACCGGCACCTCCGTATGCCTTTGGCCAGCTAGGAACGCCCTTTTTATGCAGGATACGCGCTCCCATAGCTTTCTCGTCTTTTGTTAGCTCTCCACCGTTGAGCAACTTGTGCCGTAGCTGCTCCGGCACGTTCTCGAGCAGGAACTGACGAATTTCGAGGCGGAACTTTTCTTCTTCTTCTGTAAAAGAAAGATCCATCTGGCTTCCCAACCACAATCTAAATCAAGCGTTTGTTGGCAATAGGTATCACTGGCCTAAATCGCATTTTGCGCAACGTAGTATCGGTTCGCGCCTAAATCCTGCGCCTTTAAGGATCGGATGAAGCAAATCGTGGCTGCCTGACCTTCGCGAGCGCTCCGCGCCGAGTTGAGCACGGCGAAGCCGAGTAGCGTATGGAGTCTGCGCCTGATGGGAGACGTTCTATGGAACCAAGCCGGAGACCGGTGGCGATATGGGCTTGCCTCTAGGCTTAGCGTGATGGGACGATCTGGGAGCTGCACGCGTCACAATGTGGATCGCGTCAAAGAGTGTCAGGCACTCATAGCCTCCCCGGATAAAGGTCGGCCGCGATTTATGAAGGGCTACCCGCGTTACCGCAATAATCCCTATGTGCTTTACGCTAAAGCCCTCAAGACTGTCATCGGTGTTGCATTTCTCTCGGATCGGGGGCCATCCGATCGCGATCACATTCTTGGCTTCGCGGCACCTCTTGTCGAGCACGCATCGCACATAGGTAAAATTGTCGATGTGGCGTTTAGTTAGACAAAGCAAGTAGTGGGCGAGCTCGCAAAACGATAGCAGATCGCTTGAAAAACGGGACGTATGCGGTGGTGTCTCCAGGTGGCCTGAGCACCACATCCATCGAAGTGCTTGATGCGGCAGCAATGTTGCAGGCGGCTTTTTTGCGGGCGGGGACTCTGATCAGACGCTCGCAGGGGTGTCTCTTAGACGCGACGCTCCTTCGAACTGCAAACCAGGATCGTCCGATCAGATGATCCGGGGGCGCAGCCCGTTACATCACCCATATAGTCTTGCAGGATTTGTGCGAATCTTACCGGATTTTTGCGGTCTTTGGGCGCCGTCGCGTGCTATTTCTCAGAGACCAGCAGGGTCGGCATATTGACGCGAGTTTGGTTTCATCGGGGTCCGCTTTCCCACTATGCGGTGGCTCTCCCTGCACTGTGCCATTATCTCGCTGCGTCGAGCAAGGCATCTCGCCTTATGAATACAAGCTCCGCAGATATTCTTCTCCCGTGACGAGAGGGTCTCAGGCGTGCAGGTTATCAGGGATGCAATGTCCGATAATTGGGTGACGGTGATTAGCGCCGGTAAGGTGCCGGCGGGCGAAATGATAGGGGTCGAGCTCGGCGAGCTGCGACTAGCAATCTTTAACGTGGCCGGCAAATTCTACGCGACCTCGAACGTCTGCACGCACCAATTTGCATTGTTGACCGATGGCTGGCTGGCGGATTCGGTTGTTGAATGTCCCCTGCATGGCGGCCAATTCGATGTCACCTGTGGCCGCGCACTCGGCGGTATCGTCGATTGTGATCTCCAGACATATGCAATTCGTGAAATCGGCGGAGTTCTTCAGATCGGCGTTTAGACGCCGCTTCCTGATGCTACCGGAACGGCCACGCAACAGAACAACGACTTCGCAAATTGATGTCATGACCGGGCCGAGCCCCTTTTATGGTAAGAAAAGATGGAAAATAGAGTTCTAGAGCATCAATCGCGAGACCGACAACCTTCGCCCGTCCAAAAGGATCTTCTCATCGATACGGATGTACATGAGAGCCTAAGATCCGGGGCTGATCTTCTTCCTTACCTACCCTTGCAGTGGAAGGGGCATATCACCGAGCGTGGTTGGAAAGCGACAACAGCACCGACCGATCATCCGTACCCTTCGCCGTCAGCAGGGCCTGGCGCAGTCAGGAAGGACTGGCTGCTGGAAGATCGTACCTATGCTCACGACCTACAAACGCTTCAGCGGCATCTCTTCGATGGCGAGGGAGTAACCCACGCGATACTTAATGGGATGTTTTATCCATCAACAATGAAGGGCGGATTCGGGTTCGCGGCCGCGCTCGCTAGCGCATATAACGACTGGCAGATCGACAACTGGCTCGATAGAGATGATAGGTTTCGGGGGTCGATCCATTTGCCACCGGCGGATGATCCGGCGGTCGCCGTCCAAGAAATTGAGCGCAAGGCGTACCATCCGGGATTTGTGCAGGTTTTTCTGCCGAGCTCGAGCGACGTTCAATGGGGTGATCCGCGCTATCACATCATATACGAAACGGCGCTTAAGCATCAATTAGTAGTCACCTTCCATCACAGCGTCGATACAAGGACGGGCATCGGTTGGCCCAGAACTTTTATAGAATGGCACACTCTCGCTGCTCCGCAGGCAGCCATGAATCAAATCGCAAGCTTAATATTCAACGGCGTGTTCGACAAATTTCCTGGGCTGAAGGTTGTCTTTCTCGAGCCTGGAGTTGGATGGGTGCCTTGGTTCATGTGGCGCGCTGACCAACAGTACCGTGAGGTGCGCCTCGATGTTCCATGGGTAAAGCGACTTCCAAGTGAGTATATGCAAGAAAACGTCAGGTTTTCCACTCAGCCATTTAGCGATGTCAAACCTGAACACATGGCGCAGATGATTGAATGGATTAAAGCGGATCGTATGTTTATGTTCGCAACAGACTATCCGCACTATGACGCCGATTCAGCGGATTACGCCATTTCACCCAAGCTGCCCGCAGCGCTGCGCGAGAGGATTCGGTACCGCAACGCGTTGGAAACATATCCGCGGCTGAAGGATTTGGGACGATGAAGCATATACTATTTTCGCTGGACGAATTGCCTCAAGGGCAGATGCGAGCCGTGGAGGTGGAGGGTCGCCCTCTCATTCTAGTTCATACCTCGAACGGAACGATGCATGCATTGTGGAATAGATGTCCTCATTATGGCGCAATCCTATCTGATGGGGTGCTGGAATCTATGCTCACAAGCGATAGTCCCGGAAGTTACGAAATCGCCGAAGGCCGCTTTGTTGTCCGCTGCCCTTGGCACGGCTATGAATTCGATGTCGAGAGGGGTCGCTGTCCAGCCGATCCGCGGGTCTTCGTCAGAACCTTCAACGTCGAAATCGAAAATGGTCGTGTCGTAGTCGATATGTAGCTGCGGCCGCTCTTACACGCCGAAGCGATCTAGTTACCTGGTGATTGCGAGGCAGACAAAAACACCTAACCTTCGGCTCCTGGAGGGCGAGCATTGTCTATCGTCACCTCACGCTGTTCCAGACGAAGTCGGCCTCGACGCTTAACATCAATGAGCAGGCCGCGCGGCTGCAGGAATAGTCGAAGCACGCGTGAGAGTCATCGAGGCTCAAGTCCGATAGGGCAGTGATATGAATCGGTTTGTTGTTATTGGCGCCGGCCCAACAGGGCATCATGCAGCTCTCGAGCTAAGACGTATAGATAGTGGGGCGCACATCACTCTTATCAGCGAAGAACATGAACCACCCTATGATAGGCCTCCTCTATCGAAAAATGCACTTTCCCACAGCGCCTTCCACGAAGAAAAGCTGAGGTTGCTCCGCTCGGGCATTTACGCCGACCTCGCGATCGAGCTGCTTACTGGAACGCGGATCACCGCGCTTGACCGGTCCGCCGGCATCGCCATTGCACAATCAGGCAAATCCTACTGTTACGACCGCCTATTGATCGCAACTGGCTCAAGTCCGCGGCGACTGGACTTCTACGCGGCGCGGACCACGGGCGAGTACCTTAGAACAGTGGATGATGCGAGACACCTACGCAAGGTTATCTTTGGCCGGGGCAGGCTGGCCATCATTGGGGGAGGCTTTATCGGCCTTGAAATCGCTGCTGCAGCGCAATCGCGTGGCTGCGACGTAACTGTCCTTGAGGCATCTCCGCGGGTCTTGACGCGAGGGATGCCAACATTCGTCAGCGACTGGGCTTTACAGGCTCACCGCCAAAAAGGCGTGAACGTGAGGTTGGGCGTGTCGATTACGGAGGTCAAACGTCTTCCCGACCAGAGGTACGCGATCGTCGTCGACGGCGAAATTCTTTTGGCGGACGCGGTCGCAATTGGCGTCGGCATCATTCCGAACACCGGCTTAGCGGTGGAAAGCGGGCTGAATGTCGACAATGGAGTCGTCGTCAATCGATTTTGCGTCACATCTGATCCAAGGATCTATGCCGCCGGCGAGGTGTCCAGCCATCCTTATGGGCCGGACGGGAGGCTCCGGCGGATCGAATCCTGGCAGACCTCAATCGATCATGGACTGACTGCGGCGAGGAATATGGCAGAGGTGCCTACCAGTTTCGTAAACGTACCCTGGTTCTGGTCTGATCAATACGACTACAATGTTCAGAGCATCGGCTTTCCGGATGAAGCTGTGCAGTACCGGTTCTCTGAACACTCGACAGCAAACGCTTGGACTCTCATCGGCCTTGGGGAACGTTCTGAGATCATTGGCGCTGTATCGGTCAATCGCGGCCGGGATATATCTATACTGAAGAGGGCGATGCAGACGACCGGTAGATTGCCTGAATCGTTACGCTTGTCACAAAACGATGCCTTCTGTGTCTAGCCAAGCGTCGGCGCAACTCACCTTTGATTGGACGCGCCTCGGGGGCGATTGTCGAGAACGAGGTTCGAGGATGTTGTCGCTGAGCGCCTCCGTGGAATTCCTACGGCGTGGGCCGCCTTTAGGATCGCCGGAACGTACCCATACGGCGTAGGCCGCGACGATTGGATTATTCTGACGGCCAAAGCTCAAGCAACCCCGGATCTACTTTATAGATCGGATGAGTTCGATGAGGCGCTCGATGCCAAGGTCGGTAAACGCCTGGACGCCGTCTTCGATAACGCCAAAGACCAAATGGCCCCGTCTCAATTTCCATTCCATTGGCGACGTCTCGCAGCCGATCTTCGTCTTCGCCGAGGTACCTCGCGACCTTGGTGATTGGACCTTGTTGAGTGGATGGTCATCCTCCGTCTGACCGCCATTAGATCCTTCTTCAGGTTTGTGTAGTTCGAGGTTCCAGGTACGCATCCGTGCGGTCCGCAAGCTGGTTTGATCATTTCCGTCGCTAGCACGTGAGCTGCTTGGGGTTTCCTTGTAGAACCTGACGAGTTCAGATCAGGTTTTCGATGCAAAAGTCGGTGAGCGCTTGAGTTCGCCGGCGCCAAGACCCGGATTAGGCCGATCCATCTCTATTGCAACTGGCGCAGCCAGTCTTCGTCTTGACCGAGGTCTTTTGCGACCTGGGTAATGGTGGTGTCGTGAAGCTGCAAGCAATGACGTCGACCCTCTTGCCTATCTCTGGGACCGTCCCGACGGGGATCGTCAACGGTCATCCCAACCGCGACATCGACGAGCTACTGCGTTGGGCATACCGTACTCAGTCGCTAATGACCGCGGCCTGAGAACTGCACTTGCGGTCCGAGGGGTCGCGCGTCCTAATCGAGATCATTCACGACCTGGGTGATAGTGGTGACCTACTTTTTGACGAGCGTGGTTATGCTGCTGACTCGCCAACTGATACGCGACTTCCGCCGCGAAATCACAGACCGAAGGCGAGCTTGAGGTGGTGTTCGCTGTCGCGCGCATCCCAGTTCCGGCCCCAGGAGCAACGTCAGCGCGGATACCGGCTCGATTACCTGCATGCCCCTGAGAGGTGAGTACATCGGCAAGGGCAAGGCCGCCTGGACTTATAAGTTCGGCGTGAAGACCTCCATCGTCGAGGGTGCGGATTCCGGGGATTGCGGCCAGGGATTCCGATTGAACGCGACCATGCATTCCGATCGAAGGCGGCCACCTGTTCCGACGAAGGCGGCCGGAGTGTCGTTGCCGGCATGAGGAGTTGGGTCAGGTTTTCTTGGCTGCGTCAAGATTGGCGCGCTGCGCAGTGATCTTTCGCATGCTGTCTCCCTTGAGTGTGAGGCGGTGAGCATTGTGGACGAGCCGATCCAGAACGGCGTCGGCGATGGTCGGGTCGGCGATGACCTCATGCCAATTTTCGATCGGCACCTGGCTGGTGATGATGGTCGATCCGCGCTGGTGTCGATCGTCGACGACTTCGAGGAGATCGCGACGCTGCTCGCCGGTAAGCGGTGCGAGGCCCCAATCATCGAGGATGAGCAAATCGACCCTCGATAGTGTCTTGAGGAGCCGCGCATAGCGTCCGTCCCCGCGGGCGAGCGCAAGAGCTTCGAACAGCCTTGGCAGGCGATGATATAAGACGGATCGATTATCGCGGCATGCCTTGTGGCCGAGTGCGCAGGCGATCCAGCTCTTGCCGACGCCGGTCGGCCCGGTGATGAGCAAATTTTGCTTGCGGCTGATCCAATCGCCATCGACGAGCTTGGCAAAGAAGGCGCGGTCGATGCCGCGCGGAGCGCGCAGATCGACATCTTCGACGATTGCGGCCTGCCGTAGCGAGGCGAACTTCAGGCGCACGATGAGCCTTTTGTTCTCTCGCTCGGTTGCTTCGCGATCGATCATCAGGCCGAGGCGCTGCTCGAAGGTCAGCGCGGTAACGTCCGGTTGGCGTTGCTGATCGTCGAAGGCCTTGGCCATGCCGGCGAGCCCGAGAGCAGCGAGACGTTCGTGGGTGTGGTTGCTGAGCATAAGGTCTCCTTGTTGGTGGTCAGTGGTAGTAGCCGCGGCCACGGATGTTGCCGTGCTGGATGGGATCGGCCTCGGGGGCGGTGTCGGGAAGGAAGGCTTTGTCCAGGCCGGTCTTGAGGATCGAGGCGATCGACCGATAGCTCGCTGAGCCGATGCTGATCCCACGGCGGCACGCGGCTTCCAGACGTTGCGTCCCATAGGTCTTTTCCAACCGCAGGATGCCGAGACAGGATCGGAAGCCCTGCTCGGGATGGGGCTTTGTCCGCATGATCGCCTGGCACAGCGCGATCGTGGACGGACCGATCTTCTCGGCGGCGGCCAGCAGACGTGCCGGCGTCCAGAAGGCGTATCGGCGATGTGCGCTCGGCATGTGCTCGGGGATCGTGGTGTGGCGGCGCCTGACGCCTGAGCGTGCGTGGCTGGCGATCCGGGTGCCGCGATGGAACACCTCGATGGTTGCCTCGGTGGCCCGCACCTCGACGACCTGGCGGATCAGGCGGGATGGCACCGAGTAGAAGTGCCCCTGAACCTCGACATGGTAATCCGGCGCTACACGGGCACGACGCCATTCGGCGTACTGATAGGGTTCGGCCGGCAGCGGCATCAGGGCCGGACGATCGATGGTGTCGAAGAACTCGCGGCGGCTGGCACCGAGCTTGCGCATCAGGCGGGCGTTGAGTTCGTCGACCAGGATGCGGATCGCAACGTTCAACTCGGCGAGCGAGAAGAAGCGCCGGTTGCGCAGCCGCGCCAAAATCCATCGCTGGACGATAAGAACCGCCGCCTCCACCTTGGCTTTGTCGCGCGGCTTGCGGGGCCGCGCCGGCATAATGGTGGTGCCGTAATGGGTGGCAAGATCCTGGTAAGTCCGGTTGACGCCTGGCTCGTAGCGGCTTACCACCGTCACCCCGGCCTTCAGATTGTCGCAGACGAGCGCCTTCGGCACTCCGCCCAGGAAGGTGAGCGCATCCACATGGGCGCCGATCCAGTCGGGCAGCGCCTCGCTGAACCGGGCTTGGACGAATGTGTAGTTCGACGCTCCCATGACCGCGACGAAGATCTTGGCGGCGCGCACCTTCCCGGTAAGCCCGTCGAACACCGGCACGGTATCGCCGGCGAAGTCCACGAACAGCTTTTCGCCGGCCGCGTGGGTCTGCCGCATGGTCGCCGTGATGCCGTGGCGCCATTCGACGTAGAGGTCGCAGAACCGGCTGTAGCCGTAGCCGTCGGGATGATGGCCGCGGTATTCCTCCCACAGCAGCGCCAGCGTTACGCTGCGGCGGCGCAACTCGGCATGGACATGCCCCCAATCCGGAAGCGGCTTCGATCGCGGCGGGTTGTAGCCGGCTGGCGCAAACAGCTTGCGCTCCAGTGCTGTGTCGTCGAGCTCCTCCGGTATCGGCCAGGTGATGCCGATCACCGCGGCGCGGCGGACATACTCCGCGATCGCCGTGCGACCGATCCCGACCGATCGGGAGATCACCCGATCGCTCACCCCACAGGCATACTTCAGGCGTAGAACTTCTCGAATCTTCCGCATCGGCAATCTCTCGGCGGGCATCGGACCTCCCATTACGTGAACCGCAAAAGGAGGGACCTTGCCCCGTTCAGATTGCCGACAACGCCCCCCGTCTCACCCTATCAACAGGGTGGCCGCCTTCGTTCGGATTGGGTGGCCGCTTTCGATCGGAATCGCTGGCCGCCTTCCGTCGGAATCGGTGGCCGCTTTGCCTCGGATTCCGCATCGAGGGCGAGTGACGCCCGGCCATCGAGAAGCGGCGTCTTGGTCGCTTGTGGCTTCCCTGGGACCGAATGATTTCGAGGCCGCGCACGGTCAGTTGCGGAAGATCCCGCGATGGCTGTTTGTACTGCGCCTTGCCTACCTCGGATATCCACCTTCGCGTAGGTGTGTGATGGCTTTCGTCTCGCAGCAGCAGCTTGCCAATCTCTGACAAGATTGCATCGGGAGAAGCTCGGTGGCAAAACGTGTCCGAATATGTGCGCCATGGTGGGCGAACCACGGATGCCGCGCGCTCCAAGTCGGCCTCGGCGATCATGGTAAAGCGCAACCGGATGCAAAGGCGATATGAGGCGCCAGCGTGAGCAGAAACAGCCGGCGACACGACGGTGTCGGGCGGCTATCAAGCCGGTTCGCAAAGACGGCGGCGTCGGCACCTGGAGCATCGGCATCGGCGGTCGCTACCGGCCCTCCGCGATAAACATCTCACCGGATCCTCGGTCGGCTTCATCGCTTCATCCAGGTTCAGGGTGGCGACCTCCAACCCGTAAACCGAGCTTGGCCAAAGCGTTACACGAGGGGCTGGCGCGATCCCGGAGTCCTATCGCAGTGGCCGATCGGAACGATGGAGGACATTCTGAACTTGGGCAGCGGACAGACAGGTCGGCAGGCTTCCTAGCTTTTGCGGACCAAGTTCAGGCACCAAGCCAACGAGCCCGTCCCTGACGAGAAGTCCCGCGCAGAGCTCGACGTGCTGTCCGTGGAGTCCATTCTTCGGGGGCGCCGGTAGTCGGCTCCTGCCCAAATAATCTTCTGCAATACCCTGACCTTCGCAACTGGAAACGGAGGCACAAGAAATACTGCGCAGATCCAATTACATGCCACCCACGCCGGCAAACACAGCCTCGGATAGTCGGCATAAACCGGCAATATGAACTGCATCCACTGCAAGTTACGTTACGATGCGGTTGTCCGGCTTTGAGCGCTGACCCAAGCAGTACGCAAGGACCGGTCTTGCGCGCTCACGCTGAAGGTCCCATGCGGCGCGCCTTAAGGATGCGGATGATGTTTTGGTCCCGCCATTCTTCAAGTTCTTCCATTGAGGCGCCTGGTGCAAATTTCTGTACGGTCGCACGCAGGTCGTCCTGCGCCTCGACCGAGCCCTTCCAGCCGAACAGCTCGAACATGTGTTCGATGCCGCCAAGGCCGCCACCAAGGTTATAGTATTGACTTACCCCCATAAAAGCGAGACGGATTCCGAAACTGTTGACAATGACGTCATCGATATCCTGGAACGCGCAATACCCCTCCTCGACCAAGCGGCGTGCTTCGTCGAGGTAGCCTGACTGAAGACGATTGCCGATGTAGCCTTCGATCTCCTTCTTCAGCACGACCGGCCGTTTGCCGATAGCGATGAAGAATTCCCTTGCCCATTGTACCGCTCTGTCCGACTTGCCAGGAATAGCGAGAAGCTCGACCAGCGGAATGAGATAGGTGGGAACAAATGGATGGGCCACGATAACCCGCTGCGGAAACTGGCAATCGGCCGCGAGGTCAGATGGAACGAACTGCGACGAAGAAGTCGCCAAGACAACGTTTGCCGCTGTCTTGACGTCGAGCTCGGCGAACAAGGCCATCTTGGCGGGCTTATCCTCGATTATGCTCTCCTGAACGTAGCTTACCCCATCGAGCGCCTCCTCGATCGTGTCGTAGATCAGGAGTCTGTCGAGGCTTGCGTTCGGGGCGAGATCGAGCTGTGACAGACGCGGCCATACCGCTTCGATATTTGCCCGGAGCCGCGCTCTCTGCTGTGGTGCCGGGTCGAATGCCCGCACATCAAGCCCCCGCGACAGGAAATAAGCCGCCCAGCCGCCTCCGATCGTTCCCGTGCCTATGCAGGCGACGGACTTGACGGAGTGTGGATCATGAATTGGGACGTAAGTGGACACCTCAGAGTTCCTTTCGGTTTGGCTGCACGTCCCGAAGAAAGCGCGTTTCTTCGGGACAGCTTTTGGGGCCATCATCTTGTCGAAGCCAAAATGCGATTGCGAACCTTTCGCAGGCGGCTCATCCCTTGCGCAGCAGTGCCGTCAGTCTGCCCCCTGGAATTCAGCCCATTGATTGCAAAAGAAAAAGCCTTCGATCTGCGCGGGCCACGAACGCGGTCTGCGCGACCACCTTGCTATCTACAATCTTGTTAACCAAGCTCCGCTGCGTCGTCTCCTTGGTATACATCGAGCAATGCGTCAGCATCAGGTCCATCGCAATATCGTAGCCAACACGCAATGTCAGACGTTGCATTGCACCGGCATCCCGGATCGAGTCTCTCTTGGCTGCAGGCGAGTGTGGCCCGCGGCCCGGAGACTTTAATCCTGCGCAGCACGAAATTCGGACTACAGAGGGCACTTCGCCGATTCGAGTTCGTGGCTTTTGGGGATCAGCAGGGGGCGCAAACAGGACGGCATCGCGGTAGCGCACACTCACATTCCGTTAAAGTGAAGTCTGTCGAACGGATCCAGACAATTTGGCTCCAAATCTGGGGCGTATCCTTCGAAGGAATCCCGAGAGCCTGAAGGCCGCGCGCTCATGTGGGTCGAGGCACCCGAAGGGAGCGCGTGAAATGGCTTGGCGCTCAAGTGCGAACCCCGACAAGCTCTAATTGACCAGCCATTTAGTCCAGCGCTCAATGAGCACTTCGGTATTGCTCTTGCCGGACGTGGATTGGCCTCCCCAAAATGCAAGGTTTGTGAAGAATTGTTTCTCCAGATTCGCAGGAGCCGTGGAAAGCAGGCCGACCGCCTTAGGATCGATATACTGGAACGCTGCGCGGTTCAGCGGACCGTAGAACATAAGGCTATTGAGGCGAGCTTGCGCTTGTGCAGTGGCTTGGTAGGCGACAAACCGCATCGCTGCGGCACGGTTTTTGGTGCCTTTTGGCACAACCCAGTGAAGAGGGCTGAGCTGTGCCTCGTCCCAGCGGTAATTCACGCCGGTACCGTCGCTCGCGTGGGCCTGCAAATTGCCATTATACCCCGAGGACATTGCGACCTGACGATCCGAAAGGAGCTGAGTTGCCTCCGTTCCCTCGACCCAAAATTTTGTTACATGAGGTCTAATCTGATTCAGTGACGTAAATGCTTTCTCGAAATCAATCGGGTAAAGTTTGTCCTTAGGAACCCCGGACGCCAGCAACGCAAATTCGATTGCAGAAGTACCTCCTCTTGCACATGACTGAAGCGAGCGCGCTCCTGGAAACTTGCTGGCGTCCCAAAACTCCGCCCACGTGCTCGGCCGGGGCTTTCCGGCGGGGTATTCAGCCGTTGAGAACCCCATAACGGTGCTGTAGGCAAACGAGCCCGCCGCAAATTTCATCTTTGCCTCGGGGACAAGATTATCCAAAGTCTCTTTGTCGAACGCGTCATAGTCGATTTCTTCAAGATACTTCGCCGCGTCAGGTCTGAACGCCGGGCTTGATAACTCCAGGGCATCCCATTCTACGTTACCAGCGTCGACCTGCGCTTTGAGTTTGGCCGCATTTGGCGGAGATGCGTAGGTTACCTTTATGCCCGTCTCGCGCTGGAATGGCTCGATAACCGCTTTTCGCAATGCATCTTCATACACTCCGCCACTAGAGACTACCACCAGCGAAGACTCTTGCGCGCGCAAAATGCGCGGACTGCCAATCACCAGAGCTGCTCCGCCGGCCGCAGCGCCAATTTCCAACAGCGCCTTGCGCCGGGTTGGTTTCTGCGAGTTGTGGATATCAGACGTCATGAGCTCTTTCCTCTAGGTCGTGATTGTCATTGGATCGGCAGGCGTGGTCATGTGCAGCAAAGCCGACGTCATCTAATGCTTTACGAATTCTCATTGGCTGGAGCGCGCTGCCTCAGCCGAGGCCATCCATCTCGCCAATCGCAATCAACCCCACTCGTTCGTCGACCTGGAATCGCAGAAGTGAACCGCGGCATGGGCCCGTTGGCGATCGAACTCCTGCAACTACTGCCATTCGTACAAACCTGCAGGTGCCTCATCGAGGAGGTGTCAAACATTTGCTTCTCTAACCACACGAGCGGAGAGAAAGTTGGACTTCAGACGGTTCTCACATCTACTGCCGCCAGTCCGGGCCTCGGCCTTTGAGTTGGCGCAAGGCGGCGCGCCAGTCGGCCATTCCGAACTGAGGCGAGGCGCGTACGACCTTCATATATCGTGCAGAGTCCTCGACTACCTCGGGCTCGATCGGCGCCGGTGTCTCGCCCATACTGCGGGCAATAATCTCGACTTCGCAAGCGCGATCCAGCATGTACATTCGTCGGAGTGCGGCTTGGATGGTGGCGCCGACAGTGAGCAGTCCGTGATTGCGCAGTATTAGGGAGTCGCCCTTCTGACAGGTCGCGCCAAGCGCATCTCCCTCCTCCTGCGCGCCTGCGGCCAACGAGCCGTACTCGTGGTAAGCGAGTTCATCATAGACCGAAAGCGCATCCTGGCTGATAGGCCTTAGGCCCCTCTTCAGCACAGAGATGCCAGTGCCGGGGCGCGTATGGGTGTGCATGACGCAGTTGACGTCAGGCCTGGCTTTGTAGACTCCACCGTGAATAATGAAGCCCGCCGGGTTAAACTCACCACCAGCAGAAAGGATGTTGCCTTCGATGTCTACTTTTACAAGGCTCGATGCGGTAACCTCACTGAAGAGATCACCGTAGTTATTAATCAGAAAACAGTTCGGTTCGCCCGGAATGCGCACAGAGAGATGAGTGTTGATCGTGTCGGTCCAGCCATACATGTCGCAGATGCGGTAAAGCGCGGCGAGATCGCAACGGATCTGCCATTCTGCGTCGGTCACCTTCGCCTGTTCCTGGTGGACGACTTGAGCCATCAAGCGGGCTGCTCCATCTTCGGAACGAGCTTTCATTTGTCTTCTCCAAGCAAGGCATGACGGACACGATGTAACCTCTACCCCGGGTCAAGAGCCGCGTTTCTGCAATATGGGGCTGTGGGCGCAGAAAATCTGCGCTTCACCTAAAACCAAGGCTCCATAAGATCACGAACGAAAGACAGGGGTCAAAGAACAAAGGGGACCGCATCTGCGATCGGCGCGCGGCTATATCACTTGGCGCGCCGCGCAGGTTCCTCCATGCGTCAAGATCAACGTTCGATTGGCAGTTGCCGTATCATCTCACGATATTTGCGACTACCGCCGCTCTGCTGCCAGTGCCCTCCTGGTGTTCACGTTAATGCTCTGGCGCTGGAGATGTTGGACGCTACCAGGCGTCGAGCCGTCCAGCAAAGTGTAACCGTTGCAGGCGCCATCGGATAGCGCCTGACCTGCAGCACGAACAGGCCACCGGGCGACCGATATTGGGGCCCTGCGCAACCAAAGGTCGCGCGCCCATCCGAAAGTGTCACAATCAGTCAGAATGAGGTTTAGTTCACGGCCAAAATTCTAGACCTTCATCATGAGGAGCGTCTCTTGCGGCACGTCGCGAACCATGAGGCCGAGCGCGTCGCAACAGGAGGACCGGCCATATCGGTACGAACTGCAGTCGCCGCCAATCAGCGTTTTCCAGGCTATCACGCGAAACTAGAGAACGATCTCAATGAGACGGGGACCACGATTTTTCATCGCGCTGGCGAATTGGCTCGCGAATTCTCCTACCGAAGTTGCGCGGCTTGCCTCCAAGCCCATGCCCGACGCAAGCTTGACCCAGTCCAGCTCGGGATTGTGCAAATCGAGCATCGAAAGGGCCTTGGGTCCGGCATCTCCGGCTCCGACGCGCGCGAGCTCGATGTTGAGAATCCCGTAGGAGCGATTGGCATAGATTACCGTGGTAACGTCGAGCGATTCTCGTGCCTGCGTCCATAGCGCCTGCAGCGTATACATTGCGCCGCCGTCACCGTGGACACAGACAACTTTTCTATCCGGACAGGCGATCGCGGCGCCAGCGGCGACGGGAATGCCCTGCCCGATCGCGCCGCCGGTCAGGGCAAGATGATCATGCGGCTCGATAGTGGCTGCAAATCGATGAAAGCCCACCTCGTCGGAGATGATGGCATCCCCGGGAAGAAAATGGGCGATGACCTGTCCGGCGGTCTGTGGATCGAGCGGTCCGATCGGAAGATCTGGCTTGCTCAATGAACCGACATGCAATGGTTGCTTCGCCGCCTTCACAGCGTCAGCGAGAGCCTCCAGAGCGGCTGTTCCATCCTCGTGAGCATGGGCGAGATATAGAGTTTTGCAGCCCTCGGGCGTACACCATGACGGTTTGTTTGGATATGCGAAGAAGCTCACCGGGGGGCTCGCGCCTACCAAGATTAGTTGCTCTGTCCCCTTCATGAAATCAACGATCCGCTCGGCGAAATAAGGAATGCGTTCGATCTGCACACGTCCGGCGCCGCGCTGGCAACGTGGTGCGAAGGTATCACAAGCAATCTGCACACCCGTCGCCGCAGCCACGCGGCCGGCCGCATTGAGCCCGCGCTCCTTCAATGCGGCTCCGCGGATCAGCATCATGGTCTTGCGGCCCGATTTGAGGGCCATGGCAGCCTGGTCGATCGCCTCGGCGGAAACCATCGCCGGCTTCGGCTTCGGCAAACCCGGCGCCGGGCAATCAGCCTCGAGCCACGCCGTATCGGCAGGTAGGATCAGCGTCGCGATCTGACCAGGATATTGCAACGCCGCCTGCACGGCACGCGCCACGTCCGCGCCGACAGTCTTGGCGCTTGGCGACGAATGCACCCATGCCGAGACGGGTCGGGCGAAACCATGCACGTCAGACGCAAGCGGCGCATCATATTGCTGATGATAGGTCGCGTGGTCACCCACGATATTGACGATCGGCGTCGCTGCGCGACGGGCGTTGTGGAGGTTGGCGAGGCCGTTGGCCAGCCCTGGTCCGAGGTGCAGCAAGGTCGCGGCCGGCTTCTCCGCCATGCGCCCGTAGCCATCGGCCATACCGGTCACCGCACCTTCGAAAAGGCCGAGCACAGCCCGCATGCCCTGGACCCGGTCGAGCGCTGCAACGAAATGCATTTCCGACGTGCCAGGATTGCCGAAACAGACTTCGACGTCCGACCCGACAAGCGTTCGCAAGAGACTTTCTGCACCGTTCATGCCGCTTCCCCGTTGTGCTGTCGGTCGCCAGGCTCGTTATATACCCATCGCGCAATTTACGGCGAACCCTGCTACTCCGGCGCGCCTCATTCTTGACACCTCGGCAGTGTCCTTGAAGGAGCTAGCATTCTGCAGACGGTCCGCGTCGGGCACGTTCCAGGTCACCAACAGATCGTAAGAATATAATCATAGAGCGATGTCGATTCTCTCAAAACAATTGTGTCGCCCGCGCGCAAATCCAGCGATAATTCCTCTTTCTTGATGGAATTCAGCCATATACGTGTTTAGTCCCAAGCTTTGATGGTGCATTCTTGTTGCACGACTTGAAGCATGCGCTATGGGACAGGTTTCATATGACTGCGCCACAACGAAGGCAGTCCGTCGAGCGCTACAAAAGAGGGCCTGAGAGCGACCCGCAAGCGCCACGGGATCAACCAGAAGAGTGTCGCGAACTGGAAGCAGCGTTAGACGTCTCCGACTGTTCGACTGGCCTCAAGGAAGCCAAGTCCGCTGCTCTTAGCAATCAAAAAGGAGGCGATCATCGTCGGCTTCCGACGGCACACGCTGCTGCCACTCGATGATTGCCTCTAGCCCTGCAGCGGACCGTCCCGCATCTGATGCGGTCGTACCTGCATCGCTGCTCTCCAGCGTCACGACATCAGCCGATTGCCACAGGTCGAAGGTGGCAAACCCTCAAAAAGAAGTTCAAGGCTTGTCCGATCGGCTATTTCCACATCAACATCGCCGAACTCCAGACCGCTGAAGGCAAGCTTTACTTCCATGTCGCAATCGATCGCACCAGTAAGTAGGAGAACGGGGAGGACCTCAGCCTAGACATTCGTCCGCCGCCCCTAAAACATTCACATGGTGGTCACCGACAATGGATCCAGTTCACCCTCCTGCCGCGCTTTGCCGACGCCCCGACGGTAAGGCACGTGACGCACATCTTCGATATGCGATGCCAGGAAAACAGGATCAAACATCGGCTGGCTAAGATCAAGCATCCCTGGACCAATGGCAACGTCGAGCGCATGAACCGCACATCAAGAAAGCTACCGTTCATTACGACGGACACGATCAGCTTGGAGCTCCCCTTGCCGATTTCATTACCGCCCGACACCTAGGCTCGGCGGCTGAAGACCTGACGGGCCTCACGCCCTACGAATACATCTGCCAATGCTGGACTTCGCAGCCAAAACGATCCGAGCTCAACCCGCTCCAACAAATGCCGGGACTAGAGACCTACTGCGCTATGGCGCTTCTAGCTGGCGCTCTCCTGCGACCTGATCTATGCCTCCGAACATTCCTCATTCGCTTTGCGCAGAAGTCGCCGCGCGAGAGCTTGCCGCCAGCACCGCGATTAAGCTGCCCAAGCGCATTCCCTATGCATCACGAGAGAGCTCTACTCAGCTGCGTGGATCGGATGCCGCCGAGACGCATCGCGATTTGGCCTAAGCGGACTTGAAAAGGGCAAGACTGCACCAACAAGGGCTGCAAAATTATCAAGAGAGTCGACTGTGTGCATGATTCCGGCGCCCCGCGGGCCGCATTTAATGAAATCCGTCTCTAGAGTCCGCATAATATTCTTGAAATGACTAGCCTTGTCCATCGCTGCACTGGCCTAGGACACGACGGAGGCAATAAGACAATTGGTGACGCAGAATGGCCGTATGCAAGGACGTCGAACAACGTGCCCTGCACTATGAAGAAGCCGAACAGCGGCACGTCGAACTTGTTCTTGCGTGAGTTCGCCGCAGATCGCACCAACTGGGGACCGCAGATGCGGTATTTTTCGCAAGGCCATCGCTGCACCGCCTACTCGGCACGCGGCTACACGCCCTCAGACGTGCCGCCATCGAAGGATGTTTACACCTACATCCGTTTCTACACCGACGCACTCGTGGTGCTCGATCACCTGAAGATCGAGCAGGCCCACCTTGTCGGCCCGTCGATGGGCTCGTACTCGTCACTGCAGGTCGGCCTCAACACGAAGCGCGCGCTGGCGCTAACCTTCGCAGGTGAAGGCTCAGGTTCGGATCTCAAAATCTGGGAAACTTTCGCGCGCAGTGCCACGCGCACGACGAGCAGTTCGCGACCATCGGCGCCGACGGTGTTGCCAAGGCGACGTGCGAGGCGCCGAGCCGGGCTCCGTTCAAGGACCACGCGGGCAAACGGGTTTCTAGGACGCGCTGGCGCGGCACGATTCGCTCGACTCGGCCAACTGCACTCATTCATCGGCCGCCCCTCGATCCATACGCTGATGGGGGCGATCCGCAAAGTGTCGACGCCTGCATCAATCATCTGCGGTGACGACGACGACGATTGCATTGAGCCGAGCCTTTTCCTGAAGCGGCACTTGCTAGCCTCGGGATTCGCCATGGTTCGGAAGTCCGGCCATGTGCTCTATCTCGAGGAGCGGGCGCTATTCAACGAGATAGTCGAGCGGTTTATTGCGCTGGTCGAAGCCGGCCGCTGGCTGCCGCGCGATCCGCGCTCGATGAGCGAAGCGCTGAGGTCCTCCTAGCGCGAGCGGCTTAAGCTCGGTCCAGCAACGCAGCTCACGCGTGGGCACGGGCGATGACGCTTAGCTCCAACATAGAGGGATGCAGAGATGGCGGTAGTGGAAACAGAATGTCGTGGACAGGTTCTGCTGGTGCGGATGAACCGGCCCGAGCGGCTCAACGCCCTTAACCATGAGATGCGAATCGAGCTCGCCGATATCTGGACCGATTTCCGCCACAGCACCGAAGTCGAAGTGGCGATCTTGTCCGGTACCGGCCCGGGCTTTTGCGCGGGTGAGGATATGAACGAGTCGCTGCGTTCGGGCACACTCGGCGGCAAGCTGCCAGCCAAAGAGGATCCGTTCATAGCCGGCACGCTCGAGAAACCAGTGATCGCCGCAGTAAATGGTTTCGCTATGGGCGGCGGTTTCATGCTGGTCGAGCGCACCGACCTGCGGCTCGCAGTCCCCGAAGCGGTGTTCGAGATCTCGGAAGCCAAGCGCTGGCTGTTGGGCGGCTACAACCACGGCCACATTGCCAACCTGCCGTACCCGATCGCCATGGAGATGGCGCTTGGCTTTCGCTTCACCGCACAGCGCTTCTACGAGATCGGATTTCTGAACCGGCTAGTGCCGGCCGACCGCCTCCTGCCTGAGGCGCTGGCCACAGCGGAACATCTGTTGAGCCTGCCGCCGGCATCACGCGTCAACACCGTACACATGATGCGCCAGATGCGACCAGCGCCAACGGTACAGCAAGACAAACTGGCTATGGCACTGCAGGAGCATGGTGCCAAGAGCGACCTCATGGAATCGCGCGCCGCCTTTGTCGAAAAGCGCAAGCCAAACTTCAAGGGTTGGAACGACCCAAAGGACCGCTATCGCCTGCCGACGCTTGATTCAGCCAAGTAAGGCTGGGCCGGCGCAAGTCGGACGCCGCACGAACAACGTCTCTAGCGACATCGGCTTCGCGATGGGCGGCGTCTAGAGCCAACTTTCACGCAGCTCAAACGTATTCCTGCGTTGAGGGCCGCCTTGTTTGACGGACGCGAACGCTGCAGGTCCTAGGGGTAATCCTAGGAGAAGCGCTATGACGATTTCGAGGGCGGAGGTGATCACATCGGTCGAGCGGCGGCGCCGGTGGTCGCAGGATGAGAAGGAACGGCTTGTTGCAGCATCGCTCGAGCCCGGAGCCTGCGTCTCCGAGGTGGCTCGCATGGCTGGCCTTCATGTGAGCCAGCTGTTTAGGTGGCGCAAAGAGCTTTGCAAGCCCAGTGAAGCGAGTATAGCGCCGTTCGTGCCGGTCGAGATTGGGTCGTCTGTGCCGCCGCGGGCGGTGGCCGAAGCGCCATTGACGACGACGGCGGCGCGTCGACGGAAGAGCCATGGCATCATCGAGATCGACCTTGGTAGCGGGCACCGCATTCGGGTCGACGGCGACGTTGATGGAGACGCCCTGCGTCGGGTTCTCGAGGCTCTGGTGCGCCGATGATCCCGGTTCCGACGGGCGCGCGCGTGTGGCTTGCGACAGGCTACACGGACATGCGCCGAGGCTTTCCAACGCTGGCACTCCAGGTGCAGGAGGTGCTGCGCAAGGACCCGCTCAGCGGTCATCTGTTTGTCTTCCGCGGTCGCCGAAGCGATCTTGTGAAGGTGATCTGGCACGATGGCCAGGGAGCATGCCTGTTCACCAAAAGACTGGAGAGAGGGCGGTTCATCTGGCCTTCGGTTGCCGGCGAAGCAGTGACGATCTCTCCGGCGCAGATGAGTTACCTGTTGTCCGGAATCGATTGGCGCAACCCGCAAGAAGCCCAGCGTCCGACGCGGATCGGATAGCCGTTTTGGGTTTGAATCTGCTGCTTGATCTGATTCAATGGCTTCATGATATCGAAGCCGGACGAACTTCCATCGGACCTTGTGAGTGCCCTGGCGGCGCTGCAGGCCGAGCGTGAGGCGCGGCTGCTCGCCGAGGCGGTGGCTGCCAGTGCGCGGGCGGAGCTGTCGGACAACGCGGCGCTGATCGCGCATCTCGAGCTGCGGATCGAGAAGCTCAAGCGCGAACTGTACGGGCGGGGCTCCGAGCGCACGGCGCGTCTGATCGAACAATTGGAATTGGAACTCGAAGAACTCGCCACCACGGCGAGCGAGGATGAGCTTGCGGCTCAGGCCGCGGCGGCGAAGACCCAGAGCGTGCGCGCCTTCACGCGCAAGCGGCCGGTACGCAAGCCCTGGCCGGACGACATCGAACACGAGCGCATCGTTATCGAGGCTCCGACGAGCTGCGCCTGCTGCGGCGGATCGCGGCTCGCGAAGATCGGCGAGGATGTGACCAAGACGCTGGAGGAGATCCCGCGCCGCTTCAAGGTCATCGAGACAGTGCGCGAGAAGTTCACCTGCCGCGATTGCGAGAAGATCAGCCAGCCGCCGGCGCCGTTCCACGCGACGCCGCGCGGCTTCATCGGCCCACAATTGCTGGCGACGATTCTGTTCGACAAGTTCGGCATGCACATCCCGCTTAATCGCCAGAGTGCGCGCTTTAAGGCCGAGGGGATCGACCTGCCATTGTCGACGCTGGCCGACCAGGTCGGCCACGGGACCTTCGCCGTCATGCCGCTCTTCCACTTGATCGAACGCCATGTGCTTGCTGCCGAGCGCCTGCATGGCGACGACACCACCATCCGCATCCTGGCGAAGGGCAAGTGCAAGACCGGTCGGATCTGGACATATGTGCGGGATGACCGGCCCTTCGCCGGGCCAGCGCCACCGGCGGCGGTCTATTACGCCTCGAGCGACCGTCGAGGCGAGCATCCACAGAAGCATCTGGCCGCCTTCGCCGGTATCCTGCAAGCTGATTGCTACAACGGCTTCGAGCCGTTGTTCGATCCGCAGAAGAAGGTGCTGCCGATTACGCCGGCGTTTTGCTTCGCCCATGCGCGGCGGGGCTTCTTCGAGCTGGCCGACATCGAGAAGAACGCCCGGGAAGGCCACAGGGGCAAACCGGTCTCGCCGATCGCGTTGGAGGCGGTCAGACGCCTCGACGCTTTGTTCGAGATCGAGCGCGCCATCAACGGCCGCGGCGCCGACGAGCGGTGCGCCGTGCGCCAGGAAAAGAGCAAGCCGCTTCTCGAGGACATGCATGCCTGGCTGCTCCTCGAGCGCGAACCCCTCTCGCGCTCCTCCGAGGTCCTGAAGCCCATGAATTACATGCTCAGGCGCTGGGACGACTTCGCCCGCTTTCTCGATGATGGCAGGATCTGCTTGACCAACAATTGTGCTGAGCGCGCATTGAGAGGCATCGCCCTGGGAAGGCGCAATTGGACCTTCGCCGGCAGCCTGCGCGGTGCCGACCGCGCCGCCATCATGCTGACGATGATCACCACCTGTCGTCTCAACGATGTCGATCCCAAGGCCTGGCTCGCCGATATCGTCGCCCGTATCGCCGATCTTCCCGTATCGCGTCTGCACGAACTGCTGCCCTGGGAATGGAAGCTCCTCCGCCAAGGCGACACTCCCGCCGATCAGCAGGCTGCCTGATCTTCACGCAACGCCCTTCATAGAGCTCGTTGCGCTCGCGCGCATGCGTCAATCAGGCGGCCTTCGTCGTATGCGTACGCTCAAACTCGTCTTAAGTTCCTACCTACTTGCGGGCCCGGTACAATCGTCCGCGCTAATCCCGAAACGGTCGCCTCATGGCCTCCTAGGAATGAGTCTGTTGCGCTGAAGCAAATGCAGCGTCATGCTGAGGAGCGCGCATTTCACGGCACAGATCTCAACCGCTCGCGGCGGCTTCTGAAACCGGTGCTAGCTAACGCGTGAGACAAGCGTGGGATCCAATTTGATCCGAGCTACGCAGCCGCGCAATAAAAGAACATTGAGGCGCAGCATCAGCATGGTCGGTGTCGCGGCGAGGTGATTATTGCCGCGATCATTGTCGCTTGGCATCCAGATTGCCGCGCTATCAGGCATTGCGAGCAATGTCGAATTCAGTGCCACGACGGAGCGATAATAGTCTATCACGAGCTCAACTGATCCCACGCTTCCTGAACTCTCCAATTTCCGCGGCGCTATAGCCGAGCTCGCCGAGCTCGCCGAGCACAGCCTCGTTGCGCTCGCCGAACTCGGGCGAGATACCAAGCTTAGTCGGCGTGTCGGAGAACTGCCAACGCGTGCCGCGCACCTTCAGCTTCTAGCCGAGCTTGGGATAGTCGACGTGCTTGATATAGCCGTTAGCGATAACGTCGGGATCGTTTGACGTTTCGAGGAGCGTTTTGACGGGCGCGGAATGTCGGCGCTGCGCGGCTTAGCGACCACTTGTCGCGACTGCCGGTGGCAAAGAGCTCGCCGAGCAGCGCCAGCAACTGCCCCTTCACTGAACGAGGCGCTGATCCCCAGCCGCTCGGCGGTACTAGTGATGCGTGCTTGTCCCGAAACCGGGTTCTTGTTACGCACTTGGTGGTAATGAGGCTCTAGCCCACCAGGCGCACCACCGAACCGAGCAGAGACAGCTCGATTTCTGGCCGATCCCTGACGTGCGCACATAGATGAGTGCGCGAGCGCACCGCCAAAGGCCAGCATGGCGGTCGATTCGTCACCCAGCGAGGCAAATAACGGCGCGCATGGGATAGCCGGCCTGCGACTAGGCGTCAGCGATGCCGCCCAGCGCCTGCGCCATCGAATCGGTGCCTGGCAGGCGGTGGTTGGGCCCCGTCATGGTGCGGTCGGACCGTGCGAAGGACTTCCCTAAGCCGCCGATCTAACATCGAGATGTTGTCATTTTCCAGCTCCCTCTTTGAGGAACTGCGCGGCAGATGTCGCGCGTCGACTGTCCCTTTGTGATAGGGCAGACAGAAGCGGCAAGAAACCTGAGGTTTCAAGGCCACCAATCGCTGTGAGTACCTCTTCCTGCCATTGGGGGGAAACATTCTGTCCTGCGATGCTCCTGAACTTCTCCACGACCTGGTCGGCGGATAACGGGTTTGCGACATCTCCCAAGGGATGTCGTACGATCATTTCTTCCGGCCCGTTACCCTGATCCAGGACAACGCGGGCAGGTGTTCCGGCCGGAAACGCCGACGCGAAATCGGAAGCCGGCTCAAGCTCGATGCGCGCAGCCAAGTGAAGCACGCGAGCATCAGTGAGACGCTCAACTCGAACGGGTTGCAGAGCTTCGCGCCCGTACAAAGCGGCCAGTGCACAACTGAAATAGAAGCTGTACTGCCCCCCCTCCAGCGTGCTGGGAGCACGCTCATTTGCGAGGCGCATTGCTTGGTCGAACGTCTCGATGCGTAGCTTCCGGATCTCGTCCCCTTGCCGACGCATGGAAAGGATCGCGTCGATAGC
>NZ_JBVVPC010000067.1:0-24684 GCF_055807355.1 Bradyrhizobium sp. Ken01
CCACCGGTAATGCACTTGCGGGGAAGTTGCTAACGAAGTTGCCAAGTTCAATTAAGGCTCGCACCAGGGCGCTCCAACAGATCTCGTTGTCGGGTGAATGAAGTTGGCTTCGGCTCTTGGCCGCCGCGCCGGTCGAGCTCAGCAACTGGCCGACCTAAGCAGAGCGTCCGGCGGCCCGGCTTCGGCAGCTAGCTTTCTCCGAGCGTCACTTTGCTCTCGAGTGCTCGTGGGTATTGGCCCACGGAATCGCTGAGTATCGTGAAGCAAGGCCGGCCAATTTCCTGTCACGTGGGCCAATCTCGAATGATCTCGTTTGCTTACAATTGAAGCGTGGCAAAAGCGAACAGAAAGAGATCGCCGCGATAAGCACCGGCGCGGAAGGTATGAGGCAAACCGTACTCGGTTCGACGACACCGTCGCTGCGAATGCGGATTTGGCGAGGGGCGGCATATTGATTGCCTTCCTGCGTTATGTTGACGACAACTTCCAATGTATCTCGTCAGCAGCTCTCGCAGCTTCGCGACAATGCGTTCAAGCGTCGCGCCAATTGCGCCGTGAGCCTGGAAACGATTCTTCTGACATTGCCAGCCAATCCCTTAAAGGGAGGATGCAGCAGGCGCTAAGCTGAACGCGACCATTCCATGGACACGCCAAGTTCGAAGGTTAAGCATTGGCTCCCCGCTATCTTCCCAGAAACAGAGGGCAGCTCGTTCGACACGGAAATAATTCAATCACCACCTACCACGCTGCATGCTGAGGGTGCCGTTCACGGTTCTCGATATTTTCTTGGCTCTGTTCCGATGTCACCTACCAGAAGCCGTAGTATCGCTGGGAAGGCTTCGTGGCCCAGAACTTTTGGCGTGACTTTCGCCACGCTTCCTAGCCGCGGCGGTCGAGGACATATGACTTGAGTATGCCACGGCGAGGTTTGAGGGCCTCGCGAACAGTTGTATCTGGCGACACTCGTTCGATGAGGGGAAGTGTCACTGTACTTGAGCCAAGAACCTTTGAATCCTAACTGTGGGCGGAACAGATCACACCCACATAGATAAGATTTCGGATCTCCTGAACGCGTTCACAGTGTTTTTGGATGCCGCCGCATAGGCAGTCGGCCGAATGAGGTGAACGGCGAACCGAACAAAAGCGAGATATCCAACAAAGGGAAGCAGAAATTGTGAGCGAGCTTACGAAAACCTCCATGGTCTTTCCCCTTGAGGAATATCGGGAACGACTGCAGCGTACTCAGGAAGAGATGGCAAAGCATAATCTGCCAGTTTTACTTCTGCATCAGCCAGAGAACATCTTCTATCTGAGTGGTCTCGACCAAGTCGGTTACTTCTCCTATCAAGCCTTATTGGTTCCGAGCCGCGGCGAACCGGTGCTAGTTGTGCGCGATGTGGAAGTCCCTACGGCGCACAGCACGTCGTGGGTAAAAAATCACACGATCTATGCAGATGCCGCCGATCCGATTCCCGTTTGGCTCGACACCGCGCGAAGAGCCCTCGATGGTCTCGGCCTGGCAGGTGGACGCATTGGGGTAGACGAACATTCGTGGTTCTTGACGGTAGAACGCTGGAAGATGTTGCAGGCGCTGCTACCGGATGCCACTTTGGTCAGAGAGCCGCGGATTGTCGATCACCTGCGCCTAATCAAATCGCCGAGGGAAATAGAGTGTATGCGGGGCGCTGCTAGCCAGGTTGAAGTGGGCATGCGCGCTGGCATCGAAGCTATCGCACCCGGCGTGAAGGAGCTAGAACTCGCGGGCACGGTGTTCAGTGCATTGGTGAACGCCGGATGGTCGGGCGGACCGGTCGGCGGTATCATCACGTCCGGCGATCGCACAAATCTCATACACGGGGGGTATTCCGATAGGCGCCTGGAACAGGGCGATTCCGTCTATTTTGAACTCAGCGGGGTCCATCAAAAGTACTGGGCACGGTTGATGCGTACCGCGATTGTTGGCTCGCCGAGCGCTGAACAGCAGCGAATCGCCGAAACAATCATCCGCATCCAATTCGATGCTATTAAGCTGATGCAGCCAGGCACACCGGCCGCGGTGATCGACCGAGCGTGTCGCGAGCCGCTCCTGGCGTCCGGGCTGCGCCAAACATACACGAACCGCGCTGGCTATTCGCTTGGTCTCAGTGAGCGACCTTCCGCCGGCGAGTTTATGCGGGAGTTCGTGCCAGGGGTGGAATGGGAGCTAAAGCCCGGAATGGTATTTCATATGCTTATGATGGCCGCCGGGATGGGCTTCAGCGAGACAATCCTAGTGACCGAGCGGGGGCCGGAACGCTTAACCGGCATGGAGCGCAAGCTCTTCTCGCGCAATTGAGGACCATCCCGATGGCTAGAGCGTTTCACACTCTAAGGGAAGCGTATCTGGACTATCGAAAAACTGAACCTCCCCGAATGAGTGGACACTGTAGTGGGCTCAACGAGCCAAGAGGTGTCCAATGGAAGGACGTCAACGTCGGTCATTCACGGAGGACGAAAACGCCAAGCCGTGGAGCTGGTATTGTCGACCGTCGATCGATGGGGTGGGTCGCCAAGAGCTCGGTCTGCGCGACTCGGTATTGCGACGCTGGGTAGATAGGTTGCGGCAGGAGCCGGCAGGGATTGGAGCAGAGATGCACCATTTGGTACCATGATCGGCGCGCGTACCCCGGGGTGATAGCGCCTCGAGTGGCCGCCACAAGGCACCTACATTTGCCACTGCGGTGATCGCAAGGCAGGACCTTTACATGGAGGAGAGCTCGACCCATGCGCGCGTCTCGCGGAGCGCTCGCTTTGAAGCTCTTGTTTTGGCTGACTCTCCGCCGGGGCAATCAGAACGTATTGTCGGATTGTCGAGTACGAGACACGGTGGTGTTCTGGCTCCCTTTCTGCGGCGCTCTCATACAAAGCATTGATCGGTAGCCAGAACTTTCTTACCTCGCTCCTTCTACGTGATTGGCACGTATCTTGAGAGTCCCTTGTCTTCACGTGGCGAGGTGTCAACCGACATTCTTCCCCTGGATCACAACCCGCCCCCATAGAACGACGCAAGGAAGAGGATGGAGGGTTCCTCCGAGATCGAAGCTATCGGCAAATCCGCAGTTCCCAAAACATACTCGCACTCCGGTCAACTTCAAGCGGATGACTGATCGTGGGCTGCGACCTTGAGGCTACTGAGCAGTGAGGGAGACAATGGCGACAGAAAGTACGGTGCACGGGAATCTTCAGGGAACAAAGCACGATTTCACACCAGTTTATAATCGTAGGTGGCCGCACTCCTATTTTCGAGCACACTTGGCGCTCGACTATATGATTCCAGATCGGGCCAAGCCGGTCTTCGAAAGGATCTTCGCCGACTATCGACGCATTCGAAACAAAACCATACTGAAGATCATCGATGTCGGTTGCTCCTATGGCATCAACGCTGCTCTACTGCGCACGGATCTGGATCTCGATGAACTTTATGCTGCCTATCTGGAGTCCAGCGGATCGCTGTCGCGCCAACAGGAGATCGAGCATGGCCTGTTCTTTCGCAATCGGGGCCTCCGAGACGACATCCGGTTCGTCGGCGTGGACCCCTCATTCCGGGCTGTTCGCTACGCGCAGGCCCTGGGCCTGCTGGAGGCTGGCATCACGGCTGATCTAGAAACCCGTGACCTGACGCTCAAGGAACGTTGCGCCCTCGTAGATGCAGACATCCTCATCAGCACAGGCTGTGTGGGGTATGCCACCGAACGAACCTTTGCACGGGTGTATCAAGCCTCCGCGAGTTCTCGCCCCTGGGTAGTTGCCTTCGCAATGCACCCCTTCAGTTATGATGGCATCGCCGCGGTTTTTCAGAATTTCGCATTGGAAACCAAGATTGTAGACCGGTTCAGACAACGCCAGCGCCGTTTCGCCACATCGGCGGAACGGCAGGCAATATTGAATGCTATGGCCAAACTCGGCATGGAGGATCGCCTAGAGCGTACAACCGGCTATATTTACGCCTCGTGTTATATCTCCGCGCCGCCGGGCGAAGCGCTCTGAGCCTAGTGCATAAGCACATCTCCGGACGATGTAAACGTGGATGAAGGGCAGCCGCACCGGCGATGGATTCCAAGCGGCACCCCGATATCGCACAATTCTGATAGTAGGTCGCTCGCCCGCAGATCACGGCCATTTCGCGCCCGATTGGACAGGCAGGGGAAGACAACGTAAGTGGTATCGGTCGCCCGATCAGCGTGACGAGCATGGCGGCGGATTGCTCCCGACGCGCCACCATCTGGATTGCCGGGGCAAGCCGCCTTGCTAACGCTATGTTAGGTCTCGCCGAAGTTTAAACCAGGACAGTGCGGGGGCACCTACTCTTAGGAGCGAAATGGCGCTGATCAGCCAAGCATTCGTAGGGAGCGACCGTCCGACCACTGCCATCCGACTCGACATCAACCGTTTGCTTTGAAATTGTGGCCCGCCAGAGCGCGAACGTGCGTCTGGCCAGCAAAAACGTGACGTGCGGCAAATGACAGACGTCAGAGTCTTAGGTTCACATCGTCGCCTCGCACGGCCGGGACGCGATGTCGTCCAGCCGACCTTCAGCCCGTAGTCGCGCAAGATCTCGCGCAGATCCGTCTGAGGCACCGTGCATCGTCGACTGGCTTGCTCATCATAAATAAGGCCGAGACTTCTGCCGGAGCTCCGAATTGCAGGCCAATCCGCACCAGATCCCAGGCGAACGAAGCAAGCCGGCGATCCCGCCGCCGGCGCACGCATCACTACGGAGCAAGCCGCTGACGGAGCGCAGCTTTCGCCAAGTGAGCAGGTTGTGGGATTCGAGTGCGCGGTTAGTGAGATCACAATATGGAGTATCGTCCTCGAGCAGATGTTCGAACTGGGGATGAGGGCCGGTGCGCACTCAATCTTCCATGTTCTAGCTTTGTGCGATTGAAGACGCCTGTGTTGGCAACTCGACGAACCGAGGTACAAATACTTGTGAGCGCGGCGCGTACCACATCCTTTGCGCACCGATTCCGTGGCGCGACGATTGCATGGAATGAAGCGCTCGGGTCGAGACGGGCTGTTGCTTGCGATTAACAAGATCCGAGCGCTTGAACCCCAATAGCGGTCGATTAAGCAAGGAGTAACTCATGCGAGTAGCCGTCGTGCAGAACCATGATCACGCGGGCGTCATCAACCGGTTCGGTCAATGTTGTCTAGAGGAATACGACTGCAATGACATAAAGAATATAATCGCGGCGCTGCAGGAATACGGCCATGAAACGTTGCTTTGCGAAGGCGATAAAGGGCTGCTCGCCACCCTGGAACGTTTTATGCCCCCCGATCCGCGAGTCCGCCCCTCCGGAATCGTCTTCAACCTGGCGAACGGAATTCAAGGCGAGTGCCGTTTGTCCCATGTTCCGGCCATGCTGGAGTTGGCCGGAGTGCCCTACACCGGCGCGGGGCCGCTTGGAAACGGGTTGGCCCTCGACAAGGTGATCGCCAAGATACTGATGCGCGACTGCGGCGTGCCGACGCCCAACTTTCGCGTGATGCGTCGCGGCACGGAGAGTACCGGTGACTTGCGATTTCCGCTGGTGGTGAAGCCGCGTTTCGAATCCACCAGCTTCGGATTGCGGCTCGTACATGAGCCCGTTCAGTTGAGGCAGGCCGTAGAAGCAGTCGCCACTCAGTATGCGCAGGATGCGCTCGTGGAAGAATACATCGAGGGGCGAGAAATTTATGTCGGCCTGCTGGGAAACGGGAAGACTGAAACCTTGCCACTGGTGGAGCGGGACTTCGGCGACCGCGAACTGCGTCTGTATACTCACGAAGACAAAGGGCATGCGGCGCTCGCGGCCATTTGCCCGGCGCAACTCGATAGCAAGCTTGCGACGTTTCTGCGGGATATTTCGGTTGCGACCTTTCGTGCCTGCCAGTGTCGCGACTATGCTCGCGTCGACATCCGGATAGACCGCTCCGGCCAGCCATTTGTACTCGAGATCAACTCCATACCCGCATTGAACGGCGTGTATATCGAGGCCGCAGCGACGGCCGGGTACAACTTCTCAAGCTTAATCAATCGTATCCTCGATATCGCCTATACGCGGTATTTCGGGAGCGGCGCTAGCAACGCCAAATAGGTGTCGAAGGTCGACCCAATCGCTCCGCGGTAGCAGCCTGGCTGTTGCCACTCTGTCGCTAGCGTGTGTTCGGCATTGAGATAATTTGTTGGGACGTCGCGCTGGCATGAAGTGGAACCATTCTCCTGCTGACTGGGACCTAGTGCAGCGCAGCCGTACAACTGGACAGAGCGCGGGACGAGCCGGCAGTATGCAGCAGCCTCATCAGAACCTGGGCACATGCCAGCACCAGATGGCGCGCTCTGTGTGTCGCAAACAGACATTTTCTTTAATGAGCCTCGCTCCGCCTCAACGGCTTTCAATTGCCCACAAATTTCTTCTCTGAGCATGGCGGCCAGGGCGGGTAAGTGCGACGTGAAAGCCCCGCGCCACATGAACGGATCGGGAGGGTGGGCGAGATAACGCCGAGCCGGTGCTGAGAAGGCTTCTTCAAGTAGCAATCAAAACGCCCCACTAGATTGGGGTGGTGTCTCAATTCTTGTTAATCGCGTACGTTACGAGAGCTTGCCACGCGCTGGCTTGGTTGATTCGCAACACAAGCGCGGTGCCAAGATGTTGCGCTGTTAACCGACTTGTTTATGTCACCGTCAGACTAAGGTTCCCAACTATGACCGTCACAAAAACCCAAGCCAAGCTGCAAGCCGACATCGCCACTCTGATGCGCAAAATCGAGGCGCTGGAATCGGCATATGAGACAATCACGATTGGGCAGCTAGTTTCAATGCGGGCCAGAACGCACGGCTCAACGATCGCGATTGAAGTCTTCGACCGTAGCGAACGCGCGACCTACTCGGAGATGGATCAATTGTCCAACAAATATGCAAACGCGCTGCGTTCATTTGGTGTATGCAAGGGCGATCGAGTTGGAGTAATGCTACCAAATCGCATTGAATTCCCGATCCTTTGGTTCGCGATTGCGAAGCTCGGTGCCGTGATGGTCCCGATCAACATGCGATACACTCCGAGGGAGATCGAATTCGTTCTTAGCGACACACAGGCGAAGTTTGCCCTGGTCGACGAGTCCGCATGGCCAGTGTTCTCGGCCATGAATCCTTGGCCTCAAGATCTTGCCTTGGAGCGAACAATTCTCGTTGGACAGCATTCCGACGCGGCAGCGACTGTCCTCGGTGAATTGCTCGATAGTGTCGAGGAGTGTGTGGTGGAGGAGGATGTCAGCCCCGACGATCTGCTGAATATTCAATATACCTCGGGGACAACAGGCTTTCCGAAAGGCTGCATGTTGACACACGACTACTGGGGCGTGAGCTCATACCAGGGGATGTGTTGGGAACAACCCTATCAGAGATATCTGTCTGCGCAGCCTTTCTTCTACGTCGATCCGCCGGGGCATCTTGTGAAGTCGTATCGACAGGGCGGTACGCTCTACTTGGCCCCGCAACTCAGCTCGACGCGGTTTCTTGGTTGGGTCAAGCAGTACCGGATCGAATGGTGCCAGTTTCCCGAGCTCGTAGCCCGACAGGCAGAGGCCGCCGACGAAGACGGAACGACATGCCTGAAGCAGACCCTGAATTGGGGCTGGAGTCCTGATTCGGTGCGGCAATTCCGGAAGCGATTTCGGGTGAATACTCAAGACGCCTACGGCATGACGGAAATCGGCTTCGGTACACGAATGACGAATGAGCTGGACGAATTGGCCGACTCGGGTTCGGTGGGTATTCGCTCGCTTTTTCGGGAGCTGCGGCTGATGAACGAGGATGGGAGCCCCACGCTGGTCGGTAACGTGGGCGAGCTCTGGGTGAGGGGGCGCGGTATCTTCAAAGGATATTGGAACAAGCCGGAAGCAAATGCCGCCTCGTTCGAAGGCGAATGGTTCAAGACGGGTGATCGGATGCGTCGCGACGAACTCGGCTTTTATTGGCTGGTGGGACGCACGAAGGACATGATCCGCCGCTCGAGCGAGAACATTGCTGCACGCGAGGTCGAGGTGATCATCCGGGAGAGTCCCGAGATTGTGGATGTGGCCGCCGTTCCTGTTCCCGATGTCAAGCGCGGCGAGGAGGTCAAGATTTATGTCCAACTGAATGAAGGCGTCGCGCCAGACAATCTGACCGCGGAACGCATTCTTGAGCACGCGCGTGCGCACCTCGCGGCGTTCAAAGTGCCGCGGTACATCGCCTTCACTCCGACACTTCCTAGAGCTCCCACTAGCAACAAAGTGCTAAAACGAGAGCTGATGGAGGCCAGCGATCCGCTTGCCGGCGCCTACGATACTGAGCAGAAGCGCTGGCGCTGAGGGCGACTTTCCACCCCATTCGACCACGCACGCAGCGTCGGTTCCGTACCGGAAGCCAGGCAAAGGACCCCAAACCAGCGCAGGCGTCCCGTCGTTCGATCACTGCCTGCTGTCGAGGAGAATGCCCGGACGTACACCGGCCTGGAGAAGTTCTCCGAGGCCAGAATTGAGGTGCTGCTCGGCTGCCCGCAGATTGCGCCATATCGCGTATGACACCACGCGACCGCGATCAGGTGACGATTCTGCTTGCGCGGCAGGACGCGAATCTGGCGGTAGGTGATCTAAAAAAGGCGCTGAGTCGGGATGGCCGGTGCTGCCTCAGATTTCAGCGGATCGAGCCTTCGCCAATCTGATCTCGTCCCTTTGCATCCTAGTGGATCGAATCTAACACTTGGTGCCCTCTTTTGACGGCGGCGATGATTTTGTCGGGATTGGCCATCCATGTGAAGGGCTTCGGGTTGGCGTTGGTCTCAGCCACGAAGCGGTTGATGGCGGCCTGGAGATCGACGACGGAGTGGAAGACACCGCGCTTCAATCGACGCCGGTTAAGTTTGGCGAAAAAACCCTCGACGGCGTTGAGCCAGGAGCACGAGGTTGGTGTGAAATGGAAGACGAAACGCGGGTGGCGATCGAGCCAGGCGCGAACGTTTGGATGCTTGTGGGCGGCATAGTTGTCGAGAATGACGTGGATGATCTTACCTGCCGGAACTTCCGCCTCGATGGCGTTCAGAAATCGAATGAGTTCCTGATGACGATGGCGCTGCATGTTGCGGCCGATCACCGTGCCGTCGAGGACGTTGAGTGCGGCAAACAGCGTCGTGGTGCCGTGCCGCTTGTAATCGTGTGTCATGGTTCCGAGCCGGCCCTTCTTCAGCGGCAGGCCCGGCTGGGTGCGATCGAGGGCCTGAATCTGGCTCTTCTCGTCAACCGACAGCACGATCGCGTGGGCCGGCGGATCGACATAGAGCCCGACGACGTCACGCAGTTTGGCGACGAAGTTCGGATCGTTCGAGAGCTTGAACTGTCGGCATCGATGAGGCTGGAGCCCGTGCGCCTTCCAGATTCGACGGACCGCGCTGGCACTGATACCGCTCGCTTGGGCCATCAGGTCGGCCGTCCAGTGGGTCGTCTCAGTCGGCGGATCGGCCAACGTCAGAGCGACCACACGCTCGGCCACCTCCGGGCCGAGCCCAGGGATCCGCGAGGGGCGCGTCTTGTCTCGCAGGAGACCATCGACGCCTTCTTCCATGAAGCGCTGCTGCCAGCGCCAAACGCAGGTCTTGGATGTGCCAGTCCGGCGCATGATCTCGTTGGTGCCGACGCCGTCGGCGCTCAGAAGCACAATGTCCGCTCGCCATGCGTGCTTCTGCGGGGCGTTACGGTCCCTGATGATCGCTTCAAGCCGACGGCGATCTGGTCGTGTGATCTTGATGGTATCCCGGTGCGCATGCGCGAGACTCGCACGCGCGCCAAACAAAGGGAATCCCTAAAGGGACTCTTATGTTAGGCAGGAACCACTAGTTGCCGGATTTTGTGCATCATGAGGCTCGACTGTCGGACGCGCGGACGCGCCACTATTCCTCTCGTTTGTATCTGCGTGCTCGATAGCCTGCAAACGATGACCACTAGCAAGGCAGAAAGCGCTCTCGAAGTATCTTATCAAGATCGGGGCGGCATAACTGCAGAAGGGCGGGTTTATTCGCAAGAGCAAGTCGCGCATCTGCAAGTTAGAGCGACTTGTAGCCGACCACGCTGAGTGCAGCGCATGGTGAGCCTCGTACGCACCACGGTAAGATAGTTGGCGGCAACTTGAATGAAGCCTGTGATCTCGCCGGACAGAGCCCACGCAGTAAGAATCGATCGTTTTACCCGAGCCGGCGAGTGGTGAACTCCTGTTCTCAAATTGAGACCGCACTTGATGCTTGATCGTGGTCGAGTAGCTCAGCCATTTGGCTTTCGCCCTCACAGATCCGGGCGGCCGGCTTTCCCGCACCCGGCTCTTACCGAGGGTAACCCGCTTCATATCCGCGCCTGCGCCCAAGTGCGAGTGATGCGTGGAACGGCAGACGGAAGCGTGCCGTCAGGGTCTCGAACTCCGACCAGCCCATGCGCCGACTTTTCTGACTGCGGCGTCTCAGACAGCGCAGCCAAGTCCGTTGCACTTCGAGATAGAAGGTAAGCGCGAAGCCGATACCCTTGCTTCAGAGTTAGAACGAATATGCGAAAAACCCTCCGGCTTGGACGGAGGTTTGGGATGGGATTGGACAGCAAAAACGACGTCCATTTGGACGGCTCATCTGGAGGGCGGGTGAGCCGGCTGGAGGTGCTTGAAGGACCATCGGGGCGCCGCGTGCGTTCGGAGGCTGAGAGAGCTCGGATCGTCGCCGAGAGTCTACTGCCAGGTGCCTAGGTGTCCGAGGTGGCGCGCAAGCACGGAGCGACGCGCTGGCACATTTGCGATTGGCGACGACGCTTTCGACAGCGAGGCATGTTGGCGCCGCGCGAGGCGTCGCAGTCGGCATTCGCGCCGCTGATCGTGGAAAGCGCGTGCAGGAGGGTCACCTTCCGGCGATCAAGCTTGAGATCGCGATTGGCGATGTCGTGCTGCGGACGGACGCAGCCATAGAGGGCGAGCAGCTGTCCCGGATGATCCGCGCAGTGCGAGCGTCACGATGATCACGGCCGGTGCCGATCTGAGGATTTACATCGCGACGCGGCCGATCGACTTCCGCTGTGGCCATGATGGACTTGCGGCGAAGGTGCAGGAGATGCTTCGCCTCGACCCGCTCAGCGCGCAGCTTTCGTGTCCCGATCGAAACGAGCGGACCGGATCAAGATTTTGGCCTGGGATCGAACGGGCCTGGTGTTAGTTCACAAGCGCCTCGAAGGCTGCAAGTTCGTTTGGCCAACGACCGCAAACGGCGTGATGCGCATATCGCCAGCGATGTTCGCAGCCCTGCCCGATCACCCATGTTGATGCCCTTGTTAGGCTGACAGATTCTTAGCTCAGTTGCGCAATGACGCGATTTCGAAGGTCTCCGATACCGCCAAGAGCGGATGGTGTATTCGGAAAGAGATAGCCGCCGCTTGACTGGCGATCAATCGGCAAACGCCTACTTCGGATCTGCACATAAAGCCAGTTCACCGGGATCTTAAGCGTTCGTGCCAGTTCGGGCGGGCGGAGGAGTGAGTCGGCATGCAGCCACCGGTTGCGCTGGGCAGTCACCTTGATGGCAGCGGCACGACGGAGCCGCCCAATGGTGATGGGCAGCACCTTATCGGCGCAATGAGGGGAGCAGTGGCCTTCCTGAGTAAGGATTGCGGCGATCTCGTCGTCTGGGACGCCGTCGGGGGCAAGCGCCAGTAGCGCGCCCGCATTTCTGTGCCTCGCGTCAATCTGGTGGCGGGGTTGACGCTCTTCCTCACCTCGATCTCCGTCACGGCGCCTCCTCGCCAGACGATTCTGGCCAGGGCCAACTCGTGCTCACCGCGGTCGAGCACGACCTTTTCGATGAGGCGTCGCAACAACGCCTTGCGATGCGCATCCGAGATAGTCTCGTCAGCCGATATCTGCGGCAAGCGGCCGGTGAGGCTGATGACCTTTTGTCGAGCTCCTTGCTTATGGCCAGTTGTGTGATGCTTTGGAGGGCGTCTGTCGGGCAAGCGCCTCTTCGGCGGCGCGCACGTCGGTTAGCGCCGCTTCCCGTCGGCGCTCGAGTTCTGAGGCGACCGGGCGATTGTCTGGATCAGCTCAATTGAACTGCCGTTCGGCTAACGCCGCCGTGTATCGCTTGCGCTCGAGCTCTCGTTCTGCGCTGGAACGTAAGGCATTGTTCATCTGCTGCTGGACCCGGCGGGAGCGCGACAAGGCATCGAGTTCGGCCGGCGCCTATGCAGTTAGGAATACATCGGCAACGCCGCATCGATACGGTTGGCCCTCATGTGTTGGCAGGTCGGCTGGCCTTCCTGGGTCCGCAGGTGATTGCATACATACTCGCCGCCTCCTTGTAGCGGACGTGCATCTTATGGCCACATCGTGCGCACCAGGCGATGCCGTGGAGCAGAAGCTCGCCATTGCGAGGCGCGCCTCGGGTTTTGATGCGCATGTATTCGGCTCGGTTATCTCTGATGATGGCTCGGTCTTTCATAAATTGGCCACTCGATATAGGCAGGATATCGATCTTTGACGACGATCCGCCACTCCTCAATCGGCCGCGGAGCCTGTTGCGGCAGGGCGCCCTCCCGCTTCGGCGGCTGGAAGCGGGTTCGTCCATAGACGAAGGCACCCGCCTATGCGGGGTTCTTCAAGACGGCGGCCTACGTCGCGCGTCCAACACAAATCGCCATGCCGATCACGACGAGGCAGTTCGAGGTCACGCTCGTTCAACGCCCGCATGACCTTGGCAACGCTGCGCAGTTGCAGGAACAGCTGGAAGACGAGTCCGAGCCGCCCTTGCACGGCCATGTCGGGATCCTTAACGACCACGCCGCTCGGGTCCCGCATCGGCCTGATTGGCAGCATAACCGCAAGTTCGCCGCGTTCGGCTTTAGCTAGCAAGCCGGCGGTCAGCCGGCTGCGGATCGTGTGTAGCTCAAGCTCGGAGATCGAACCCTTCAGCCCGAGAAGCAACCGTCCGTTGGGAGTGCCCGGATCATAGACACCATTGCGGTCGGCGATCAGACAGCCAACGCAGACCACAGATATCCAGGAGCGGATCAGTTGGTACAGTTACGCGCCGAGCGAGTCACGTCGATCGACAGGATGAGCTCCACTTCACTCAGGCCAATACGGCCAACGAGTTCTTTGAAGCCCTTGCGATGCGCCGTAGACGCGCCGCTCAACCTGAGCGCGCCGCAATGGTTCGAATTCGATCTGCGATCTCCATCAGGGCCCGCGGTCAATGGCCGCTTCTCGAGGCCGTATACATGACCGCTCCCCGATCCGTTTGCCGGAGCATCAAAAAGTCCTTGCCGAGAAGGAGGCCAATGGTATGGACCCCGCCCTTGCCGCGGTGGAATCTCAAGCGTCAACTGCAGCGAAGGAGGATGTTATGCAGGTCGTTCGGATAGGTCTAGATCTGGCGAAGTATGTCTTCGAAGTTCACGGCGTCGACAACCACGGGAAAGTCGTTGTGCGAAAGAGGTTACGTCGCGATGCGGTGGCCGGCTTTTTCGCCAATTTACCGGCCTGCCTGGTCGGCATGGAGGCTTCCAACGGGGCACACTATTGGGCTCGCGTGCTCACGGAGCTTGGCCATCAGGTCCGACTAATCAGCCCTCAGTTCGTGACACCATACGTCAAGTCGAACAAAAATGACCAGAACGATGCGGAAGCCATCTGCGAAGCGGTCGGTCGTCCGTCCATGCGCTTCGTGCCACCGAAATCAACCGATCAGCTGGCGGTACAGGCCGTCCACCGCATTCGCCGGCGCCTGGTCGCCGATCGAGTCAGGCTCGTCAATCAGATTCGCGGTCTTCTGTCCGAGCATGGGATTGTCATTGCCCGTGACATCGCGCAGCTGCGGCGTGGCCTCGCGGTCATCGCAGGAAACATCAATGACGACCTCAGCGAGATGCTCCGAGCGCTCATGAGGGAACTGCAAGAGGAGTTGTCCGAGCTTGATACCCGCATTGCAGCCTATGACCGGCGGATAAGGGAAATCTTCCGTACGAGTGAGCAGTGCCAGCGGCTCGGCAAAATCGAAGGCGTCGGACCTGTGACAGCAACAGCCTTGGTCGCCGCCGTGGGCGATAGAAGCTGTTTCAAGAACGGCCGACAGTTCGCGGCTTGGCTTGGTCTGGTACCCAAGCAGCGATCCAGTGGAGGGCGGGCCCGCTTGTTCGGCATCAGCAAACGGGGCGATCGATACCTGCGGACGCTGATGATTCACGGAGCTCGCGCCGCTTTAAGCCGTGCTAATGGCAAGCAGGATCCGCGAAGCCTCTGGCTCGGCAAGATGCGGCAACGGCGCCATCCCAATGTCGCGGCCGTGGCTCTTGCCAACAAGAACGCGCGGATCGTGTGGGCTATGCTCACAGGCGGCGCGGCTTATGAGCCGGCGCTTTCGGTGAAGGCGGCCTGAAGCGAAGCGGCAATCAAGGAAAGGAGGTCTCACCGGCAATTGCAACAAATGGCAGGAGATGGCGAAACGGTCACCCCGTCGCTTCCCGAACCTGATGTGTGGACCGGCACGGCTTGCGCCGATGTCTCGGGGCCGTTGAGGTGGAAGCGGGCGAAAACCATCGAGGCTCGCGGCGGAGACGTTGTCCAGCCGCATCAAGAAGCCGGATATACGTCAGCAGTTGTGGCCGTCGATCCTGATCAAGCCAGTCGTTGCAATCGGGCGGGGTCCATATACGTCCATACATGACGAAAAGAGAGTTTCGCGCTCTCACACGGCTAGGTGCCGGGTCTTGTTGCTCGATGCCGGGCCTGCAAGGAAGCAGACAAGCTGCCCGATGTCCTCGGCGGTAGAGGCGACCTTGAGCGGCACACACGCGCCACCACGGCATCACGACCCGCGGGGCGCCTGCCTCGCCACGTCCCGTGGTGAACCATGGCCTGCCATGGGCCTATCGATATAGCCGGGACAAGCGGTATTGACGCGAATGGAAGGCGTACGGCCCAATAGTATTAACGGCATAGACGCGCTGAAAATCGTCGGCCGAGAGCCCGTCAAGATCGCCATTCGACATAAGTTTTGTCGTGCCGGCATTGTTGACGAGCACGTCTAGGCGACCCACGCCGCGGCGGCGCGACAATCTTCCTGCAATCCTAATCGCGCGACAAGTGTCAAACGCCATCCGGAACTGCCCCCTTTGCGTCACGAAGAACTGCCCCCACCATCTGGGTTATGATCTCGGTTGAAGATTGTTTCCGGTGGCGGCGCCTTGATGAGGCCGCTCTTGCGCTTGGCTCGGAGCCGGTAGCTGTCGCCGCGGATCGTCAGCACGTAGCTGTGGTGCAGGAGACGATCGAGGATGGCGGTGGCGACCACGGGAGGTGCCATTCGGCAACGCTGCGGTTCAACGTGATCAGCATGGCGCCGGTTTCGTAGCGCCTACTGACCAGTTGGAAGAACAGATGCGCCGCGTCGGGTTCCAGCGGAAGATAGCCGAGCTCGTCGATGATCAGCAGCTTTGGCTTCGACAACGCGAGCAGTTTCTCGTCGAGACGTCGCTCGCCGCGCGACTTGGCGAGACCAGCGACCAGCGTCGTCGCGGTGGTGAACTGCACCGAAGACCCGGCCAGGATTGCCTCTCCCCTGAGTGCAATGGACAGCTGCGTCTTGCCGACGCCCGGCGAGACAGCGTCACAATGCCGGGTGTCCGCGTTCGAGGTTTTGATCCTCTATCCGTTCCATCCTCGGGCCGGGCAGATGGTGCAGGTTGAGCACCGCAAGCGCTTCGCCGGCGAGGACCGTCTGGTCATGGTGCAGCCCGACGGCACACTCGCCCTGATCCCGGCCTGGATGAACGAGGATATTGCTCGCTCTGCAACTCTCACAGCAAGCCCTCAGTTGGCTGTCGAAAGGCTCGTCGAGCTGCGGGCACGAATCGATGCTTATTGCCTCTCGAGGCGAGGCATGGCGCCTGCGAAGGAGGGGATCATGCAACCAATGACGCCACTTGCAACGGAGCCCGAGGAGCATCGCCAGACGCCAGCGATTCCGGCGTCGCAGAGAAGCACTCTCGTCCGCCTGATCGAGGGGCTGCTGGTCGAGGCCCTCGCCGCCGGCACCAATATCGAGACGGGCACGCCAACCGCAGAGACGAGGGAGGCCGCACATGAGCCAGGTCACGCCTGAGCACCTCGCTCGTCAGGCCGTCGTCTACATCCGTCAGTCGACGCCTGATCAGGTCGCCCACAACCTGGAAAGTAAGCGCCGTCAGTACAATTTGCCGGAGCGCGCGCGACAGCTGGGCTGGAGCGATGTTGCCGTGATCGATGACGATCTCGGCCGCTCCGGCGGTGGCGTCGCGCGGCCCGGCTTCGAGAAGCTGCCGGCTGCGACCTGTGAGGTGCGCGTCGGGGTCGTCGTCTCGATCGAAGCGTCGCGGCTCGCACGCAACGGTCGCGACTGGCACACGCTGCTCGAGTTCTGCGGTCTCATCGGCACACTGATCGCCGATGAGGACGGCGTCTACGATCCGCGACAGCCCAGCGATTGCCCACTGCTCGGCATGAAGGGTACCATGAGCGAGATGGAATTCTCGGTACTGCGGCAGCGCTCGCTCGAAGCGCTGAAGCAGAAGGCGCGCCGGGGCGAGCTGTTCATGACGGTCGACGTCGGCTACGTGCGAGTCCGCCACAACCCACCGAGAAGGACCCGGATCGGCGCGTCCGCGAGGCGATCGCGCTCGTCTTCGCCAAGTTCACCGAGATGCAGTCGGTGCGTCAGGTGCACCTCTGGTTCAGACACGAGCGCGTTCCGTTGCCCGCCGTCACCTATGGCGAAGGCCACCTGGTCGAGTGGAAGCTGCCGGTCTGCAACACCATCCTGCACATTCTGACCAACCCAATCTATGCCGGCACGTATGCATTCGGGCGCACCGGCAGCCGCATCAGCATCGAGGCCGGCCGCAAGGCGGCCGATTCGGCGTGGCTCGGCTTCCCTCTGACCGGTGGAATAGTTGATCACGACATCTGCTCCGCTCTTCGCTAAGAGGCCGGAGGTCCTCGAGCGCAGTCCCCTTCGACAGCGCCCCTTCCACCAGGGCGGGCGGAGGCGCACGGTAGCGAAGGTGGTTTTGAGGGGTGGTCTCCGCAAGTGATTCCAGTGCTCGGCCGGGAAATGGTAGAACGCGAACAGCGTGTCTCCATCCTTGCTCAGGCACTCGGCCGTCTTCTCCTATCCCAGAGCGTAGCTCTCGATGAAGGCGTCGAACGCCAGCTCGGGGACAACCCATCGTTTTCAGCTATCCAGATCTCCTGCAATCCAGAACGGCACACGTACAGCCGCAGGCTCGACAGAGAAAATGAGATGCAGTCAAGGGGGCGCGGCATCCGCCTCGCGATCACGCACGTGCCTGGCGGGCCGCGACCGGACCGATACCGGTCATCATCTCGCGCGCTGGCAGGTGACCGTGGCCGACGACGCGCTGGTGGCCATCCTCGGTCTTCAGATCGAAATGCTTACCGAGAAAGCGTCCTCGACCTAGTCTCAAGCGCCTGGGCGAGAAGGCGCTCCGTCAGCGTGGAGGTCGCGGCGCGTCCGATGACAAGGACTTGCAAAAAAGGCGCCAAGCGATGGCGCCCGCTATCGCTGCGATCTGCTCCGCAGCAATGATCCACTCGCTTCTGCGGGCCGAGCGCGATCTGACCGTCTGTTGTTCCGGGGGTGAGGTCCGGGCGACAGTTGCTACTTCGGATCAGGTCGCATCCGAGGGATGCACACTGCGCCTTCGGAGCCTTCGGGAGCGGACTCGATCGCAGGCGCCCCGTTGCGCAACACTTCTGTGAATTGATCCGCGACTTTCCTACGCTGAAGCAGCTTGATTAGCTTTGGACGAGGCACATCGCTCCTTTGGTGGAGGCTTCAGGCCGCCTCACGATACTCCGCCTTCCGATCGCCTCCGTCACCAAGTTTCGAGGATAACTCGGGCTGAACTTCGATACCCATTTAGATAAGTTGTGAACCGTCATGCCCTCAATCATGCGCCCAGCGGAGACGGCTCACCTGGGCGGCCGGAAAACCTCCTGTTTAGGCGGCAGGGCTCTGAAGACTCTTAATCCTCTTCGGCTTACCACCTCTCCTCAACTGCCGCGCCAGCGCCTGTGTTCAACCGAACTGAAGACAGGCTCTAGCTTCGGCATAGTACCGCGGGCCACCGCAACACCGTCTTACCAGTCAGCGCCTCGCACATGGAAATGTTTTAACCCACGACGTTCATCGCGCCAATCGGCATTGCGGCAGTTCCCGTAGCCAGCGAGAAGCCGTCACCGCGTCGTGGTGCTGCCGCATGGACGCGACGGGCTCTTGTGCTCCACACGCTCTGAGTAAGTACGCAGCATTGCGCGCCCGTTGATCTCATCTTTCAGGCAAATCGTCCAACCAGCAGGCACCCTCGACGTGCGGTCGGGAAAAGATTTTTCCGATCTTATCGAAAGCCCTGTTTTGATGGTAGCGCATATACACGCGATGGTCGTCCCCTATGTCGAGGATCTCGATTTTTCCTGTGTAATGCGACATAATATATTTGAATGTCTTTTGGATGCCGCTCAGACGATGGTTGATGCCTCGCGTAATTTCTATTCCGCGAAGCAAAGGGACCTGGAAGTGCGATGCGCCCTTCACCGGCCTGCTCTGAAAGAGATAGTAGGGGCGCACGCCGATTTGGTGACATTTGGCGAAAGTCGCCGCTAAGATCTCTGGATCATCATTGACTTTCGCGAGAAGCACAGATTGATTGAGGAATTGCACGCCCTGTGCGCGCAAAGAGCGAATCTTGCGCTCCGCGTCCATCGAAATCTCACCGATGTGATCGAAATGTGTAACAATTATCGCGGCCTTACCCGCTTCGTGGATTCGTTGGAACAAAGCCGGTAGAGCGGCGTCTTCAAACCTCTTGGGCTCATAGGCGATCATTTTTGTCCCGAATCGAATTGACTCCAAATGAGCGATCGGCAGAAGATGATCAACAATCCCATTGAGCTTGGCGGTGCTGAGCACGAATGGGTCGCCTCCCGAGAGCAGTACGTTCGTCATCTCAGGATGTCCGGCAATATATTGCGCAACCTGAGCGAAATCGGGTGCTATTTCATCAGAGTCCTTGCCGACCATGCGTTTGCGAAAGCAATAACGGCAATATGAGGCGCAACGGTCCGTTACCAGCAACAACCCGGTCTGGGCGTACTTGTGCTGGAGTCCGAGCACGACCGTGTTGTCGTGCTCGCCGCTTGTATCCAAACTGCCTGGGCTTTCGAACTCTTCGACTGAGGGCTCCACGACATATTTCAGCTGATTGTAGTACCCACTATTGGCAATCTGTTCGCGGTAGTATCTTGTAACATGATAACGCGTGATGTTGTTGATTTGCAGTTCACCTTCGGTGACGACGCGCGTCCCTTCGATGAACTTCATGACTTGTCCTGTGACGTGCCGCGGATCATCTGCGCCTGTCATTCGTACACCTTGTCCTACCAGGATGAGCTGCGTCCTAAACCGTACGGCGACTTACTCACTCGTGGTACAGCATTAAGAACGGATTGAAACCTACCCACTCTGGTGAGGAATATTGGAGTCGATGTTTAAGGAAGCGGTGGAGGCAAGTAGCAGCACTCAACGCCGGCAGAGCGCTCCTGAGCGTTATCGGGGACAATCGGCCCCCGCTTGCCAGAGATGAGTCGTCTGAGTCGTCGGTCCAGTCCGACGAGCTGGCCTCATGCTAATCACCCACGATTTCATTGAGCCTATAGATATCAGATTCCTCCCTTCCGCGCAAAATCCGTTCGATGTGCGCCCGATCAGGCTTGCTGCACATCCTAGTACCCGGAATCATAGCTGGGTGATACGGCGGCCATTGAATCTGCGCTGCCGAACTTTTTTCTTGGTCCAGACGAAGGCCCATGCGTCGAGGTAGGCATCGATGTGCTCCTGGAGCTGCTTAAGGCTTGTGAAGGACGCGCCGCTGAGGGACTACCCTGCAGGGCCGAGAACCATACCTCGACCTGATTGAGCCACGACGCGCTTGTGGGCGTGAAATGAAATTCCACATTGGGGTGGGGAGCTGGCGGCCCGGAAAGACGGCGGTGATGCTGTCCATGAAGTCGAGGAACTCGACACGGCGCCGCCGTTTTGAATGCGTCGCGATGATCTTTCCGGTCCCAATCTCGAGCGCTGCAAACAGCGTTGTCGTGCCATGCCGCTTGTAGTCGTGGCTCTGACGGTCAAGGCGCGCCATTGGGCAACTTCAGATAGCCCTGCGCTCGCTCAAAGGCCTGACTCGAAGGCTTTTCGTCCACGCAGAGCACGATAGCCTTCTGGGGCGGGGCAACGTAGAGGCCGACAACGTCGGCAGCTTTGGCCGTAAAGTTCGGGTCGTTGCTCTCGCACCAGGATTTGCGAACCACGAGGTCGATCTTGTGGTTGCGCAGGAACCGCCAGACATATTGGACGTCAACATCGCCCAGCGCCTCGGCCAGCAGCGGCCCGGTCCCGCGTGCAAACCCTCGCGGTGCTGGCTTGCCCAGCTGCTTCAGTATCCGCTCGTCTGTGGCGTTCGTACAGATTGGCTGCTTGCGGGGCCGCAGCTTGTCTTGCAGCCCTTCAAGGCCATGATCGGCGTAGCGGTGTCGCCAAAGGCTCACAATCCGCGGCTGTACTCGAAGCTCTTTGGCAAACGGCCGAGTGCTGCGCCCGTCCGCCGCCAAAAGAACTATATACGTGCCCGCTTCAAATCGCGCTGCAACGTCATCGGTGAACGACAACACGCCTCAGGCACCTTGCGGTCTTTCCGAAAGGTGGACTTCTCTTGCTTCGGGTACCATCCCGATCTTGAATCATGACTCACGAAAAGGGGGTACTAGCAATGCACACGATGATGGGCGGAGGGTAAAAAAGCGCCAGATAAGTTGTCACCGCAGATATAATGCTCAATATCGAAAAACGGCTCTCGGATTGGCACCGGCCACCAGCACGCACAACTGAATCACCCGCGGCGAAGTATAAGGCGTTGATGGAGCGTGCGGGGTATCGGAAGACAGACCGGAGTTGGCGCCACTCAACAGTGAGGTTTCTAACCCCAGCCGATCACTGCATGCCTCGTGCAGGCTGGGCTAGACCTATGATCGCCCTCTGGCTCCTATCGAGGGTTGTGCCGGATGGTTCGGCGCCGAGCCTCAACGATGGGGAGAGGGCTGATGAACGATGGCATTTTCGTGGGGAATGCGCACAAGGCGTTGCGCTGGCCGAAGGGATGCACGGCAGGGAAATTCGTAAAGGATTCCCGCCCCGATCAGATCGAGAAGCTGGCGAAGAAGCTTGGAAGGGTGACCGGCAGGAAGGATGCACGCGGGATCGCACAGTATCGGGTTCGGCCGGTACACGCAAAGTCATCGGTGCGCACGAGATCCGGGAGCTCCTAGCCGCATGAAAACAGGTTCTTGGGCTACCAGTCGATGTGGAATTGAGTATCGCCGAAATTTGCGCGGCTTTGGGCTGAAGATCGGCCCGGTCACGCGGAAAATTTCGAAGCTCGGATCCGGCAGTTAGTTGCTGGTCAATGGAAATTGGAGTGTACTGCCACGGCAATGCTTTCGCACGATCGGCTTTGACGGCAGAGTACGGAAAACTACACAAGGCTGGTGATGACCGGTGTGTCGGTCGGCTGATGACAATGCCAGGATCTCGACCCCTTGGGTGGCTATCGGGTATGAATCGAGGACTGATGACCAGCATTCGCATTGCAAAATCAAACGCGGGGGGCCAAAGCAATACAAGTCGGGAGAAAACTGGCGGAGTCACACTGGCCAGAGACGAAATAGTGCGGACGGCGCTGTATGGGTCACCAACGTTCTGCTTTCGCGCTTAAGGCGGTTCTCATAACTCAGCGCTGGGTCAACAGCGCTCCTTGGCACGCGATCTTTGAAGCGCTCGCCCATTGCGGCAATCATGGCGCGACTTTGTCCGTCGGCTCCACGTCGATCAAAGTGCATCGGCTCGGCGAGCGGCGGAAGGCGGGAGCATGAACACGCGATTGGCGCTTGCGCGGTGGACGAACCACGACAATCCACGCGCTGAGCGTCTCTGATTACGGACCCTCGCGCATTCACTTCACCCCGGACCAAGCCGCCGACTATCGCCCCAGGGCCGGCCGTCTCGAAACCTATTGGAGACAAGGGCTAAGATGACAAGGCTTTCGCGACAAAACCGTCAATCGCGGGCGAAGGCCGCCATTCAAAGCCATCTACACTTTCAGAAAACGCATTACAAAGGCGCGATATTATCGAGCGCAGCTTCTGCCGGCTCAACGATTCGGGCCTTTCGCAACTTGCTAGGACAAAGTTTCCAGAAAGCTTCTTGGCTGCGGTCCACCTCGCCGCCACTGTCGCTCTGATTGTTAATTGAGCCTGAACGCTGAGGCTTGTACGATTCCGGACAGTGATACGACCATCGGCGGATCAAAAACACCGCCGCTTGCGGAGCTGATTTTTCGCACGGATCAGACGCTTAATGGCGTTTGAGCGTCTCCGGCATGACTCTTGCTGTTGACAGGCTGCGACACCGGGAAGAGGCGGGCTGAATGTATTCAGACGAGGGCTGGCTTCACTCACGCCATGCAGCTGTCGCAGGAGGAAATTACATGTCCATGAGCAGCGAGAAAACACGCTTGCAAGCAGTGAGCAGCGACGCAAGACCTTCCGACCATTTTGATTCGGGTAAGTCGGACATAACCGGCAATGAACGTAGTCTACGACTGCTCTTCGAGCCGAAGGGAATTGCCGTAGTCGGTGCTTCGCCGAAGCCAAGCCTCGCGAAAAGCATCCTTAACAACATAGTGTCTTTCGGCTATACGGGAAACATTGCTGCGATTAACCCAAACTACGCTGTAGTTGACGACGTGAACTGCTACAGTTGCATCTCAGACGTTCCCTTCCAGATCGATCTGGCCCTGCTATGCATTCGGGCGGAGAATATTCTCTCTGTTTTGGAGGAATGTGAACAAAGGTCGGTTAGCGTCGCACAGATCATTTCGAGCGGCTTTGCCGAACTCGGCTCAGAGGAAGGTCGCGCAAGGCAGCGCCAAATTCAGCGCTGGGCAAAAGAATCGAAGACAACAACCCTAGTCGGTCCCAATAGCATGGGAGTCATCAATCTGCACTGGCCCATGATTGCCGCTTGGGCAAACAGGGTGCCCGAGATTGTAGCGGGAGGCGTCAGTGGCGTGTTCCAGAGCGGCCAGATGGTCGCAACGATGCATCCGCTGATTGGCAGGGGCATCGGAATCAGCAAAATCGCGACCACCGGCAACGAAGCCGGTACAACAACTGCCGAAGTTATCAATTTCTTCGCCGTCGATCCACAAACCGAAATTATCATCTGTTATTCCGAAGGGATCAACGATCCCGAACGCTTCGCGATCGCGTGCGCACGCGCCGGGGAACACGGCAAGCCGATCGTAATGTTGCGCGTCGGCGCTCATCCTGAGGTACGACATACGATCGGCCGACATACGGCTACTCAAGCCGCGATCAATTACGAAAACGACAAACGATTGCTGGAAGAACTGGGTGTGATCACGGTAAATTCGGTCGAGGACCTGATCGAGACCGTCGTCGCGTTCAAGGCGTGTCGCAACCCCCGCGGCAATCGCGTCGCCTTTGCGAGCTTTTCAGGTGGAATGGGGAACATCATGGCCGACCTGATCCTTTCGACGCCCGGCTTGAAGCTTGCTCCCTTCTCCGATCAATTGCGCAAACGACTGGCGGACGTGCTTCCGAACTTCGCGAACAGCTCTAATCCCCTGGATCTCAGCGCCCAGAGTGCCTTTGATTCCGACGTCCTCAGCGGTTGCATGCAGGTGCTCGGGAAGAGCGACGAATTGGATATACTTCTCTGGGGCAATGACTTGCCGATAGGCATTGATGACGGATCTCCGATTGACCTCGCTCTGAAAGAGCTAGTATCGGAACACCCTGAAATTGTTGTTACCTCAATCTCGCAGATGAGCGGAGTTTGTTGGGCGACCGGGGCTGATGCACGCCCGCCTATGTTCGCTGGTCAGCCGATCTTGCAGGGCACGGGGGTTTCGGTTCGAGCTATAGGCAAAGTAGTCGAGTGGCATGCATTAAGGAGAAGGCCATCAGCGCAGGAATGAGCACGCGATTCGTACCTGCGGCCGAGCTCCGGCGAACGTCAAAGAGCAGGACGAGCAACAATCAGGGCACAGGCATGTCGCCTGTCTGCTCGGGGCCATGGCTTGGCTTTAAGCGCTCGAGAAGCACACAAACCTACATGTGCTTGCGCGCTAGGTGCCAGGAGATTGGATTCACCAATGAAGCTCGCAACAAAGCGGGTTCGCGGCGTGTCATATATTTCTTCTGGCGTCCCGATCTGTTCGACCCTCCCCTCATTCGTCACCACGATTCGATCGGACATTGTGAGCGCTTCGCCCTGGTCGTGCGTGACGAAGACTACTGTTGTCCCGAGAGATTTCTGCAGGCGCTTCAATTCGAGCTGCATGTGCTCTCGAAGCTGCTTGTCGAGCGCAGCGAGCGGTCCATCCATAAGAATTGCACCTGGACGGAACACAAGCGCACGGGCTAATGCAACGCGCTGCTGCTGGCCACCAGACAGCTCATGAGGCATGCGC
>NZ_JBVVPC010000068.1:0-23808 GCF_055807355.1 Bradyrhizobium sp. Ken01
GCGACGAAGCGGAGCCAGAGGCCCGGAGAGAACCCCATCAAACCGGGCCTTTGCGCTGTCCCTTGAGCGAAGCGCATGCCGCATCACGTAGGTCATCGCCTGATCGTTCCGATGTCTCTTTGAGCCTCCAGCCTTGCGTTGTGTCCAGGCTAAATCCCGTCTTAGTTGCCGGGTTGAACTGGGCGGCTTGGGCCAACAGCGGACATCCGCTTTCCAGGTTTTTATCAGTTCACGCCGGACTCGGGGGCGACGGTGACCCTGGTACGGTTAGGGTCTCACCGTCGGTGGAGAGTTGTAATTCCTTCGTAGCTTCCACCAGAATTCATCTGGTAAGCGCAACATTCTTAAAGGAGGCGACTAGCGCCCTGTCCAGCTTTCCCCTCATGCCGCAGAGAATCTCGTATGCCGCCGCACGAGGCATTGTCGGCTTGTACGGCCGGTGCTCGATCAACGCCGCAAAGATATCCGAAATGGTTAGAACGCGCACGATGTCGGTGATATTCTCGGCGCAGAGGCCGTCAGGATAGCCGCTGCCATCGAGATATTCGTGATGATGCCGGACCGCATCGAGGACTTCGGGTGAGATGTCCACGTGCCCTTTCAGCACATCGTAACCCGCCGTCGGGTGGGATTCGACCAACGCTCGCTCGTCGTCATCGAGGCGTCCCGGTTTGTCCAGGATCGCCAAGGGCACCCTCGCCTTTCCTATGTCGTGGAACATGGCAGCAGTGGAAAGCCGTTCAAGGTCACTTCTACGGAAACCGAGACTGAGACCGAAATCGACGGCGACGCCGGTCACGAGCAGGCAGTGCTGGAACGTTCCCTCGTGATGGCGCCGCACCGTGGTCAGCCATTCGGCTAACCCATGCTCGGAAATCCGGTTGGTGATCTCGCGGCCCGCCTCTTTGGGACCGGCCACGTCGACCCGCTCACCGAGGGTGATCGAGGTGAACATCGATGCAATCGCGCTCGCTGCGGCGTCAACCGCATTGTCAGACTTTGAGCTGCCGCTCGTCGGCCCACTCTCGTCGCCGGCTCCGGCCAAAGCGGCCAGGATTTTGGCCGCATCGATCTTCCCACGCAACACCGACGTTGCGCCGAGCGCATAAGCTTGCGAGATGCAAACGTGGGAGATTTGCTCGACGAGGAAGATCCGCTTCTTTGCTTTGGCTAACCGCGCAGCTCTCCTTTTCAGCGCGACAATGTTTTCGAGCGCTCGCAGGTCGGCACGGACGACGACCGCAGCAGCATCGTGCGGAAGCTTTGCTTCTACATCGAGCCGCTCGCCGGCAACGGTGAACTGTTCTCCAAAAAGCGAGCAGAGCCCGAAGAGCTTCTCGGAAGTGTCGGCCAATACGTGCACGAGCATGACTGGTGCCTTCGTTCGTCGGGTGCCGGGCTGAATGGGCCTCGTCGGGGTGCAAGTTGATTGGCTCACTTCAATGAGACTGCTCGGCTCAACTTGGTTTATGCGTGCGCCTGTCGCTCGCTGTCGTTTGGGCCTTCTTGCCATTTGCCTGGATAAAGTGGACGCCAGCCGTGGTTCCGTCGATCCAGACCAGCTCGCAGCGTCGATAGGCCAGTCCCGTCGACGACAGCAGCATGAAGAACTCCTTGGCCGAGAGAACATCGAGTGACCCTTCGACTTCGATCTTGGCGCCGGTGTTCGAGATATCCAGCAAGACGCAGCTTCGCCGCCAGGTGCCGTCGGAGCCCATCAGGTTCACGGGCTGTCTGTTGTCCATGCGCACCCGAGACGCCTTGCGACCGTCGAATTTCATTATTTTCCTGCCGATCTTGCAGTGCGGCGGTGGGCGCGCGCGGAGATTTCTCCCCAACGAACGGACCATTGGCTAGTCGAGAGATGAAGCGTTTCAAACAGCTCCTGCGCTCGCACGCGTTCGCCTGGTGAAAGCCCCGCGCCGCGAATGCTGAGGACCGCCAGCGTGGTCTGCCAATTCAAGCGCGATGCCCGGCACGCCATAACCGCGCCTTCGTAACCGGACTCTCCCATCACCTGCTCGATGGCCTCAATCGGTGCTCCCGACAGCACCGACAACGCCGTGAACAGGTTGGCTGTCTCACGCCGAATCGCGAACCGATTGACAGTCGAATCACTCAGCTTTCCGCTCCGATTGAGCGATATGATCTCCGGCCTCGCAGCGGCGTACTCAGCGTCGCAAGGTTGCTTTGCCGTCGCTAATACTTGCGAAGGCGCGCTTGCGGTGGAGGCCTTAATTGCCGGCCTCGGCGATGCCGACAGCAGCTCGCGAACCACCATGTCCGGGGTGTCCGGCCTCAGCGTCAGCGCTTTCGTGATCTCGTCGTCCTCCACAGCTCTACCGATCAAGTGGGCATAGGCCGCGCCTGAGAATTCAGCGCCCGAATTGGCGATGAGGGCCAGACAAGTCTTGCTGCTGCCGCGCTGCAATATTGCCTCAGTCACTGGGCTTTCGATCCTGCGCCGGCCAGCAATGGCGAGAAGGTGATCCTCGCTGCCGGACGTCGCGATCGCCACGAGATCAGCCGGCGATAGGGCGGGAGATTTCGTAAGGATAGGGACTGCGATCGCCGGATCGCCGCTTGAGGCGAGACATCGCAGGGTCTTCATCGGAGCGGTACCCAGCTCGGCGAGCGTCGTGCTGAGCTCGGCGAGCGTCCCGGGCGCGATCCGCCGGGCCAAGCGAACTAGAACGTCGTCAAGCAAGCCGACCTGCGGTTCTTGTAATTGGTGATTACCGTCAGCGAGCAGCTCAGTGGTGCGCCAGAGCATGCGCGCACAACATTCGGATGAGCTCTTCGCGATGGCGGCATCCAACTCAGTAATGAGATCGGCCGCAGAATTTGCCCTCATTGGCTGGCCCAAATTTATTCTAATATCGTCACGTCAAATCCAACGTATTACGCGCTTAAGTTGTTAAGATTTCTTTATATGCCAACCGTGACATACGAGAGGCTGTTCTTATTCATCTGAACGGAGCTCTGCAGCGTACTAAAGTACCTGCTAGCTGACGCTGCGGCCTGCGCGTGGCCGAGTGCCGATAACTCGGAATGATAGCTGCCATGATTTGCGTGAGTCGCCTGGCTCAGAGAACTCTTGTGCCTCTTCCTGATCCAGCTATCGCACACGCTTGCCTGTCCAGTCCCGCTCAATTCGGCTTCTTAACGGACGGCGGGTCGATGGCAGCTTCGCTCTGCTGGTAGGTCGCCCACGCCAGTTCAAAGCTGCGAGTCAATAGGAAGGAGCTTCAGGAGAGTCGTGAGGACACGCCGTCGCAGACCAGTGGCGGGCTCGTCCGAATACCGCATCAGTTCGCTATCTTTCGTCGTCTCCCAGGCGAGTTTGCTATCTGGATCAAGAAAGACGCGGTAGCTGTTCGCCGGCCCAACTCCCATCTCCATGTAAGCCGCCAGCCGCCGGGCGAGTTCTGGGCTTTCGACATAGAGCCCCGCTTCGGTGTTAATGAAGGCGGAGCGAGAATCGAGGTTGAAGCTGCCAATGAACACGGCTTTTCCATCAAATATCATCGCCTTTGTGTGCAATGCCGCTGCGGACCTCCCGGCCACGATCGACCATCCCGGCCGGTACGCGTCAGTGTCGGGCCTGAGTTCATACAACTCCATGCCATTCTCCAGAAGTGTTCTCCGCGTCTTGGCGTAGCCCGCGTGCGCTGGGAGCATGTCATTCGATGCAAGGGAATTTGTAAGCACCCGCACCCTCACTCCACGATCCTGCAATCGTTTCACAGTGGCCTGAGCCCCAGCCGGCAGAACGAAATAAGGTGACTCAACAAGAAGCTCTCGTTCCAAACTGGCTACACGCTCACCGATGAAGATCACAACGCTATTGCTCTCCTTTCCGGGAACAATTTCGGGATCATCGGCGACGATTCGCCCTGGCGCCCAGATCAAATCGTCGCGCAGTTCGTTGCACAGCACAGCCAGCTGCTCAGGATGCTGAGAAATGGGATAGGGGTAATCAGTCGTGGCGATCTCCTCCCTGAGGCGAGTCAGGATAACCTGAAGGTCAGCCTCACCATATGCTCGCCTGACGATTGCGGCGATCGGTACCGCAGATGAGCTATTCCAGTATCGGTCAAAAACGTTTGACAGATCGCGAACGACCGGTCCAACCGCCAGGACATCCAGATCACGATAGTTGGCACTGACATTCACACCGTAGTAAATGTCACCAATATTGCGACCACCCACGATCGAGGCCGCGTTATCGGCGATCATCAATTTGTTGTGCATGCGGCGGTTAACGCGAGCGAAGTCGAAGAGGAAGTCCAGGATAGCCCAGCGCCGGTTTCCGAGCGGATTAAATAGACGAATCTCGACGTTCGGATGGGCGTCCAAGCAGGCTTTGACGGAGTCGCTGTCCTTGTAAAAGGGGTCGTCAACAAGAAGCCTAACTCTCACGCCTCGTGCGGCGGCCCTCATGACATGATCAACCATGATCCGGCCCGTGGTGTCGCCATCCCACATGTAGTACTGCAAATCGAGGCTATGCTCGGCCAGGTCCGCCAGTGCCAGACGAACGGCAAAGGCTTCTCGCCCGTGGATCAACAGGCCAAATCCTGAATGATCTTCTTTTGTGTCTCCGTAGGGCGCTAATTGTTTACTGAGGCACGTTGAAGCGAAGCCTTCATATGCGCTCGAGAACGTGCGTCGATAATCGCGACGCCTCGTCGGAACCACCAGCCCAAGGACCTGATTAATCCAGGTCAGAAACAAGAGCACACCTTATGAGGTCTGTCGGCGACAGTTTTGCATGGCATTTTGACGCTCCGATCTGGAGAACCTTCGAGCGACGCGTTACCTCATCTTTGTTTCGCTACAGACACCTTGCCGTTGCGAGCGGCGGTCTTCAGCACTCCATAGTCACGCTCGGTCTGCTCAAGATATGCTAGTGCATATTTTCCAATTGCGTCCGGAAGCACGTCGCCTGTGCCACAATAACCTGAAATCATAGCGGCATCGCCAGACTTAGCGTGAGCGAGTGCGAGCGCCCAACCGCAGAGGCGGCAATAGTCTGGTAAACCCTCACGGGTTTTTCTGTCGCCCTCGGCCAAGCTGAGGCCACCCTTCATATCTGCAAGCTGCCTCACATAGTAATGGCGCTTCGCCTTACTCGCGTCCACTGGACCCCAGCCCAGAAAAACGTCGGGTGACCCTTGGATCATCCGCTGGCCCACCACGACGCGCCGACCTTGCTGCTTGACTTCTCTTGCTCCATCCAGGAATTGAGCTAACACCGACTCCTGCGCTTCCTTTATCTGTAGGAATAGCGGGCTACCAGCACCGTGCTCCTCCAGCAGTACTACCCAGCAATTCGTGCCGACGCTTCCAACTCCCACCACTTTGCGGGCCACGTCCACTACCCGAAATCGCGACAACAATCGTCTGCGATCTTCAGGCAGTGACTCCAAATAGGAGCGAAGCATTGATGTTAATGCTTCAGTCACTGGGGTGCCATCTGGGAGATGCTTTGCACGAACGATCAGCGGCACATCCTCCAAGATGCGATGCTCTCCATTCACCTCCTCTGTCAATCGATCGAGAGCCCGAATGTGGCCCCGTCCGCGCGCTTTCTTGAATGTATTCTGCGCAAGTTTACGCATACGAGGAGGCGCCGATGCCAAAATAGTTTTCTCGTCAATAAGGTCGTACCACACCTCCAGAAAATCCATTTCTGCATACCCGCGCATTCTCGCGATGTATGCTTCGACAACAGCACGCGCAGCATGTTCGGCATCTACGCGGTCACCGGCCATGAATTGAGCAGCAACGGCCGCGCTTGCGGCCAAACGTTTTAGATCCCACTCCCAAGGCGCGGGAAGAACCTCGTCAAAATCGTTGATTGCAAAAACTAGATTTCGTTCGGCCGATGCGAACAGGCCGAAATTCAGGAGGTGCATATCTCCGCAGGCCATGACCTGAAGGTTTGTGCGGGGAGAGTTGGCCAAATCACCGGCCATGATTGCTGCACTTCCTCGCATGAAGGCGAACGGCGAAGCCAGCATTCGTGCCATTCGCACCGGCACTAGTTCCTTTATGCGCGTAGCATTCTGGGCTTGGAGAACTAAAAGAGGGTCGGATCGTGAGCGGCTGAGAAACAGCTCTCCGTGAGAGGAGCGCGGGACACTGCTACGGAGTGCTCTTCCATTTGCAATCCGATCCATACGAGTAAGATGACCCGCTTTGAGCTGGCTCAGCTTCGCAAGATCTGCTCGGCTCGCACTCTGTCTGAAGAAATCATCTAGCTTCGGCACGAGCGCTCACCTGCCTTCCTTACCCGCCTAATGCACCGCAACTCACCTGGACGCGAGGATCAGACCGCGCGAGCTGGAAAGTCTCTCCTGCACACAACGGCCAAAATCTGACTGCTGAGGCGCTCTCGGATGTTGATCTGCGTCAAGGGCTCGGACGAGCTTGCAGTTCTGCACACCTACTGCTCTGCGAGATTCTCTAGGATCACTACCGCCAAACTCGCATGAAGAAGGCCTGCTCGAACTAGGTCACCTAATGTCTTGTTAGCGCACCAGGGTATTGAGAGGGCCGTGTGGAAGGCGGTCCTGGTTGGTGAGGAGCACCTTCCGTTGCCCGACGCTGCATTGGTGCTGTCGCCCTTCCCACCGTTGTGCCATAGCCGAATGACGGCTTGTCTTCTTGTTCACACGCCAAACTTCGGCACATGGTGCGTAAACATGGCCGCTCCGTATCTCCAGCTCCCCGCTCTCCTGCCTGCTGTATCGGTCAGGCACCAACAGCTTTTTTTATAGGCACCAGCAATTCAGAAGCGGAAAACGGCTTGCTGACGAGAGCAACACATCCGGCGTTCAGCGCAGCCTGGCGGACGGCCGGCTCCTCGTTGCCAGTGATAAAGATGACTGGTACGTCAGCGCGTGAGGCATTGAGATATTGCCTCAGCTCAATGCCTGATCCATCCTGCAGATTGATGTCGAGGATGACACAAGCCGCCCGCTCAAGCTCAGCGTTGGCTTTGAAGGCGGTGACCGATGAGAACGGGACGGGCTTGTAGCCTTCGCGACGCAGCAGTCTGGCGACCGCCTTCAGTATGCCAGGATCGTCGTCAACGATTATGATGTGATCGCAGGCCTGCATCCGTTCTCGATTCTACGAGCGCGATCTGAGTTGGCCGCAAAGCACTCATCCACTTCTTGGTGCTTAATCATTTTGCTCTGTAAGAGCTTACAGCGGCTTCTCCCGTTGTGTCCCGCCGAACGGGGTCGGCCCCAGTCCCGCGCGAGACTGGGGCCTTGGGGGGCTGGTGCACCATTGGGGTTGGTGCAATCCCAGTGAACCTAACAATCCAAGCGAAGAATAGTTGTCCTCAGGCACATTGTCCCAAGGTACACGCAAAAACCCAGGGACAGCCAAGATACGAGGTGCTCCTCAACCGTACGAACCCTTTCCCTTCAGGCTCGACCTAGTTGATAGGCTTGTTCGCATGCTTGGCATTACAACGTGAGAACTACAACCGCCGGGCCATCGCAGGACCGATCATTTTTCCGGTGGCGGAACTGCCTTATGGAGCGCCGATCGTGCCCGAGCCTTCCGGCGCACCGTGACATGCAGTTGCAAGCCCAGCGCGTCCAGGACCGTCAAAACGGTTGTGAAATTTGGATGCTTTAGACCACCGACAAAGGCGCGATAGAGGGTCTGCCTTGCAATCCCGCATTCGTTGGCGATGTCGGAGACGTTGTAATCGCGGAGAGCAGAGCCGATGGCCTGGCAAACCTCGGTGATGTCCGAACTCTCAAAGGCGCGATTGATGGCGTCGGCCGCGTCGCGGCGGCTTAAGGGGCGGCTTGGCAGCTTGAGAGATCGTTCGGACATGTTCTCTCCGATAAAAAAGGCCGGCATCTCTGCCGGCCTAATTTACTGGAGAAAGAATGGAAGGACGAGGCTTAGTATCTCGCCGCCACCGGCGCACCGTACCCGCCGAAGCGATAATTGACGCGCAGTGTGACCATATCTACGTCTTGGTTGATCCGGTTCAGCGCACCAGCAACGATGGGGTTGGCAACCGAGAACGAGTTGTTTGCGTTGCCCATGAACAGATGATCGTATTCGATGCCAGCTGACCAGTTCGGTGCGAAACCATACTCCCAGCCGACACCTACCGTCCCACCCCAACGGGTTGCGCTTGCAGCTGCCAGTTCAGCTCCGCTGAGCGTGCCCAGGATGCTGAAGCGGTTGCTCGTCACTGCCGCGCCGCCTTTGACGTATAGCAAGGAAGCGTTCCAGGAATAGCCGATCTGGCCGGTGAACAGGCCAATGCCGTCCGTTTTTGTGCGGGTCGAGAACGCTGGGTTGATCAGACTGACGCGCTGGCTGCTGAGGTCCGCCCAGTCACCTTGAGCTTCCAGGCCGAACACCCACTGGCTTGCCTGCCAACGATACCCGACCTGACCGCCGATCAGGCCTCCAGAGCGCTCGCGACAGCCATCAGCGAAAACCACGCCGGCCGCGCCGACGAAATCCCAGCAATTGCGGCTTTGACCCCAGCCACCGTTCGCGCCGATGTAGAAGCCGGTCCAATCATAGATCGGCGCAACCATCGGGGGCGCCTTGGTGTAGGGACGGGCCGCCATATCTGCAGCGCTCGCAGGAGCGGACATGCTCAGCGCCACAGCGCCAATTGCACCAACCAAAATCTTCTTCATATGAATTTCTCCCAGTCCGCTTCCGTTGTCCCCGAAGCGTCAGGCTAGGCAGGAGCGCCCCTCATGATTCCTGCTCCTTTTTTAGGCGAGATGCTGCCGGTGGGATGTAGCGTGGAAGTCACACTTGCGGACGAAATTGCCCCGCAAGTTGTTAATCCAGCTTAAGAATTGAGTTCCCATCGGTCCGCAGTTTGGGTCTTCAAATTGCAGCCGAGTCCGCTCGGGTTCAAAAATGGAAGAACTGAACATGAGCAGATGTCTTCCCCAGCTTCACCACGCATACCGGACGCCAGCTGCTCCGCGAATGCCATCACGCCTGCCGCCGTCGGTGTCGCTGACAGCGAACTGGTAGTCGGCATTGGCGTAGAGGCTGACGTTGGCGTTCATCCTCACACTCACCCCACCTCCGAGTTGCAGGCGCGTGGCCTGCTCAAGCAAGGGCACCAGATCGACACCGGAAAATGTCGTTGTCGCCTGCGCCGCCCAATCGCGCCACAGATTGGCGCGAACATAAGGCTGCCACACCTGCCCGCTGTCGCTGGCGACGGTCCATCGGCCGCGCAGGCCAATCCGCCCACTGGTGCCCGACGTTGTACCCAGTGCGACTGCACCTAGACCATCATTGGCGTCGTAGAACGACACATGTTGCCAGACGATCTGCGCCTGCGGCTCCAGTACGAAGCCCGGCCCGAACATCGGCAACCGAATGGGATAGCCCGTCTCCAACGACGAGAGGAAGCCGAACCCAGTGGTTGAAAGGCTGGCGATTTGCGTGGAGGCTGCGCCTTCGTAGCGCGTCGCCTGTCCCACCGCGTCAAGGTACCAGTCATTCGGGCCGTAATGCGTCCAGTAAGCGCCGCCTGACCATGCATTGAGATTGAGACCGCCGGTGTGACGGAGCATGTAGCCGGTCGCTGCTTCGTTCGTGACGAGGCCGCTCACATCGACATTGGCATTGGCATATCCGACATAAATGCCTCCGGCATCGCGATGGCCCGGTATCCATTCGCCCCGCCACAGATCGAGGCCGGTCTGAAAGCCCAGCACCTGGCCGGAGGTGCGCGGATCAGCGAACGCCCTGTAATGGCTGTCGATCTGCTGACCGAGGACCCGCCCCCAGCCGGCGCTCGCGCAATCGGTCGGCGCTCGCGCTGGTACCAGACCGCCGGCGGGGCATGGCGCGCCCGCATTTGCGTCGAGCAACGTATCGCCGATGCGTTCATGCAGGGTGCCAAGCGTCGTCATCCCCAACTGCCGGGCGATCGGCTGGACCACACCATAGGTCGCGATCTCCGGCCCGATGATTGGGTAGATACCCGGGGGCAGCGTCCCAGGGGGCGGATTGGTTGGTAGTGCCGGTCCGAGTGGCACGAGCGGCACTGATGGCGGCTCGATCGGTTCCGGGTGGACGACAAAGGTCGAGCGGAGAAACCAGTCGTTGGGACTGCTGCCCGCGAGGCCTCCACGGAAAAGAAAATAGTCGAAGGCGCCGCCGCGCACCTCGCCGGCGAGCACGAAGGCACCGGGTACCGTTGTGCCGTTGTTGATTACCTGCACCACCGCGATGCCATTCGCCACCGTCTCTGCGCCGGGGCCACCCGCATTGGTGATGTGCAAGACGGAATTGCCGGTCGCGCTGCCGCCGTTGATGATGAGCCTGTCCGAAGGCGAGCCGTCGGGGCCGAGAAACGTGTTGAGCCCGATTGTGCCGTTCGCGCCCACGTAGTTGCCCGCGGTTAGCGTCTTGTAGCTCGACAGTTGCGTGGGATTCCCGGTCGGCGCGGTGTAGGTGATCTGACTGTTGTCGTTGATGACGGTTGTTGCCGTCGAAGTCCCGGTCATCGTCCAGATGGTATTTTGCGTGAGATTTACCGTGCTCATACTCCCGCCCTGCGTCGAGATCATTCCTTGCAAGGTCGCCCCTTGAGCGTTGAACGTCGTGTTGCCGGACGAGTTCGTGTCGAGCAGGGTGTTGTTGTTCGCAGTCGCGATCGTGTTGCTGAGATTGATGTTGGCAGTGGCGCCCTGCACCAGGAAGGAAGCCTCGCTCGCCATAATCGTCGCATTGCTGTACTGCAACGTGTTGGCGGCGCCGCCGTTGTTGAAAAGAAAGCCGATGCCGCCATTGCCCGAAGCCGTCACGTTAGTGCCGGCCATCGTCACGCTGCCGCCGTTCTGAAGCCGGCCGCCTGCGCCGTTGACGTCAGATACCGAACCGCCGGTCGTCATGATGCCGGCGCCGTTCGCTGAACTCACCCCGGCGTTACCGCCGCCTCCACTAACGCTGACGACTACGTTGTTTGCTGTAATCGTACTCCCAGTGCCAGTCGCCAGAAGTCCCGTCTCTCCCCCGCCGTTTCCACTGACGGTGACACTGCCGCCGGTCAAACTCACTTTGCTACCTGTTTCCGCCTTCGCGCCGATGTCGCCACCGCCACCACCCGGCATCGATAAGGTCGTACCCATCAATAAGATCTGGCTGCCGGCGCCGGTTGCCCAAAGACCGGTATTGCCTCCACCCCCAGCTGCGTAATCGATTGAATTACCGCTTATCAGGTTGATGGTGCCGCCATTGGTCGCCCTCGCGGCTACGTTGCCCCCTGCGCCGTTGAGACTTACGGAGAGACCCGTCGCGCTGATTTGGCTGTTCGCTCCATTGGCAAGGAGTGCAGTGCCTCCGCCGCCGAAGGGCGGGTTAATGGCCGCTCCTGTTCGGAAAATGATCTGACCGCCGCTTTGCGCAGACGCAGCGATGGCCCAGTTGCCATTGATGCTGGACCCGGAACTGAAGGTGATCGTGCCGTTGGTCTCGGCCAAACCACCGGTGCTTCCGCCGTTGAAAGGATTGATGTTGACGTTGCTGGTGGTGATGTTGGCGCTGGTGAGCGCGTGAACCGCAGGCGAGCCGTTGAGAACGGTATCGGGAGCAATGGTACAAGATCCGCTGGTGAGCGTGACGGTGGATCCTGCGACGCTACAGGCTTGGGCGGTCGCCCTCTCAACCACGGCGCCGGACGCAAGCAGAACGAGCGTCGCGAGCGCGATCACGGCTCGGATCGGTATCGGCTGCACTGTCGCGTATATACGTCTCCAGACCGACGTATGGAATGCCGGGGTGGTGCCCGCAGGGCTGCAGGTCGACGCATCAGTTCGGCGGTTATCCAATCGCTGGCGTCGAAGGACTGAGCGCACCCAACAGCTCCTGGCGATCTGACAGAGAGCGCGAAACTAAACGACTGCAAATCACCGGAACCACAGTCGTACAAGGTATTGCCTCAATTATGACGAGGGCCGTCCGGGTTTGGTTTTGGCAGCTTGATGATGCTCCCGAGCCACGCAATGGACAGCAATACAGACCGAACAGACAGCAAGCTTCTTTCTCTCCCCCTGCCCCCCTCGACCCGAAAACTGCTCGGCCTGATCTTGTTGCTGGACGCGTGAAGCTCTGGAGGCCCAGCAAGCGCCTCGCGTACCGGATAGAAGCTTTGCGGATTGCACGTGAGAGCGGCTCACTCTGCAAGTGCGCGATAAACTGATGTTCGGCCGATCTTCTCCGTCTTCGCAATCGCGGACGGCCCCACGGCGGACGCCGTCAACAGCCGCGAGACTGGTGCGGCCTCGTACGGCCGGCGGCCCACCGCGCGATCTGCATTAAAAGGCGTCGCTCAACTGCTCGACCCGCTACTTAATCGTAGCGTGCACCGTGATCACCGATGTGCCAGAAGTCTTCGGCCCCTTACCCGTTGCCTTGATGGCAAAGGTGTCACTTCCCTTGTATCGGGCCTTTGTCTTGTATTCGTAAATCGCAACGTTGACCTTCTTGAGCTTGCCGTGTGCTGGCTTTTGCGAGATTTCCGAGCTAGTCGTTGCGCCGCGCAACGTGATCGGGAAAGTGCAACTTTCCCCAGACGCAACGTTAATGTCACCGGTCGAATTCTCTCCCCAATCCGCCAGCTCCATCGATCTTGAACATTCTGGAGCTGCCATCGCGATAGAAACATAAGTTGGGTTGGAGGCACCCACGACAAGCGCGACAATAGCCAAACTGGACAACCGCATCACGGGGCTCCTCGATATGCGATTTGTTGACTATGGCTGTGCCGTCGAGCATTTGGCAACTCGCCGCAATGCGAACGGGCTGCCTCCTGTACTAGTGGCGACGGTGATGACGGAGCGCAGGAGCCATCGCCATCGACGACCCGAACGTGCCCAACGGACCCACGCCGTCCTGCATCGGTTGGAAGACCCCCGGTATGGCCACCGCAGCGACGGGACGTTGGCGACCACGACTCGCGACCAAAGTCCCACCGGATCCCATTTGCACAATGGTCGCGGTCACGCTGCGATGGGTGCAGCGGCAGCCGAGCGCACTCGCGGCCGCAGGCGATAGATCAAGGAACGCGCCGGTGAATGGACCGCGGTCGGTCACCGTGACTTGGACCGACCGACCACCGCTCTGAACCATCAGGACGGTGCCGAAAGGCAGCGTCCTGTGAGCGGCTGTCATTGCAGCGCAGTTGAGTACGCCCCCGGAGGCTGTTCGGCGGCCGCACAGGCGGTCACTGCCGCCATAGTAAGTCGCGCTCCCGGAGAGACGATGCGCCTCAGCCACGGAAGAGAGCGAGAGAAGGACGATGCCGGTCACTACCATGCGTTTCATGCTGGATCCCTCGGGTATGAAAGAGGCGCTGCGACAGCGTCGCACCACCGCTAAGTCCAATCAGAGGTCCTACGGAGGGTTCGGCGGCGGGAGAACAAACGGCCAGCCTGCCCATAGGCAGCTTCTAACTCTGTTGATCGGCAAAGGTGCCGGAAATGGGGCAAAATGGAGTGCAAAGTGGATGGAGCGACTGCCGAGCGTGGTTAGCAGGCCAGCTTTCTTCCCTCGGTCAGCCGCACAAAAACAACCCAACCAAGCTTCAGGAGCCCCGTCAGGCATCGCCTGCGCTTCCGCGGGGAGCGAGAACAACGCGCGGGCGGCTCGCGCCAAGTTAGCTCAGACGCTTCTGATGAAGACCGAGGCGACCAGGAGATCTGACGGGGCCTTCGCGGTGCCAGCGCAGAGCCTAACGACGGAAGGCAAGCTAGAACTCGAAAACTTCGGCGGGAGTTGTGCGTCCACAGCCCAGCTTGATCGGGGTGCCATGGGGCGGGTTCGACCTCGAGACCGCCCTAAAGCCGTTGACAGCGGGTACCGGTGCGATATGTCCGTGCTTGCATCCTGAGAGGACCTGATGGTCCCGCCAACCAGCCTTGACCGGCAACGGTGGTACGACGATGTGGCCCGCAGGGGCAACAATAGGTCGCCAGTCCTCCAGATGCGCATGAGACCTCGGAGGGCCCTATGTTTTCACGACGTGGATTTCTGATCGGAACGGGCGGCTTGCTGACGATGGCGTTCGTCGGTGACGCGCGGGCATTCATACGGCGGAAGGAGGCACCGTTGCTGTTTGTCCCGTCGCGCACTGTACACACGCTTTACTGGGATTGGCCCGATGGTTTGAACGAACCGCAATTGTTTCTCGATGCCGAGCCTGAAGTCATTGCCCCTGAGCCTCCGACCTGGCGGGTGTTTCTGAACAGCCTGGACGCAAAGGACTACACGGCTGGTGAGATCAAAGAACGGCTCGAACAGATGAGCTTCGACCCAAGCCACCTAGACCAGCAAATGGACGGCGCCTGGTGGGAACTGCACTATGACCGCGTGTCCGGTCCCTCTGCGAGAGCCTATCGTCTCCTTAAAGGGATCGATCTTGGTCCTGACCTCGACCGGAGAGGTGACGGCCCGCATCTTGATTTTGTGGAAGGTGGCGGCAATCAGTTCGACTACTCGCTTCATGTACATCCAAGCGACCTGCTTGCGCTTTCTCTACTGCAAGCGCGGCTGATCGACCTGCGACTGCCAATCAAAGTCGAAAGATGGGAATGCTAGCACCGCGAGGGGAAAACAGCGTTGAAGCGCTGCTTGCCTACAATAGCAGGGCTGTTGGTTCGAGAGGATTTTCGGTGAGTCACTTTGACTCACCTCTTCCACTCTCGTCTTTGGACATGGCCGGCGGGGCTACGGCAAACTCAGCATCCACAAGTCGGCGCGGCCGATTCGAGTTTCTCCTCCAGCCCCCCTGCCTTCGCTTCAGGATCTCGTTGGCGGTACCGGGCATCTGACTGACACCGTTCGCACCACGGATGAAGTGAAGCGCAGAGGGGCTTGCGCGGACTCAGCGCACAAAGTTCTGGCGATGTCGATGTGGCCAGCCAGACCGCGAGTCGGGTTAAACGCTGGAGCAAGACCATCAGCAAGGTTCGAAGTGAGAAAATTTTGCCGCGGCGGGTTGCGACCGCCGGCCCCGCGACGATCGGGGGGTGCCAGGGGGTGGCTCAGAAACCCGATGCTGGAGCGCCCCGATCAGGCCGCCGGCGCCAAGATCAGCCATGGCGCGCAGCCGCATCACAAACTGCTCCGCAAGCTAGGCTCGTCATCACCACGGGGGCCGTTGCTCAGGCGATGAGCGCAGTTGCCTTGCTAGGCTACGGCAGACGATCTGCCTCCAACTTTCAAAAACTCTACTTTCTGGAAGATCGAAATTGCCCTTGCGTTATCGCGCTTTTTAGATTCCAAAAGTCTCTCTTTCAAAATGGGGGACATGATGAAGATCGGATATGCACGGGTCAGTTCGAACACACAGGATCACGCTGCTCAAACTGAGGCGCTGAAAACTGCCGGATGCGAGAAGATCTTCAGTGAGAAGGCATCAGGCAAGTCTACAAGCGGGCGGCCAGAATTCGCCAAGCTGATGAAGAGCCTCAATCCCGGAGACGTGGTAACTGTTACCAAGCTGGATCGCCTGGCGCGATCGAGCCGCGATCTGCAAAACATTTTTCATGAGCTCCAGGAGGTAGGCTGCGGGTTTGTTTCGCTCGGCGAGAATTGGTGCGACACAACGACCGATGTGGGTCGGTTGGTCATGACGATCATGGGCGGCATCGCCGAATTCGAGCGCAGCCTGATCCGCAAGCGGTGTGAAGAAGGTATTCAGCGGGCCCGGCGTAAGGGCACGAAGTTCGGGCGGCCGACTGCTCTTGATCACAGTCAGCGCCGACGACTGGCTGAGCGGTACGCTGCCGGCGAAACGATGGCGGAGTTGGCCCGCGAGTATGAGTGCGGCGAAACTACAATCTGGCGGGCCCTCCAATAAGCGTCTCTTCGAGTGACAGCCTCTCCGCGCCCCTGGGACGGTCGAGGAGCAGCCTGTTTCTTCACTGGTCTTGGGGACTCAAAGCCACCAAGAGCGCATCAGCGGCCCGCGTGGAGTCGCGGCGATCCATTCCGGCCGTGATCAAACCCCGAGGCGATTAGTCCACGATGCCGGCAGCGATCAGCCGCCTATATAGTTCATTGTAGACCTCACCCCGTTCTCGAGACGGAGCCGCATGATCTGCTAACACCTCCAACACGCTTTTCACGAACCTTCGCGCGGCACTGGCTGCTTGCGGGTTCAGGGCGTCGAGCCACGCTTCAACTGCGAACCACTCAATGCCGCAAGCCTCCAACTCGCAGATTCCTTGCCGATCCAGCTCATTCGTCCACTGGGTCGTGGCTATCTGCGCCTTCAATTGCCTTCGGGCGCGTTCAATCCGATCGGTTCTGTCTCGGCTCCGCTTTACCGCAGCGGCTTGCCAAAGCCTCGGCTGGACTACCTGTACAAAGCGCCCACGCTCATCCCTGATAATCGACCGCACGGGTTGCCTCCATGGTCCGGCTACGCAGCCGCGTGAGTTTGGCGCTCAAGTCCTCCTCACTGATGAGGCCGCGCGACCTCCTAGCCCATAGCCATCGGAGGGCGTCCGAGAACGCCGGGAGGTCATCGTCCAGGAGCGCGAGCTCGAAGCCTTGCTGCATCGCCCATGCTCGGCAGATCTCCTCATCGTCGGGCGTCAGAATGATCGTTTTGCCAGGATGGTGTGGGTCATGACGCCAGAGCATACACAAGCGATTGCGCTCTAATCGCATCTCGGCCCGCTGAATACGGGTCAAATCTCCTGACAGGTATGCGGCAGCCAGCCGCGTCTGTTTTACTTTGGAGCTTCCGCCATGACGGAAGCAAGTTGAACGACCGCGCATCCTCGCTGCCTTGCAGGGTTCACCAGACCTGGTCACCGCCGTACAAGTGGGCATACGTCGATTTGGGCCATCGCAGCATTGAGCACGACCGATCATGAAGTTGTGGCGCTGTGTTTCGGATTGAAATCCGAAGACACGGCCTGTTCTTGGATCTCGCCGACCTCGCATTGCACTCATGACGCGGCCTCGTTCAGAGCTTAGCGAGCCAATTGTAGCATAATCCAAGATTACTCGAGATACCGAAGTTGCTGATGGTGCCCCTTCCGCTCGCCACTAAAACTGTTCGCTGCATAGTGTCATGGGTGACACTAACAGTGTCACTGGTGAGACTATGTGGTGTCATGGATGACACCGTTGGCCTCTTACAGTGTCATGGGTGAGACTATGCATAGTGTCATGGGTGAGACAGTCTATAGCTATCCATCTATCCCCTCCTTTCTGTATCTCCGCGATGGCCAAGCTGGAGAGCTGTCGACCGAACTCCAGGCTTCGAACTCGCGGCTGGCCGGCTGACCGGTGACATCGCAGTCAAACTCGGTGAGTCGCCAACGAGTGGCCTCACGTTTTCGGTCAAAACGTCCTTTTGCCGCAACGGCGATGAAGCCACGCTCCTGCAACAGCATCAAAGTGCGCGCGGCAGTGGAAATCGAAATTGGAATGACGGAAGCGGCCTGCCTTGCTGAGAACCCGATCCGGCCATTGTTGTTGCCACGATAAAGATTGGCCAATTCAACGTAGACGGCGCGGGCGTTGCCATTAAGACTTCGCCAGGCCTGGCTCTCGATCATTGTCTGGGTAAGCCGGACAAAACGTTCCCTGGGGCGATTTTTGCTCATGCGGATTTCCGCCGCCGCGCATAGGCGATCATCCGCGAGCGCACCCAGCGCCTAACCTCGACCGATGGCTCCGACGGCACAGGCGCCGGCCCGGGAGGCGGCCACTCGCCAAATTTCTTGTGGTACTGGTGAGCAGCCCAGCCAGGCTTGTAGCCGCGTTCGGCCGCGATGCTCGCGAGCATGCCGTGCCACTCGTCGCGGATGCGGAGATCGACACGATCAGGTTGGGCCTTACGGCTAGTACCAACGAGGCCCAGATCGCCATCGATCACGTCAACGGCGCGCGGTAATGGTGCCGGCAAATAGCCGCACGTGAGACAAGCCATCCCGCCGACGCGCGCAGCACCACATTCGGGGCATTCGACGATCCTCGGCCCGCCCGGATGATCCCCGTCTCGGATGGCATGGGCCGGATTTTCTGTCTTCAAGTCGGGATCGAGCGTCCACTCGATGAAGTCTTCGGCGAACCCGAGCCGGTAGGTAGCACCCGAGTGGTCGATGACGATGCAATCAACCTTGTCCGGCGCTGGCCGGAGCCCGCGTCCGACCATCTGCCTGTAGAGGCCCAGCTGCTTGGTCGGTCGCGCGAGGATCAGGCATCCAAGCGCCGGCATATCCCAACCTTCGGTCAACACCATGCAGTTCGTGACAACCTCGATTTCGCCTGAGGCGAGCCGCGCCAGCGTGGCATCGCGCTCGGCCATTGGCGTCGAGCCGTCAATGTGTTCGGCGCGAACGCCGGTGACAACGAACTCGTCTCGGATGTGAATTGAATGACGGACGGAGGTGGCAAAGCAGACCGTCTTGCGCCGCTTGCCGAATTTGAACCAGTTAGTGACGATATCGCCGACCAATTTTGGCCGATCCATGCGGTCGGCGAGCTCCCTTTCCACGTAATCGCCATGACGAACGTGAACGCCGTGCAGGTCAGGATCCACCGGCGCGTAGACGCGGGTCGGCACCAGAAAGCCCTGCTCGACAAGCTCGCCGACTTGTGGGCACTGGATCATGGTCTGGAAGACCTTACCGAGGCCGCGGCCGTCGCCACGGCACGGCGTGGCAGTGAGCCCAAGCAGAATGGCTTCCGGGTAGCGCTCGATGATCGATTTGTAGCTCTGCGCCACGACATGATGGCATTCATCGACGACGACGAGCCCCGCCTCGGGTAGCTCCATCGTCGAAGCCTTGGTGGCACGGCGATGCAACGTCTGTACGCTCGCCACCTGCACCATCTCAAATGGCCGCGGTTGATCGCCGGGCCTGATGATACCGTGAGGAATTCCGCGCAGCTTATTGCTGGTCTGGGTGATGATTTCTCGACGGTGGGCGAGAAACAACGACCCGCAGCCTTTCTGGCGGGCCTGTTCTACGATCGTGCGGGCAATCACGGTTTTGCCGGACGCGGTCGGCGCGACGAGGATGATCCTGCGTTGCTCCGCGTTCACGGCGCGCCAGAACTCGGCGATGACCTCGACCTGGTACGGGCGCAGCACCTCGGTCATGGCGCGCCTCGCGATCTCGGGCACCGCAAACCCCCGGCCCGCCCGCTGAGAATGGTTGCGTGCACGTTCCGCCAGCCATCGTCGGCCACAAGCCCGTTCGTGATGCAGGCCTGGTGCAGCTCGGCGATCACCTCATCCTCGGCGAGCTCTCCGCCGGCAACCAATCGAAAAAGGTTGAACGCCGCACGGTTGAGCGCGTCGTTGCGTCGCCCGGGCGGAGTGGCAGCCAGCGCCGCGATTTCGGCTTTCAGGGCAGCGTGACCATAGGCGCCCACACGGCACGGTCCTTGATTCGGGGCCATGGCCCGGTCGATGATCCGCAATTCGGTTTTGGTGCGAACGGCATTGATCAGCCATGCCGGTGCGGCCGCGACAGGCCCCCAGGGATCGCCGAGGAAGACGTAGCGGTGGCCTGTTTGATGGACGGAGGGCGGGACGATGACGTAGCCGTCGTCGCCGCGGGTGTCGATGCCGGCACCGACCCTCCCGACAGTGGTGGGGATCGGACCCGGATATGCAAACCATGCATGTGCGCCCCTGGCCGTGAGCACGGTGCGGGTGTCCGGCAGCGCTCCGTGTTTCGTTTCCAGCGCGCGCAAAGTTGCAACTCCCTCGGGACCATCGAGGTCGAGCACCCAGAAACCCGAACTCGCGCCCGTCGGGATAGCAATGTTGCGCTCGGGATCAGTCCAATAGCGGCGAATGGTTGCAGGGTTCATGGTGGCGGCTCGAAAGCCGCGTTGAACCGCGGGTATCTTTCCCCCCGGGGCGCAGGGAAACACCGGAAATCCGCGAGCAGCGTAGTCGAGCGCGGCGGCGAGTAGATTGCTCATGACGACCTCGGCCGGATCGGCATCTGTCCCGCGGTAAAGCTCTCGTCGTCCGGGTCGGTGATGAGGATGATGCTGCTGGGCTGCCCCGCGTTGATCGTGACGTTGTCGCCCCGCAATACGGCGACGATTTCAGCGAAATACCGGGTCTGAACTGCCGTTTCGCTCTCGCCCACAACGTCGGCCGCAAGGTGGTCATGGCTGCCATCGGCACGCAAATGCAAACCGCCGGCGTCCCAGGACACTTTGACGATAGGCAGTGGTGTCTGCGGGTCAGCCACTGCCGTGAAGCGTGCGAGCGCCTCGGCGAGCCCGGCGCGGTTGGTGGTCATGAAGTTCTGGCCTGGCAACTGGCAGAATCTCTCATAAGCGGGATAGGTCGCTTCAATCCTTCTACTAACGAGCGCAAATCGCATGCGCTCGCATGCGCCCTGGACTGCAAACAAGCGTTCTGACCGACGCAGGGTCACGTTGCCGATCGCGTTGCGCAGCAAGCGGGTGATGGAGTTCACCACCCCATTCGCGATGATCAGCGAGTGATCCGGCGAGAGTGTCGCCGTCGCCGGTGTGGTGACACGGCAGTACCGGACCCCGTCGGTCGCGACCGCGACAAGACTCTCGGCTGTGCTGTGCAGGAGGATGCCATTAAGGTATCCACGAGACGCATCGTGGGCAGCAGCGAACGCGGGCCGAGCAAAAAGACCAAGCGTCGTCTTGGCATCGAGTTCGACGCGACCAGTTTCCACTCGGATAACAAGCGGCTCCCGCAGGTTCGCGATCGGAACCACCGGGAGCCTGAAGCTCGATTGACCTGCGGTTAGCATCGCGGCGTGGTCGTCGGCGACAATGGCAATCTCTGCGTCGGGTGGGAAATGCCGCAGCACTGCCGCGAGCGGCTCCAGCGGCACCGCCAGCTCGCCCTCGGCCGCGGCCTCAGCCCAAATCGTAATAGTGCATTCGAAGGTAGTTATTGTGATGGAAAGACTCTCGCGACCCGCGGCGAGCCGGACTGCCTCCATCACAGGAACGCGCTGGGTCTGCCGTTCGCCGACTGGCGGTGTGGCGAGACTAAAAGCGGCAGCCAGTGAGCCGCTTCGCGCCTTGATGCGACCCGCCATCACTGGTGCTCGATAGTGAACAGAACGAGATGGCAGCTGGCGCAAATGGCGAGAACATCGCCATGTTCGAGCGGCTCAATATCCTCTGCACGCAGCTCAGTGCAGCAATATGGGCAACGCACTTCGGCGACCAGGCGCACGGCGGCATTAAGGCGAAACGCGGCCCGGATACGAGGCTTCTTAGGCATTGAGGTGTCCTCCAAAAAGAAAGAGGGCACCATCAACGATGGTGCCCTTCCGGTTTGCTACGACGTGAGCTTGCTGATGAGATCGCCCAGCTCGTTGAGGTCATGCGCTGCGATCTCGATCTCAAGCAAATCATCGGCGAGCGATTTCCGCCGATCATTGAGCTCGTCATCGAGATCGTAAGGCTCGAACACCTCCAACTCGCCTTGAGCCATAGTGCAGGCGACAAAGACCCGCTCGCTGATTTCCCCGACGCGTCCAGTGAGATCCCTCAAGTGCTCCAGGATGTTGACAGCCGAGTCGGCGGGCGCTACCGCATACCGCGCGACAGCGCTGGCGGTCGTGACGTTGGACATAAGCTGTCCTCTTTTGTTAGACGACCGGGTGCATCGGGTTTGCTGCACGAGTGCACCTGGCCGTCGGCTCCGCTCCTTTCAGCCAAGAGTTCGCCTTAGCCGAGCGGCTATTGCCTCGGCGAAATAACGATCCAATCTTTCTTTGCCTCTGTTGCTTTACTCGGCGGCAACCCTGTCAGCGTTCGTCTTGGGCTCGCGCTAGCTCAGCCGGGCTGGGCATTCGCGCTGGACGCGGCGTTGTACTTACGTGCTGCTCGACTTTTCCATCTCGGACATCACCTTCGTGGCCCCCTCGGCTTCACGCGCAGCAATCCACTCTGCCGCGGCATGCTGGCTGATGCGCACGGCCCAACCAATGCGCATCTCACGCGGTGCGAGACCATGACGCTTCAATTTCTCGTAGGTCGAGCGGCTAATCCCAACAGAGCTGCAAAACTCATCAACCGACCAGCTCACTCGCGGCACAGGATGCTTCTCGATGTTCTCAGCAATTGAGCGCGCCATCGCTATCCTCCTTTTATCCACGGCGCACTTCTGCACCTCATGACGAGCATGCTTTGATAAGTCCGCGATTACCAGGAGCCACAAACGACGATCTAGTTTCAGGGAATGTCAGCAAGTACCGTTCACAAGCTTTTGACGCAGCACTGTCGCGGTACGAGAGGGATGTGCGATTTGCTCGCGTGACCGGAAGTTTGCGAAGCTTTGCTTCAATCTAGAAAACGCAACTGAACCTCGGTTAAACTCGGTCGCCCACCATGTCTCAGGAGCGCGCTCGGTGCTCCATGCATGCAGAGATCAAACATGACCATGAGTATCGCTGCCATCCAAGATGAACCCATCCTCCGTCGTATGCTCACTGAGGAGATGGTCCTCGCGCTCATTCCCATCTCTCGCAGCACGCTGTATCGGCTCATTAAAGCAGGAACATTTCCGCAGCCGACGTACATCAGTCCCAACCGGCGAGTTTGGTTTTGGGATGAGATTGCCGCGTGGCAAGCTGCGAAGGTGGCATGCGACGAGCGCAATCCGAAGCGTGGCCGCGGCAAGGGTCGGCCGCGGCGTGCCTAATTGCGCATGAACACCGGCAGCAAGATTCAAACGTGAAGAAGCGGATACTCGAACGAGTGCGCCCCTTGCGACCCACGGGTCGCGCACAACAGGCAAGCCGCTAAGGGGATTGCGGTGGATACCGCACTGGGCACGACAAAGGGGACGAGCCGATCAGGCCTGCTCAACAGCGGCGGCTCGTCGCACTTTGTCGACTACCTGCTGGCAGACCTTGGCAATCTCAGTTCGGACCTCGAAGACGACCCGCTCGATGCTGCGCCGGGTCGCAAGGTCACCTCGCGGCGCACACCGCACCGGCAGGCTCGATAGATGCAGTAGGGCTGTGCCAGCGATCTGGTCAATAAGTTAGTCGACATCCGCCCGACGCACTAGTTCGCGTTTGTTCTCCATCAACCGAAGCTGCAGCATCTCGGTCTTGACCGCGACGTGGGCCTGATCAGCCTCACTGCGGAGGATGGCTGCCGTTCGCGCCGAAGGTGCCGTCAGTGGGCAATGCGGCTCTGGTCGAGCGGCAAGCCGTCACCTCGCCGCTGGATCACACCTTCGGCTTCGAGCTTGTCGATGTGGTCCGGGAGCAATCAGGATGCTCCGCCAGTGCCGAGGCGCTGACGGTCGCGGGCTTGGAGGATCGCCTCCGAGAGGAAGGCTTGGTGCCGGACGATCCATTACTGCTGACGGCTTCAGTCATCGGTTTAGCTCCTGCTGCATTGCGGTATGATAATTCACTTCCGCTTTGAAGACATAGCGGACATGAGCGGACTTGCCGCTGGGCTAGCGATTGACCCAAAGCGGACGAAGCCAGCTTTCCCAACGGTCATTGAGGCAAGTCAACAACTGCGCTCGAACCGAACGATAGCTGAAGCATGGCTTTCTGCCACCAGTGGCAGCGTGTCTCTGACATGGCTCGGCGCAATCACTGGGAGGTATCACATGAGACAACCCGCGATTGCTAGCTCGACGCCGGCAGCGCTCTTGCGGCGGGCCGTTACCTGGTGGCTCACACAGGTGAAGCATGCTCTTCCGCCGACAATCTTCTTCTTCGTCGGCTTCAACCTGATCCTGTACACTAAACGCCTGATCCTGCAGGAGCACGG
>NZ_JBVVPC010000069.1:0-23437 GCF_055807355.1 Bradyrhizobium sp. Ken01
TGATCTACGCCAATACTGTCGTACAACGCGGCACGCCCTGGACCGAAAAAGCCGCCTAGCCTTTAATGGTTGCTACGAGACCGACGCAAGATCGGCGAACGGGAGGACCCCATGGACTTTCACCACTCCGAACGTTCGCTGGAGTTGCAGGAGCGAGTCCGCCGGTTCATGCGGACGCATGTCGAGCCGGTGGAGGAGCTCTATTACGAGCAGGTGAAGCCGGAAGCGACGCGCTACCGGACCCCGCAGATCCTTCAGGACCTGAAGCGGCTGGCGCGGGAGCAGGGGCTCTGGAACCTGTTCCTCTCTGGCGAGCACGGCCAAGACCCTAACAACACCGGCTTGACCAATCTCGAATATGCGCCGGTGAAGGAGATCATGGGCCGCATCCTTTGGGCGCCTGAGATCTTCAATTGCTCGGCGCCCGACGTCGGCAACATGGAGGTGCTGGCCAACTACGGTACGCCGGCACAGCAGGACCGCTGGCTGAAGCCGCTCTTGGAGGGGCGCATCCGCTCCGGCTTCTCGATGACGGAGCCGCAGGTCGCCTCCAGCGATGCCACCAACATCCAATGCGAGATCAGGCGCGACGGCGGCGACTACGTCATCAACGGCCGCAAATGGTTCACCTCGGGCGCGATGAACGAGGATTGCGAGATCCTGATCGTGATGGGCAAGACCGCGCCCGACGATCCCGATCGCCACCGCCAGCAATCCATGATCCTGGTGCCGAGAGCGACGCCCGGCGTGCGCATTGTGCGCGACATGCTGACCTACGGCTATGACGACGCGCCGGTCGGCCATCCCGAGATCGTCTACGAGAACGTTCGCGTGCCCGCGGAGAACATCCTGCTCGGCGAGGGCCGCGGCTTCGAGATCGCGCAAGGCAGGCTTGGCCCCGGCCGCATCCATCATTGCATGCGGCTGATCGGCTGCGCCCAGCGCGCGCTGGAGTTGATGTGCCAGCGTGCGGTCTCGCGCACGGCCTTCGGCAAGCCGCTCGCAGAGCAAGGCTCGGTGCGCGAGGACATCGCCAACTCCTTCTGCGAGATCGCGCAGGCGCGGCTCTTGACGCTGCAGGCCGCCGACAGGATGGACCGCGAGGGCAACAAGATCGCGCGCGACCTGATTGCGGCCGCCAAGATCGTGGTGCCCAGCATGGCCGCCCGCGTTATCGACCGCGCCATCCAGATCCACGGCGCCGCCGGCGTCTCGCAGGACACATTCCTGGCGCGTGCTTACGTCTACGCCCGCTTCATCCGCATCGGCGACGGGCCGGATCAGGTGCATCTGGCCGCGGTGGGCAAGGAGCTCATCAAGCGTGGCGGGGTGATGGAGGGGTAGGTGGTTGCTCTTAGCAATGGCGTGCAGTCATAGACGGCGGATGCCCGCTCATGGGGGTGAAGCAGATTGCGGCAACGCCGACACTTTGATTTTTGCTCCTGAACTGCCGTCGATCACCCGCCGCTATGCAGCCGGTTTCTCATCCATAAGCCAATAGACGATGGCTGTCAGAGCAAGGGTCGATGCGCCTGCAACGATAAACGGGGCGCGATAGTCGCCATTCGAACTGAACTGCAGGGCCGCGCCCAAAAGTGCGATCCCGAAGCTGAAACCGATTTGGCGCATCGTGACGCAAATGGCAGATGCGGTCGCCGCACGATCGCTTGGAACCGCCGACACGGCGGCGGCAGTGATCTGAGCGTTGATCACGGCACAGCCTGACCCGCTGACGAGCAACGCAATGACGGTCATTACCAGCGTGTCCGGCCCCACGTTTCCGTCGGAGATCGCACCAAGGGCCAGATCAGCCAACCCGATAAGCGCGAGACCACCACAGAAGAACGAGCGTGACGGGATGCGGGTCGTCAAAACCGCTCCATAGCGCGGCAACACCATCATCGGCAATGTGAGTGCGACCAGGAGCCCGCCCGCCTCAAACGGACTGAGACCCAACGGACCGCGCGCCAATTGCGGCACGTAGACGAGAAGCGACCAGAAGCCGGTCGATCCCGCCATCGGGACGAGGCACATCGCGACGAACTGCCGAGATCCGAACAGCTTGAGATCGAACGCCGGGTTGGGATGTCGGCGTTCCACCCAAACGAAAAGGAGGAGCGCAATCCCCGAAGCGGCGAGTCCTGTCAGGAACGTCGCCGAGGCGACGCCACCAAGCGCGGCTGCTTCCAGCAACATAAACGCCAGCGCCGCCGAAATTATCGCAAGAAGGCCAGCACCGAGCCAATCCACCTTGGCGCTCGAACGCTGCTGGTCGAGCTCATTGCCAATTCTGTACGGCACCAGGAAGGCCAAAACGGCGCAAAGCGGCAAGTTGATCCAGAAAATCCAGCGCCACCCGATCGTATCAGCCAGGAGCGATCCGAGCGGCGGGCCAGCGACCATCGAGGCACCGACGATCGTGCCCCAAAGCCCAAACGCCCGCGCGCGCCGGGGCCCCTCGTAGGCACCAGCAAGGAGGGCAGACGAGGTGCTGGTGATGCAGGCACCGGCGATACCTTGCAACGTGCGGAATGTCAGCAAGACGTCGAACGTGTTGGCGCACGCACACAGTAGAGAGGCCAGGCCAAACAGCGCTGCACCCCAGGTGAACATTTGAACGCGTCCGTATCTGTCAGCAAGGCTACCTGCAATCGGCAAACAGAAGATCAAAGCAAGGCTGTAGACGTCGATGACCCAGGCCGCTCGTGCGGAAGCGGCACCGAGATCGTGGCCAATATCGGGTAAGGCAGCCGCTAGAGCCGTCAGGTCGACTTGAAACAGAGAGCCGCTCACGCACGCTGCAAGCAGCGTCGCCGTTTCCAGGGACATGCGTTTGCCGCGATGGCCGTCATCGGCAATCCAACTGGCGCTCGGCATTTCATCATCGTTGTGCTGAGGTTTGTCGAGCATGGTTGTTCGGCCTCCATGGAGCATGGATGGCCGGGCAACAGGCTTTGGTCGAATGATGGTTCCTCAAAAGCTCATGAATCTATATCATGGCGTGAGGAGATCGAGATGCCACGCCGCTTGCCACCCTTCGCACCCCTTGTCGCGTTCGACGCTGTCACCCGTCATGGCTCGTTCACGCGCGCCGCGGCGGAGTTGGGCGTCACGCAGAGTGCCGTCAGCCATCAGATTCGAAAACTGGAGGACCATTTCGGGGTCGCATTGTTGCAGCGGCAGAATCCAGGGATCGGAATAACACCTGCCGGCGCGCAGCTTAGGCAAGAGCTTGCTGCAGCACTCGACGCGCTTGGTGCGCTGGATGCTCAGGTGCGGCGGCGCTCAACCCGAACGACGTTGCGCGTGGGCGCCAGCTCGGCATTGGCAACATGGTGGCTCGTCCGCCGCCTGCCAGACTTTACGGCGCGATATCCGTCGATCAACGTTGATCTCAAACCACTGGAGACGGCGGACAGCTCAAAGCGGCCGCTCGACGTGCGAATTGTCTGGAACGCCAGCGAAGACGCACGGCGGACGTCGACTCAATTGCCGCTGTTTTGGGAGCGGATTTTTCCCGTCTGTGCGCCGCACCTGTTGCCCCGGCGGCGTCCCTTGACGGACCCTGACGGCCTGTTGGCCCTTCCGCTCATCCACAAAGGCGACAACGCGACCGGCGACTGGGGTTGGCCCTCCTGGTTTAGACGCCTGGGATTGCCGAAATCGGGCGCTGCTGCTGGCAGCCTGACGCTGGACGACATGGGAATGTGCATGTCGGCTGCGGCCGAGGGAGCCGGGGTGACACTTGGGCGCTCACTTCTGGTCGCAGATGCGATTTCGTCTGGACGCCTCGTGTCCGCACTTGCCGATTACCCCACAGTCGAGTGCACGAAAATTCAGGTTGCCCAGTGGCCAGCCGATTTGATCGGCGATCGCAGCGTCGAGTTACTCGTGAATTGGCTCGCTGAGCAGGCTGAGACGACCGTGAGGAATATTTCTGCTGCGTAGTCCTTTGCCGGCCCTCTGCCGTTTTGTTAGGGAGCCGGCACTGTCAGTTCGCAGCTATTCGTCGGGGCTGTCGTCGTCATGCTGTTGACGCAATGTCTGTCTTAGACGGCAACAACTAAAACACCGTGCTGGAACTGTTGGGGTTCCTACAAACGGTTCCGGAGCCAAGGGTTGGCTCGACCCGCAAAACGCTTTGCGGCATCGGAACCGAACAATCGAAAATCACAGGAGATATAATGGTGTTCCGATCGAGCGCCGCAGTTTGCGGCGCCGTGGTTGCGCTTGCCGTTTCCGTTTCTATTGCGCGATGTGAAGCTGGTGGGGTTCACTCAAGCGCTGCCGACAATGCCGCTTCCGGAGAAGCGATCGTTGGCGCGGCATCCATGTACAATCCGTTCAAGCCAGGCAGAGAGGAGGGCGGGCCGAAGACGGCTTCCGGCGAGCGTTATGACCCCTCGGTCTGGTCGGCTGCCATCAAGACGAGCTTGCGAAAGAAATTCGGTGGGGTCCGATTTGGCGTGAAGCCGAAATACGCCCTCGTCGAGGCCATCGGCAAGAAGGTCATCGTCAGGATAAACGACGTGGGACCGCTAAGGCCCGGCCGCATCATCGACTTCAATGAGCGGACGATGCGTCATTTCGATCCGAGCCTGGAGCGCGGGGTCATTCCTGATGTAAAAGTCCGGCCGCTTGCCGGCGGCGATTGGACACCCGGACCGGTTGGTTGAACCGTCGCACCAGCAGGTCGCGCAGCACGACCGAAGGTCCCGGCGTTATCGCCATGATGACATCATGGTTTGCTGCGCGCCTGCGGCAGCCATGTCTATGCGTACAAACTCCTAAGCGGCCGTGATCTTCGAAACCGGGCCTTCAGCTCCTGTGCCAAGGGAGTCCACACCCGTCGCCTCCATGCAGAGTTTAAGAGCCCCGCCCAGAGTTGCAGCAGCCAGATCCGCCTTGGCACCTTCCCGCAGGCTTTCCAGCGCGCCTGGGTCGATGTCCTTCATACAGCAACCGAGAATGATTGTAGCCTTGGGCAATTTACGGCGAAGCCGTCGCACCGAGTAACGCATATGGGCAGGACTACTTGCGTCCATATAGACAAGACAGACAATGGCGACCCCGGCGGTCTCCAGCCGGAAGATATTCGCCGTTGATAACGCTTCCGCCGCTTCAACTCGCGCCGGCAAGCCATGCGCACCGGTCAATTGAGCCAGCATGATCGCAGCGGCTTCGTCGATCGGATTTCGTCCAGCCAGGCAGAGCACGGGATGATCGCCTTGCCATTCAGAAGGCAAGTCCTCCTTGCGCAGAACCCGCAGACTCTCATAAGGCGCGTCCTCAGCCACGCCCTCTATGGCAGATGTAGCTTCGATATCTGTGGTCGGGTTGACCTTAGGCGGACGCTCATCCTGCTCTGAAATGTTGTTGGCGAATTCCTGGACCGCATCCCTGATTTTGGTGAGCCGGTCGGGATCCAGAGCGCCGCGCTCGGCATCCGCTTGAGCCAATTGCAGTCCTCGCAGCGCGACTTCGTCGTAATAGGAGCTGAGAGATCGCTCCTTCAAGAACTCCTCGGCTTTTGCCGATGCTTCGGTCGGATCGCCGGCGAGCATCCGCTGATAGAATATCTCAGGCGGAGAGAGCGCTGGTCGGTCTCCAAACATGACGTCCAGGAACTCCAGGCGCTCGACATGGCGGCCCAGTACGACCAGACACACCGTAAGGGGTGTCGCCAGAACGAGGCCGATCGGACCCCAGAGCGCCGTCCAGAACGTCGCAGAAGCGACAACGGCCACCGGCGACAGTCCTGTGCTGTGTCCATAGACCATCGGCTCCAGCACATGGCCGACGACGGGCTCCACCACCACGAACAGCGCGATCGTCCAAAGCAGCATCGTCCAGGTTGGATCGACGGCGACCGCGAGAGCGAGAGGAAAGGCGGCGGCGATGACTGCCCCGATGTAAGGCACGAAGCGCAGCACTGCCGCCAGAATGCCCCACAGGATCGCGCTTGGAACGCCGATCAGCCAGAGACCCATTCCGATGACGATGCCGAAGCTCCCGTTCACGAGAAGCTGGATCAGGAAGAGCCGGCTGAGGCGGCTCGCCGCGTCATCAAGGGCAGCCGTGGTGCGCTGCAGGTCATCCGAACCGGCCAGCCTGATCAGACGATTACGAAGATCCTCGCGCTGAAGCAAAATGAAGATCACGAATATGACGATGATCCCGGTCGTTGCGAGCGGATGAAGCAAGGGTGAAATCAGCGTTTGCAAGCTCTCCAGCGCGCCGGGATCGGGCTGAAGCACTTCCACAGGAACGGGCTTCGGCGAGGCCGCTTTCGGAGCTGCTATGGTTCCCAACGAATTCGCGGCGTCCTGGGGCTTGTCGAGCTCCTTGCTGAGGTCTTTCAACATGCTCGAAGCCCGCTCGAGCGTGCCTCGACCGGCGGTGGTCTCACGGAAGGATTGGATCTTCTCGCTGATTGTGGATTGATATCGCGGCAAATCGCCGGCCAGCTCCGCGAGTTGGGTGGCTAGCAGGCTGCCCATCGCAAATATGAACGCGAAGGCGATTACGACCACGCTCACCACAGCCAAACTGCGTGGAACGCGCAGACGCTGAACCAGTCGAACCAGGGGTGCCAGCACGAAGCTGAGCAAGACGGCAAGCGCTATAGGTATGATGATCTCGCGACCGTAATAGAGCACCATGACAATGATCGCGGCGAGAATAGCCATCCCCACGGCGCTCAACAGCGAAATCAGTTCTTCCGGTGTTCGTGCTTTGAATGGCTGCCTGATCACAGCTCCTCGCTAGGCCGGGAAAGACGGCGAGTTTGTTGAGGGTCCAGTGAGTTCGGACGGCACATCTTTGGGAAGGTCGTCCAGTCCTGACATGACGCAAGCTGTCGAAGTCGGTGCATGAGCTTCAGGCCGGTTTGCGAGGCCGGTCACAACTGACCAGGCCCGATCGGCTGGGGCTACGATCCCGACGGGTACGCATTGTTGCCATGAGCATCTGGAGCGAACGATGTTGCGCTAACGGCGGCATTGAATCGGGAGCGCCAAGCCACGTTGGGAATGAACATGCCACGCCGGGTTTAGTTCCGCGCGCTGCTCCAAGAGCGCGGTATGGCGCCCCGCTTCAGCTCGCGATAGCGTCTCGGCGCGTGATCTTTCCGGCCTGCTTCCCGCCGAAAAGCCTGAGCATTTAGGCCGCTTCCAAGGATCACTGCCTCCTGCATCGCTTCCGATAACGCCTGATGGTGGCGATCGCAAAAAGCCGCGGACTGCTCCGCGGCTTTGGTTCACAGGGAGGCGGCCTCAGCCAGCCTTCGGCTTCTCACGATCTGCCGGCCCAGTGCGGAAAGCTCCAACACTGACATCATGCCAGTGTTTTGCCCGACGAGTCAAATATCATTTCGTAAAATACGAATAGTTTTAGACTAGAGCCAAGCCGTTGATATCGCTATCCCCGGCTACTGTGCATGGGGTTGTTTTCGCGTTTTTTGATGGAGCGACCCACCGCCGGCTCTGCTGGCGATGGACGTGCTGCTACCCCGCCTTGGCGACGCGGCCGTCCGCTGCACCCGAGCGCAGGTTCTGGAAGAACTTCTCCACCTCGCGCGACAGCGTCTCCGCCGTCTCGGTCACGCTGCTCGCAGCCGTCAGCACCGAGGAGGCCGCAGTGTCGGTCTCGCCGATGGCGTCGCGGAGCGAGCTGATGTTGGCGACGAGGGTCTCGTTGCCTTGGGCCGCCGATTGTGCGTTGGACGAGATCTCGCGCGTGGCGGCGTCCTGCTGACCGATGGCGCCGGCGATCGCCGAGGTGACGTCGTTGATCTCGCGCACCGCGCCGCCGATCTCACGGACGGCGTCGACTGCGTTGCGGGTGGACGACTGGATCATCGAGACGTTCTCGCTGATGTCGGCGGTTGCCTTCGCGGTCTGCCCCGCGAGTGCCTTCACTTCGTGCGCGACGACGGCAAAGCCGCGGCCGGCATCGCCCGCGCGCGCGGCCTCGATGGTGGCATTGAGCGCGAGCAGATTGGTCTGCTCGGCGATCGCCTGGATCAGGCTGAGCACGCCGTCGATACGTTGCGTGGCGGCCGCCAGGCTCTCGATCTCGGCGATCGATTTCTCGGTGCGCTGGCCGGTCTGCTCGACCGCGCTGGCGGATTGCCGCACCTGCCGGCCGATCTCCACCACCGACGCAGACAGCTCCTCGGCCGCGCCTGCCACCGCCGTGACGTTGTGCGAGGCCTGCTCGGTGGCGTTCGCCGCCGTGCCGGCGCGGCTGCTCGCGTCCGCGGTGACGCGGGTGATGGTCTGCGCCGTCTCGCGCATGACGGAGGCGTTGTCGCTGAGGCCGCGCATGATCGCGCCGATCGCCTCGCGGAACGCGTCGACGGATTGCTCGATGTGGCGGGCGCGCTCCTCGCGCGCGGCGGAGTCCTGCGAGACCTGGGAGGCGAGGTTGCGGTTGCGCCCCATCGCGTCCTGGAAGATCTGGATCGCGCGTGCCAGTGCGCCGATCTCGTCGGCGCGGTGACTGTGGGGCACCACGACGTTCTCGGCGCCGTCAGCGACCTGCTTGATGGTCGCGGTTATCGCGGAGAGGGGGCGTGCGATCGAGCGGGCGATGATGACGATGCCGATCACGACGAGTGCGAGCGCCACGCCGGCGAGGCAGGTCAGGACGAAGGACAGAGTGCGATTGGTCTCGGTCTCGTGCGCGATTTGCCTCGCGCGCTCGGCATAGACCTTGGACAGCGCCTCGAGATCCTTGTTCAGCGCCGAGCGCACGGCGCGGTTGGCGTCGTTGTCGCCCCATTCGCGGCCCGCGGCCGCATTGATCTCGACGCCGCGGCGCACCAGCTCCTTGCGAAACTCGACGAACTGCTCGATGCGCTTCTTGAAGGTGGCGAACTGCTCGGCATCGTCAGCCTTGACGATGGTCTCCCAGCGCTTCACGACATCGAGGATCTGGGCGTTGAACTTGAGCAGGCCCTCGCCGTATTTCTTCACCACGGCCGGTTCAGTCGACATGTAGACGCCGCGCGATTCCATCACGACCGCATAGACCAGCGAGTTGACCCGCTCGACGTTCAGCGCGGCGGCGTTGGCGGTCTCGATCGCGGTGGTCAGCTCGGCGCCGCGGCGGCTGTTGTAGTCAGACAGCATCGCGATCGCCGCCGTGAGCAGCGCGAACAGCGCGAAGATCGCGTAGAGCTTGTTGGCAAGCGTGAAGCGGCCGGCGAGGCCGGCGGCATTCCCAGATTGGTCGGTTGTCATGGTTTCCAGAGGCCCGAATGGCCGGGAGCGGCCGGAGAGCGCGGTCGTGCAAATTATTGCAAAACTATGCAGAATGAAGATGGACACAGCGTTAACGCCGGGTTTGGCGCCCTTCGCCCTCGGTCGCAGGAAAGGTAGATATTTCAGCGTCTTGATCTGAAGGTATAGTCTTGGGATTGCCCAGGAGTCGGCCTTTGGCCGACGAAGCCCGGAGATACCCTTGGTCTACCGCCACACCATCGACGCCACGACCTACACGTTCCCGGATCTGCGCGACCTGCTCGCCAAGGCGACGCCGCCGCGCTCCGGCGACCGGCTGGCCGGGATCGCCGCCGCAAGTGCCGAACAGATGATCGCCGCGCGGATGGCGCTGGCCGACGTCCCGCTCGGGCAGTTCTTGCAGGAAGCCGTCATCCCCTATGAGACCGACGAGGTCACCCGCCTCGTCATCGACAGGCACGACGCCAAGGCCTTCGCGCCCGTGGCCTCGCTGACGGTCGGCGCCTTTCGCGACTGGCTGCTGTCGGATGCCGCGACGCCCGAAATCTTGCGCAAGCTGGCAGGCGGCATCACCCCGGAGATGGCGGCTGCGGTCTCGAAGCTGATGCGCAACCAGGATCTGATCCTGGCGGCGCGGAAATGCGAGATCACCACCGCTTTCCGCAACACCATCGGTCTGAAGGGCCGGATGAGCACCCGGCTCCAGCCCAACCATCCCTTCGACGACGCCAAGGGCATCACCGCCTCCATCCTCGACGGCATCCTGCTCGGCGCCGGCGATGCCTGCATCGGCATCAACCCGGCGAGCGACGACCCGGCCGTGATCGGACAATTGCTGCGGCTGCTCGACGAGATCATCGCGCGGCTGAAGATCCCGACGCAGGGCTGCGTGCTGACCCATGTCACCACGACGCTGTCGCTGATCGGGCAGGGGGCGCCGGTCGACCTCGTGTTCCAGTCGGTCGCCGGCACTGAGGCTGCCAACCGCAGTTTTGGCATCGACCTCGCGCTTCTCAAGGAGGCGCAGGAGGCCGGGCTGTCGCAGAAGCGCGGCTTGGTCGGGCAGAACGTGATGTATTTCGAGACCGGGCAAGGCTCGGCGCTATCGGCGAACGCCCATCACGGCGTCGACCAGCAGACCTGCGAGGCGCGCGCCTATGCGGTGGCCCGCGCTTTTGCTCCCCTTCTGGTTAACAGCGTGGTCGGCTTCATCGGCCCGGAATATCTCTATGACGGCAAGGAAATCATCCGGGCCGGGCTGGAGGATCACTTTTGCGGTAAGCTGCTCGGCCTGCCACTCGGGATCGACATCTGCTACACCAACCACGCCGAGGCGGACCAGGATGACATGGACAATCTGCTGACGCTGCTTGCTGCCGCCGGCGTCACCTTCATCATGGGTGTCCCCGGCGCCGACGACGTCATGCTGAACTATCAGTCCACGTCTTTTCACGACGCGCTCTATGTCCGCGACGTCTTCGGACTGCGCCGCGCGCCGGAGTTCGACGACTGGCTGGTGCGGTCCGGCATTGCGGGCCCCGATTTCCGTCTTGCCGGCGATGCAGGCCTGCTGCCCGATTTTGCCTCCCGGCTGATCGCATGACGCGGCCGAAGCCACCCGGCGGCCTGAAGCAACCATTGGTGCTTCCGGGAATTATGCTCGTGCCACAATATTGAGAAATTCCGGCGGCAGCATTACGCTATGTGTCTGTCTGGCAATTTCCGCAGCTAAGTCGAGCGTGGCGGGGGAGCTTTGATGCGAGCTGAAAGTAACGGGACGTCCCGGCGGATTCTCTGCGTGTTTCCGCGATACACATCGTCGTTCGGGACGTTCGAGCATTCCTATCCCCTGACCGACGGCGTCCGCGCCTTCATGCCGCCGCAGGGACTCTTGCTGCTCGCGGCCTATCTGCCCGAGGAGTGGCAGGTCAAATTCGTCGACGAGAACCTTCGCCGTACGACGAGGGAAGAGTTCGAATGGGCGGAGGCGGTCTTCGTCAGCGGCATGCACATCCAGCGCCAGCAGATGAACGACATCTGCCGCCGCGCCCACGAGTTCGATCTGCCGGTGGCGCTCGGCGGTCCCTCTGTCAGCGCCTGCCCGGATTACTATCCGTCGTTCGACTATCTCCATGTCGGTGAGCTCGGAGACGCCACCAATCAGCTGCTCGAAATCTTGTCCCGCGACACCTCGCGTCCGGAAGCGCAGGTGGTGCTGACCACCAAAGACCGCGTGCCGATGACGGAGTTTCCGATCCCGGCCTACGAGCTCGCCGACGTCAAGAAATACTTCCTCGGCAGCATCCAGTATTCCAGCGGCTGTCCGTATCAGTGCGAGTTCTGCGACATCCCCGGCCTCTATGGCCGCAATCCGCGCCTCAAGTCGCCCGAGCAGATCATCGCCGAACTCGACCGCCTGCGCGAATGCGGCATGACCGACACGGTCTATTTCGTCGACGACAATTTCATCGGCAACCGCAAGGCGGCGCTGGACCTCTTGCCGCATCTGATCGAATGGCAGAAGAGGACCGGCTACATGGTGCGGCTCGCCTGCGAGGCGACGCTCAACATCGCCAAGCGGCCGGAAATCCTCGAGAAGATGCGCGAAGCCTATTTCGTCACCATCTTCTGCGGCATTGAGACGCCCGACCCCGATGCGCTGAAGGCGATGCACAAGGACCATAACATGATGGTCCCGATCCTCGAGGGCGTGCAAACCATCAACTCCTACGGCATGGAGGTCGTGTCCGGCATCATCATGGGGCTCGACACCGACAAGCCCAACACTTCGGAGGCGTTGCTCGCCTTCGTCGAGGACTCCCGGATTCCGCTGCTCACGATCAATCTGCTTCAGGCGCTGCCGAAGACGCCGCTGTGGGACCGTCTGGAGCGCGAGGGACGCCTGGTCGAGGACGACGGGCGCGATTCCAATGTCAACTTCCTGCTGCCCTACGACGACGTCGTCGCGTCCTGGAAGCACGCCATGGCCGTCGCCTACGAGCCCGAGAAGGTCTACGCGCGCTTCCAGTATCAATGCGACCACGTTTACGTGCACCGCTTGAAGATGCCGAAACCGGACGAGATGAAGACCTGGCCCAACATCAGGCGCGGCCTCGTCATGCTGCGAAACATCTTCTGGAAGGTCGGCGTGCTCGGCGACTACAAGCGCGTGTTCTGGAAGTTCGCGCTGGGCCGCATCAAGCGCGGCGATCTCGAAGGTCTGATCGGCTGCACTCTGATCGCGCACCATCTCATCACCTTTGCGCGGGCGGCCTCGACCGGCCAGCAGAACGCCTCGAACTATTCGATCCGGCTACGCGAGGCCTCCGTCCCCGCCGAATGACACAACATGTCTGATCCGGCCATTCCGCGTCGTCCGACCCTCGATCTGCGGTCGCTTACGCCCGCGCGCGTCGCGCTCGGGCGCAGCGGCGCGAGCCTGCCGACGCGGGCGCTGCTCGATTTTACGCTGGACCATGCCCGCGCCCGTGATGCCGTGCATGCCGTCTTCGATGCACCGCGGCTGGTCGCAGATCTCCGCGCGCTTGGCCTCGTCGTCACCGAGGCGAACAGCCGGGCGGTCGACCGCGGGGACTATCTGCGGCGGCCCGATCTGGGCAGACGGCTCGATGCCGAATCAGCCGAGGCCCTGACGCAGAGCGCCTCGGAACCGTGCCAAGTCGCGGTCGTGATTGGCGATGGGCTGTCGGCGGCGGCGGTCCACGCCCATGCGGCCGCGCTGGTGATGCGCCTGCTGCCGTTGCTTGCAGCCGACGATGGTGTCGCGATCGGCCATGTCGTCGTCGCCTCAGGCGCGCGCGTCGCGCTCGGCGACGAGATCGGCGCCATTCTCGGCGCGCGCATGGTTGTGACACTGATCGGCGAGCGGCCGGGCCTGTCGGCGCCCGACAGTCTCGGCGCCTATCTGACTTTCGCCCCGAAGCCTGATCGCACCGATGCCGAGCGCAATTGCGTGTCGAACATCCACAAGGCCGGGTTGAGCTATGACGAGGCTGCCTTCAAGATCGCCTGGCTGGTCCGCGAGGGGCTCGCGCGGGAAGTGAGCGGTGTGGCGTTGAAGGACGAGAGCGCGGACCGCGCGCCGCGTCGAATTGGCACGGCTTTCCCCGAATGAAGGGCATTAAGGCAAAATCGCCACATCTTGATCGATTGGGCCACACTCCGCCTGCTTGCGAGAAGGGCGATTGACCTGCTAAACCCCTCGCGGCGATTTTCTGCGCATTTTCAAAGGGCAAGCCTCCCATTGGTATGGCATTTTCAAGCCGTTCGCGGGGCGCGACAAGCTCACAGACCCGAGCCGATTTAGGAACTGGACAAGGCATGCTCGAAAAGCACAGCGAGAGTGAGGTTCATGTCGACAAGGTCGAGCAGGGGCCTGCGTCTTCGATCGCCTTCGGGCTGGAGCGCATCGGGCTGTTTGCAGTCCGGGCGCCCATCGTCTCCTGCATCGTCCTGCTCGTCCTGATCGTCGGCGCCGTGTTCGGCATCCACCGGATCAAGATCGACGATTCGCTGTCGCAGCTGTTCCGGTCCAACACGCCGGAATTCCGCCAGTACGAAGCGGTGACCAAGAAGTTCCCAGCCGAGGAATTCGACGTCCTCGTCGTGGTCGAGGGCAAGACCCTGCTGGCGCGGAACAACCTCGAGAAGCTGCGCGACTTCGTCACCGACATGCAGCTGGTCGAGGGTACGCGCGGACTGGTCTCGCTGTTCTCCGCGCGTCAGGCGCCGGCGCCGGGCAAGCTTCCCGCCGCGCTGTTCCCGCCCGAGCTGCCCGAGGGCGCGGCCTATGACAAGTTCATCGAGGGCGTCAAAGCCAACGAGATCATCCGCGGCAAGCTGTTGTCCGAGGACGGCACGCTGGCGCTGATCGTGCTTTCGCTCGATCCGGAGGTGGTCGCCTCCAATAAGCTGACCAAGACCGTCGCCGACATCCGCGCGCTGATGAAGGAAGACCTCAGCGACACCGGCCTCAACGTGCAGCTTTCCGGCGTGCCGGTGATGCAGCTCGAGATCCGCAACGCGGTCGAGCGCGACGGGCTCACCTACAACATCCTCGGCATTCTCGCCGGCTGTGTCATCGCCATCATCTTCTTCCGCAAGATATCGTTCATGGTGGCGGCGGCGTTCCCGCCGATGATCGCGATCCTGCTGGCGCTCGGCGCGCTCGGCTGGGCCAATTTCAATCTCAACATGTTCCTGAACGTGATGACGCCGCTCATCATGGTGATCAGTTTCTCCGACTCGATGCAGCTCACCTTCGCCGCGCGCGACCGGCTGATCGCGGGCCAGGACAAGTTCACCGCATTCAAGAACGCGGTGCTGGTGGTGGGACCGGCCTGCGTGCTGACGCACGGCACCGCCGGCATTTCCTTCATCGCGCTCCAGTTCTCCGATTCCGATCTGATCCGCAAGTTCGGCGAGGCGGGTCTCGCCGCCACCATCATCGCGTTGGTCGCGGTGTTGTCGCTGGTGCCGGTGTTCGGCGTGCTTTTGGTGCGCAACGAGAAGGTCTTTGCGACCAAGTTCCAGAGCGCGGACGCCGGCGTGCAGGCGCTGCGTAATTTCTGCTACTGGATCGCGGTGCGGATGGTGGGCCGTCCCGGCCTGTTCAGCCTGATCGCGGTGCTGTTCGTGGCGGGTCTCGGCGTCATCTACGCCAATCTGGAGCCGCGCTATCGCCTCGCCGACCAGGTGCCGGACAAGCGCCAAGCGGTCGCCGCCAGCGACCGGCTCGACGCCAAGCTCACCGGCGCTAACCCGGTCAACGTTCTGGTCCAGTTCCCCAAGGGGGAATCGCTCTATTCGCCGGAGACGCTGCAGACCATCGCGGACGTGCACGCGACGGTGGAGAAGGCAGCCGGTGTCGGCAATGTCTGGTCGGTCGAGACCCTGCGCCGCTGGCTCGCGGAAAAGGCAGGCAGCGCCGACGTCGCGACGCTGAAGGAATATGTCAGCGTCATTCCGGAGCATCTGGTGCGCCGGTTCATCGATGCCGAGCAGGACGCCGTCGTGGTCGCAGGTCGCGTGCCGGACAAGGATTCCAGCCAGCTCCTGCCGATCGTCGACAAGCTCGATACCGAGCTCGACGCCGTCCGCAAGAAGCATCCCGGCTATGAAGTGGCGGTCACGGGTCTTGCCGCGATTGCCGCGCGCAACTCGGCCGGCATGATCGAGAAACTCAACCGCGGGCTCACCGTCGAATTCGCGCTGGTCGCGATTTTCATCGGCTTGGCCTTCCGTTCCTGGGTCGTGATGTTCGCCTGCATCCTGCCGGGTATCTTCCCCGTCGTGATGTCGGGAACGGTGCTGTGGGCGATGGGCGAGGGACTGCAATTCGCCAGCGTCGTGGCGCTCACCGTCTCGTTCGGCCTGGGCTTGAGCGCCACCATCCACTTCCTCAACCGCCTCAGGCTCGAGAGCAAGCCGGGCGTCGGCTCGGCGCTGGCGGTGGAGCGCGCCACCGTGCTGGTCGGCCCGGCATTGATCCTGACCACGCTGGTGCTGGCCTGCGGCCTCGTCGTCACGGTCTTCTCCGACCTGCCCTCGCTGCGGCTGTTCGGCTGGCTCAGCGCCTTCTCGATGGTGATGGCGCTCGTCGCCGATCTCTTCATCCTGCGGCCGACGGCGATGTGGCTGATCAATCTGCACGCCAAGCTTCAGGGCACCGACAAGCCCGCGATCTGAGCGGCTTCATTCATCGGGCACTCGAATCGGCGCGGTCCTGGCGACTGCGCCGCGCCTCCGAAAACAACAAAGCCCCGGTTCGCGAGAACCGGGGCTTGCTGCTTTCGAAGCGGTAAGAGCTGTCAGCCCTTCGTCATTGTGATGTTGACGCCGCGAATCTCGCCCTTGGATGAGATCTGCACCGTTTGCTTGGTGCCGTTGGTGCGCAGCGACAAATTGGCGGCAAAGCCGTTGGCCTCGACGAACACTTCGATCTGGCCGCCGCCGGCGGTGCCCTGCAGATTGCCGAAGATGTTGCGGTTGGTCTCGCTCCAATTGCCGGAGATCCGCTCCCCCTGGCTGGTCACGTCGCTGGTGAGGTCGAATTTGTAGCTGTCGGACGCGCAGTGCAGCGCCTGCTTGAGGCTGAGACCGGTGCCGGCAACTTTGTAGTCGGCCTTGCAACGGATGCGCTCGGTGGAGCCGTCGGACAGCGACACCGTACCCGTGCCGGTCCATGCGCCCTCGAAACCTGCAAACGGTCCGGACGACTGAGCCTGACTTGTCGAAACCGAGAAGAGCAGCACAGCGCCGATGCCGGCTGCCTTGATTGCCAGTTCAGATCGTCCAAAGAATTTCATCTCAAAATATCCCGTTTTGGAACGACGTCCGCTTGTCACCAAGGACGTCTCGCCACATCGAAGGTTTAGTGTTCCGAGCCTGTGTCAGGTTCAATGGCCGGCCGCCCACACGTCGGCATCGCGAAGCGCGCTTGCCATGGTTGGCCTCGGGATTCTCTGCGTTTCGGCATGTTTCTGACGCCCAAGGCGGGAGGAAGAGATGCAGCTCTGCAACAGGTGCGCAGCAAAACGCGGCGTGCCTGAATTATGACGTAGTATCAATCCCTTACATTTGCCAGAGAAGGCGCAGGGAAGACCTGATTTGGTGGACGTGGCGCCAATTTGGCCGCATTTGCCAGTGCTTGTGCCTTCTCCGAGGCCGCTACTCCCGCGGCGACTTGCCCATCAGAACAATCCGCTCCGGTCGTCGCGCTGTGCTGTCCGGGATTGGTGCGATTCTGCCGTCAGAATGAAGGAATACAATGCGTAAGCTTCTCGTCGCTCTCACCTTGCTGTCGGCCTCCCTCTCGACCGCAGCGTTCGCCCAGCAAGGGCGCGGCACGGACGCCGAGCAGAAGGCCTGCTCGCGCGATGTGCAGAAGCTCTGCCGTCCGGTCATCGATCAGGGCGATTTCACCATCCTGGCCTGCCTCAAGGAAAACCGGGCCAAGATTTCGCAGGCCTGTGACCAGGTCCTGAAGAACCACAACCAGTAAGCTCGGCCACTGGCCCACAAAAGGCGGCCCCCAGGGCCGCCTTTTCGGACCTGATCCGCAAAGGGCAGCCATCGAGAGACAGGATTGGTTTTGCGGCCGTATTCCCCTATATGGGGGCCGCGGCGGCATCGCCGGCACGGGCTAGCGCGAGCGAAAAAGCCCTTCCTGTCCAAACGATTGTAGACCAGCCCTCGATGACCTCTGCGAGCGAATTGCGATCCGGAAAGGGTGAGCGCGACGAGAACTTTCCCGTCGCGTCCTGGATCATTCATCCGCGTCATCGCGCGCTGATCCTGGCGTATTACAATTTCGTCCGCACCGCCGACGACATCGCCGACCACGCGACGCTGCCGCCGGACGAGAAGCTCGCTTATCTCGACCTGCTCGAGGCGGAATTGGTCGGCAAAGGCGACACCCAGGCCGAGGCCGTCAGCCTGCGGCACGCACTGGCCGAACGCGGCATGGCGCCGCGCCACGCGCTCGACGTGCTCATCGCGTTCCGCATGGACGTGACCAAGTTGCGCTACGAGAATTGGGACGAGGTCATCCATTATTGCCGCTATTCGGCGATGCCGGTCGGCCGCTTCATGCTCGACGTCCATGGTGAGAGCACCGCGACCTGGGCCGCGTCGGATGCGCTCTGCGCAGCGCTGCAGATCAACAACCATCTTCAGGATTGCGGCAAGGATTTCCGCGAGCTCAACCGCGTCTATCTGCCGCGCGATGCGCTGGCCGCGAGTGGCGCCTCGGTCGAGCAGCTCGGACTGGCGCAGTCGCCACCGCCGATGCTGGCCTGCCTTCAGGCTCTCGCCGTGCGCAACGAAGCGCTGCTCGACGAGGGCAGGTCGCTAGCTGCGGAGATCCGGGATTTCCGCCTCGGCGTCGAGGTCTCGGTGATCCAGGCCTATGCCGACCGCATCGTGCGCCTGTTGAAGGTGCGCGATCCCCTGCGCGAGCGCGTGCACCTGAACAAGCTCGAGCTCCTCACCTTCAGCCTCGCAGGCATGATCGGCGAAGTCGGCCGCCGCGCGGTCGGACGCAAGGCCATTTCCAGACCGGGGACTGCACATGACGCTTGAGGCGACCTCGCCGGGCGCCAATTATGGCTCGACCGCATCCGGCAGTTCGTTCTACGCCGCGATGCGCATCCTGCCGCACGACCAGCGCGAAGCGATGTTCCAGATCTACAGCTTCTGCCGCCAGGTCGACGACATCGCCGATTCCGACGGACCGCGCGACGAGCGGCTCGCCGCCCTTCAGGCGTGGCGCAACGACATCGATGCGCTCTACCAGGGCAATCCGCCGCCGCGGCTGAAGGACTACCTCGCCTCGGTGAAGACCTTCGGCCTCAAGCGCGAGGATTTCCTTGCGATCGTCGACGGCATGGAGATGGACGTGCCGCAGGACATCCGCGCGCCTGACATGGCGACGCTGGATCTCTATTGTGATCGCGTCGCGAGTGCGGTGGGGCGGCTGTCGGTCCGGGTCTTCGGCCTGCCGGAAGAAGACGGCATCGAGCTTGCCCATCATCTCGGCCGCGCGCTCCAGCTCACCAACATCCTGCGCGACATCGACGAGGACGCGGGCCTCGGCCGGCTCTATCTGCCGCGCGAAGCGCTGCTGCATGCCGGCATCACCTCCAACGATCCGGACCGCGTGATCGTCGAGCGCGCGCTGCCGAAGGTCTGCCTGCCGCTGGCGCAGCGCGCAAAGGTGTATTTCGAGAAGTCGGACGAGATCATGAACCGCAACCGGCGCCGCGCGGTGCGCGCGCCCCGGATGATGTCGAAATACTATCATGCCATTCTGGATCTCCTGATCGCGCGCGGGTTCAACGCGCCGCGCGAGCCGGTGCGTGTGTCGAAGGTCACACGCATCGCCATCCTGCTCCGTTACGCTCTCATCTGATGCAAAAAACAGCTCACATCATTGGCGCTGGAATTTCCGGCCTCTCCGCCGCCGTGCGGCTTGCCAGTGCCGGCTTCAAGATCGCCGTGCACGAGGCGACGCAGCAGGCCGGCGGCCGCTGCCGTTCCTATTTCGACGGCGCCACCAATCTCACCATCGACAACGGCAACCATTTGCTGCTGTCCGGCAACAGCCATGCGCGCGCCTATGCGCGCTCGATCGGCACCGAGGCGGGCCTCGTCGGACCGGAGCGCGCGCAGTTTCCCTTCGTCGATATCAAGACCGGGCAGCGCTGGCAGATCGACCTCGGCGACGGCCGGCTCCCGACCTGGGTGCTCGACGAGAGCCGCCGCGTCCCCGACACCGGCTTGACCGATTATCTGAAGCTGGCGCCGCTGATCTGGGCCTCGGAAGAGACGCTGGTCGGCAAGTCCATTCCCTGCGAGGGCGTCCTTTATCAGCGCCTGGTGCAGCCGCTGCTGCTCGCGGCGCTCAACGTCGATCCACCCGAAGGCTCGGCGGGGCTTGCCGGCGCGATCGTGCGCGAGACGCTGCTCGCCGGCGGGCAGGCCTGCCGCCCGCTGATCGCGCGCGACGGCCTCAGCGCGGTGCTGATCGAACCCGCCGTCAAATTCTTGAGCGAGCGCGGCCACACCGTTCAGCTCGGCCATGAGCTGCGCTCGTTTGCGACTCAGGACGGCAAGGTTGGCGCGCTGAATTTCGGCGGCGAGGATGTGATCCAGATCGGCGAGGGTGATGTCGTCGTGATGGCGGTGCCGCCGCGTGCTGCCTCCAACCTGCTGCCGGGCCTGAAGACGCCGACCGAATTCCGCGCCATCGTGAATGCGCATTTCCGCGTCGAGCCGCCGGCGGGATCGGCTCCGATCCTTGGCGTGATCGGCGGCGTCATTGAATGGCTGTTCGCGTTCCCGAACCGGCTGTCCGTCACCATCAGCAACGGCGACCGCCTGGTCGACATGCCGCGCGAGGAACTCGCGCAGGCGATCTGGAACGACGTCTGCAAGGCGGGCGGTGTGTCCGGCGAGCTTCCCCCTTGGCAGATCGTGCGCGAGCGCCGTGCCACATTTGCGGCGACGCCGGCGCAGAATGCCCTGCGTCCAGAGCCGGTCACTGCACTGAAAAACCTGTTTCTCGCAGGCGATTGGACTGCTACGGGATTGCCTGCAACCATCGAGGGATCGGTCCGATCCGGTGATCGCGCCGCCGATCTGGTTCTGGCCGCCAAGGGATAGTGACAGGCGGCGCTGACGGGCATTTGTCCCGGTCAATTTCGGCCAAATTCAATCGACTATCGGAGCAATCGAGCGAGATGGATTCCGTGAACGCGACCAGCCGCGAAGCCCAAGAATTCAGGAACTTGGAATCGAGCATTGCGTCGGCCACCGAAGGCGTCCTCGGCTTCCAGCAACCCGACGGCCATTGGGTGTTCGAGCTCGAGGCCGATTGCACGATTCCGGCCGAATACGTCCTGCTGCGCCACTATCTCGCCGAGCCGGTCGATGCCGTGCTCGAAGCCAAGATCGCCAATTATCTTCGCCGCGTTCAGGGCGCCCATGGCGGCTGGCCGCTGGTGCACGACGGCGAGTTCGACATGAGCGCCAGCGTGAAGGCGTATTTCGCGCTGAAGATGATCGGTGATTCCATCGACGCGCCGCACATGGCGCGTGCGCGCGAGGCGATCCATTCCCGCGGCGGCGCCATTCACAGCAACGTCTTCACGCGCTTCATGCTTGCGATGTTTGGCGTCGTGACCTGGCGCGCGGTACCGGTGCTGCCGATCGAGATCGTGCTGCTGCCGTTCTGGTCGCCGTTCCACATCAACAAGATCTCCTACTGGGCGCGCACCACCATGGTGCCGCTGATGGTCATCGCCGCGCTGAAGCCACGGGCGAAGAATCCCAAGGGCGTCGGCATCGACGAGCTGTTCCTGCAGGATCCGCGCTCGATCGGCATGACCGCCAAGGCGCCGCACCAGAGCATGGCCTGGTTCGTGCTGTTCCGTGCGCTCGACGGCATTTTGCGCGTGATCGAGCCGATGTTTCCCAAGAGTCTGCGCAAGCGCGCCATCGATGCCGCGCTCGCCTTCACCGAGGAGCGGTTGAACGGCGAGGACGGCATGGGCGCGATCTACCCGCCGATGGCCAACATCGTCATGATGTACGAGGCGCTCGGCAAGGATGAGAGTTATCCGCCGCGCGCGATCACGCGCCGGGGTATCGACAAGCTGCTCGTGATCAAGGACGACGAGGCCTATTGCCAGCCCTGCGTCTCGCCGGTGTGGGACACGACGCTGACCGCGCACGCACTGCTCGAAGCCGGCGGTGACAGAGCGGTGCCTGCGGCGAAGCAGGGTCTCGACTGGCTGATCCCGAAGCAGGAGCTCGAGGTGAAGGGCGACTGGGCGGTGAAGCGGCCCGACGTGCGCCCGGGCGGCTGGGCCTTCCAGTACAACAATGCCCATTATCCCGATCTCGACGACACCGCGGTTGTCGTGATGTCGATGGACCGCATGCGCCGGGAGCATGGCGCGGCCGGCTATGACGCCGCGATCGATCGCGGCCGGGAATGGATCGAGGGCATGCAGAGCGACGACGGCGGCTGGGCTGCCTTCGACGTCAACAATCTCGAATATTATCTAAACAACATCCCGTTCTCGGACCATGGCGCGCTGCTCGATCCACCGACCGAAGACGTCACCGCGCGCTGCATCTCGATGCTGGCCCAGCTCGGCGAGACCGCGACGACCAGCAAGCATGTCGCCGATGGCGTCGCCTACCTGCGGAAGACCCAGCACCCGGAAGGGTCCTGGTATGGCCGCTGGGGCATGAACTTCATCTATGGAACCTGGTCGGTGCTGTGCGCCCTCAACATGGCCGGCGTCCGCCATGACGACCCCATGATCCGGAAAGCCGCCGGCTGGCTGGCCTCGATCCAGAACAAGGACGGCGGCTGGGGCGAGGATGCCGTCAGCTACCGGCTGGACTATCGGGGCTGGGAGGCTGCTCCCTCGACCGCCTCGCAAACGGCATGGGCCTTGCTTGCCCTGATGGCGGCAGGCGAGGTTGATCACCCGGCCGTCGCCCGCGGGGTGGAGTACCTGATTGCAACACAGAACGAAAAAGGACTGTGGGACGAACAGCGGTACACCGCCACAGGCTTTCCCCGTGTATTCTATCTACGGTACCATGGTTACCCGAAGTTCTTCCCGCTGTGGGCGTTGGCACGGTATCGGAACTTGCGGAACACCAACAGCAGGGTGGTAGGGGTCGGAATGTGACTTTGGGGACGGGGGACTATCTTACCGCGGGTCAAACCGTTGATCCGAGGCCGATATTGATCGTGACTGGACTGGTTCAGGAGGCCCGCATCGCGGCCGGGCCCGGAATGGCGGTCATTTGCTCGTCGAGCAGCCCGACCCAGTTGCGGGCACTGTTGACGGTGCTGGATCCCGAGACGATTCGCGGTGTGATCTCGTTCGGCGTGGCCGGCGGGCTTGACCCGACGCTGCGCTCCGGCGACGTCGTGCTCGCGACCGAGGTGCTCGCGGGCGATACCCGCTGGGCCGCTGGCCTCTCGCTCGGAGATGATCTCATCGACCGCCTGACGTCGGGGCGCCGCCGCGTGGTGCGCGGCAGCCTCGCCGGTGCCGAGGAAGTGGTCACCGGGCGCTCCTGCAAGGCGGCGCTGCATTCGGAGACCGGAGCTGCCGCCGTCGACATGGAAAGCCACATCGCGGCCGCCTATGCCGCCGAGGCCGGCTTGCCGTTCGCCGCGGTCCGCGTCATCAGCGATCCTGCCCATCGCGCGCTGCCGGCACTCGCCCGCGCCGCCATCAAGCCGAACGGCCAGATCGACGTGCTGGCCGTGCTGCGCGGCATCGCGCGCAATCCGACCGCGCTGCATGGACTGGTCTCGACCGGCCTCGACTTCAATCGCGCGCTACGCTCCTTGCGCGGCTGCCGGGATTATTTGATTGGCACCGAGCTCGTGGAGAGCGAAGCGCTGGTCTCCGAGGCGGCCTGAGCGGTTTCTGCGATCACTGATAACAAAAGGCCCGGTCGCCATTGGCGATCGGGCCTTTTCTCTATTTCGGGGTGCGTAGCTCGGATGGAGCGGAGCGCATCTGGGGGCTTGCAACGGGAGGAACCGTCCCGGATTTCGCTTGCGCTCCATCCGGGCTTCTGTAACGGGCCTTGGTTAGTCAATCCCTTTTTGCGGCATCCTCTCGCCGGGAACCTGC
>NZ_JBVVPC010000070.1:0-21263 GCF_055807355.1 Bradyrhizobium sp. Ken01
ACCGTGCTCTCGCCCGGCTGCACCAATTGCTAAGCAATGCGGATGGCGGCTCGCCTTGAGGCAATTGACGTCGACAAGTACCGCGGGGTGACCCGCAAAGCGGGAAGAGGACGGTCTGGACGGGCAGACTTTACCTCGATCGCTAGGCGCTTGGCCTTCCGAAGACTTGGGGAAAGCCCACGGCAGATTTTCGTAAACTCGATGTCCGATCTCTTCCACGGCGACCTGCTGGATATTTCATTGGCGAGGTGTGGTCGAAGATGGCGGCGACGCCGCAGCATAGCCTAGTCGAGACAGCATCAAGTTCGCGCCACGCCGCAGCCCGACATTTTGAGCAAATGCGCTCAGCACCCGGCCGGACGGCAGGGCGGTCGAAGCTCGCGAACAGATACCATTGGATGTGCAAACCGGTGCCCACATAATCCAAAGGGCTGCAACTCCTCGCTTTTGGTTCGGAACGCGAAAATGCTGGATCCGCCAGCAGCTAGGTCGTATCCTCGTCGAGCTGATCTGCTACAAATTGGCCACTAAATCTGAGCCGGGGCGATCCCAGGTCAGGTAGAAGTCGTTTTTCGAAGAGGCGTTTTGATCCCCCTCAGTAGTAGTTTGCCGGCTCTACGCGACTTCTCTGGTAGGTCAGCTGTAGGCCCGCAGAGCGACCTGAGAACATTGGCTGGCCGAATGGGTACGCCGAGCGAAATGGGGGTGAGGCATCCCTGGCCGGCTTGGGCTTGATACAGAAGGCTCACCCGGCGCCTGAGCGTTTGGAGCGTTAGTCGACGGCCACCCTTCCCGATAGGCCCTCAAGCTCGTCCTCTTTCGCCGCAAGGTCCTCGACTTGAGCGATCGGGAAGTCCGTTCTGCACATTCAGGTGCACGGCTAGAAGCCTGTGGTGCATCTCAAATCCTCAAGCGACTGACCGTCGTTGAGCCGGTCGCGGGTCAAATAATGATGCTTCTTGGCAGATGAAGCCATTCCGCAGGGCCGCGAAGTATTCCTGAAACAATCCGTGCTTAGCGTGGCTGCTTTTCAATAACGGGACGGCGATCATGTTGAACATGCTTCTGGACGCGATTTACGGTGAGGTCATTTCGGCTTCGATTCCGGGCATGAAGTCGCAGGGGACGGGCAGCACCATCCCCGCGAGCACCGCCGCCAAGAGCACCGCTTGGCCACCAGAATTGGCCGCGGCGAAGGATAACGTCGCCGCGCTTCCGCCGCCCCATCAATCCGCAATCGACCCCTGCCATGCTCGGCTGCGACTTCCAAGCGCACCAGGACCGACGCTGCACTGATCGAAGTTCCACAGCCACGACGCGCCGTGGCTCGCGCCTCTCTGCCCTTCCGTGGTCCGATGCCCCAGTCTTTAGGAACCGACGGGCGCCATTCCAAGGATGTGCAGCGACCCGACGCTCGGCCTCAGGAACGTATGGCGTCAATCGCGTGCGCGATCAGGATTGCAACACTGACCGCGATGATGATGACTATCAGCCAACTGATCACGTTCGTCTCCAATCGCGATGGATAGAACGCGCTCAGTTGCGCACAGTCAAAACGACCCGCCGAAACGCTTAATTTCGGCGCTGGGCTGAGGATTCAAGGCAACTCTTGCGTCCGAAGTCGGTCCTATTGGCGGAATGCCAGCAGGAGAAGAACACAAACAACGCACGCCGCTAGCGAGCGGAAGACAATACCCACGGCAGCCCCGACTCGCTAGGGATTTGGGTCAGAAGTTACACCATGCTGGAGGCCCAAGCATCCCAGGTTCCACATTGTCGTCGCCTGTCCGCCAGCGTGAACCCTGTCGTCCATTATCGTGGCAGGCGAATCGCGCTCTAGCGCACTGAGCGCAGACTTGGCCGGTTGGCTTGGTCCATCTCCGCGAAGGCCTTCGTCAACTGTTCTGCCGTATGCCTTGCTTTGAACTGCTCCCATGCGACCTTGAAGCGGCCTTTGGCTTCCTCGAGCGAGCCGGCTTCGCCAAAGGGTGGTCCGGGAAGCGTCACAATGCAGGTCCACAGCCAGGGCCCGAGTCCGCGCTCGCTCGTGTAGCGGATGCGCCCGACTAGCTGCCGGCCCTCGTGGACGGTATAGTCATCGAGGCCGATCATCCGCAGGGAAAGAGGCATCGTGGTTGCCCTCGTCAAAAACACACTAAACACCAGCAGCTAAAATCGTGCCAGCACTTCGGACCTGCTCGGCAGGAACCGTGTGCTCACTCTATCGTTTCGCTAGCTCGCCGAAGCTGGCGGAGCGGCCCCGGCCTTACCTATCCCAGGACCCTCCAAGCCGGGGCCGTCTCTCCGCTGGCCCGGTGTTCTGGCAACGACTGCTGTTGCCATAGATCGAAGCGGCAGGGACACTGAGGCGCTTCACTGAAGTTGCTGACCGAGAACATTGAACGTGCGACGCAATTGGAAGCGCTCGCCGGCGGAGGGAGTCTGGTTCTTCGTCTTCCTGCCACCTTTTCATGCTGCTAGCGATCGTCGAGATGATGCACGTAAGGTAGGTAGTTTGCGATCCTCCTGGATATCTCACTAGATCGCGTCAATTGGGATGTTGCACATCTCTCATCCGCGACGGAAACCGAGCAATTGCGGCCGACCAACTCGGGGCGTCCCTCGCGTAGCGAGCGCGCCAGCTTGATCGCTTCGATCTCCACGTCTGTCTCGCCTGGTAGGTCGTGTACGCCGTGATCGGAGACAATGCGACTGTCGACGAGCTTTAAAAAGGAATTTGGACATAAGGCCCACTCGCAATTTTTCTGCCAGAGCACGTCTCTTCTTTAAGCGGCAGCTGCACCTAAAGAATGCGATAGCGGTCTGGAACGTCAGCTATCACGAATAGATTATTCAGCGATATCGCCATCCGCCGCTCGTCGCAGCGCCTGTTGCAGAAAGCCAAAGGTCGTAAGACCCGCCCCAATTCGCGCTCGCGAGGGATAGCCAAAGGTGGTGATCTCGGAGCCATTTCGTCTCGCAACGGAGCGGACGATGTTTTTTATGTTCGAACGACTGTCTCCGAAGGCTAGGCGACCTCGAGAGTTCAAGTCCCCTCGATGCGAAGGGAGGCCACGACTAGTAAAGGTCGACGCGCGGTCACACGAGCCCGATCGCCTCTTCGAATGTAATTGCGGCGCTCAGATCTGGGATCATGCTCAGGCCTGCACGCGCAGCACTCGTCGATAATGTCGACGCCATGTTTCCGGTTCAGGTGCAATCGCTGAAGTCAAACAGCTCTAAAACTCACGACATCCTGACAAGGATCGGCTGCAGCTACGGCGTCCCGATATCTTTCGGCGACTTCACAGCTTCCTTTTCCCCTTGCTCTTCCACCAACATGATGATTGCGCGACGGGCCTCTTCCCTTTTGATCTTTTGAAATGCCTTGATCAGCCGTAGCATTTGAAGGTCTTCGACGCTGCTGCTCGGCATTGATCGCTCCTCATGAGAAAGCGTCAACCCTGACAGATTTGCGGGTGATGATAACCTGAAAGTTCGCCGCTTGGTTAAACCTCCGCCCGGGCTCGCTGTTGAGCTGACGGAGGCGTTTGGTCTAACCTGTCCAAGGCCTCCCAATCCGGCTGACTCTCCTCCCTGTGATGGGATAGTCGCAATGCCGATGCGAGACACTCCAACTCTGTTGCCAACCGTTCCGGCGGTGATTTGTATTGTTGGGTTGAGCCTGGCGCTTGTCGGCTGTTGGATGATCTGGGGGCCCGTAAGCATCCTTGTTGTGCTCGGAGCCGCTCTCTTCGTTTTGGACTTGGCGTCGATGGTTCGAACCGCCATTCACGACCTGTAAAGCACGGCCGGGGATAAAGCCGCGCCAGTGCACAAATGGACATACGGCAAAAGATGGACGCTGCTAGCATTCCCGGGCTTCGGTCGGGTTCGCCTCCGCACCCAAGCGCGAGCGGCCTCAGCTCGTCACCCTTCCAGAGCTGAGGTCGCTTGCTTCAGCGAGTTAATTCTAGAACGGCGGCGCGTGCAGCATCTCCGATCGATCGGCAGTTAACTCTTCAAGGCGCGCTGCAAATGGCTGCCCCGTCGTAGAGAACGCCTTCACCTTGAGCACCTCCGTGTGCTCGCGCGAGGAGGCTCGCTCGATGTAGAGCTGGCCGGCGACCAGCATTACCGCTGCGAACACCACCGCGAGCATTGCCGTCGAGAACTGGTGAAGCTCATCCATGGTTCGGTAATCGGCAATGAATCTGCTTCGTTCCGAAGCATCGATCAGTGCAAGAAAACACAGTTAATCAAGCTCGGGCCCTGAGTTAGCGCTCCCCACATGCACACTCCGTCGGGTTCAGTTTCACCAAAGTGTTTTGGATCTGCTGCAAGACGCGGGAGAGAACCGGCTACAGCTTTGCCGCGCGCCGGCCTACAACCGGGCGAGTAGGAGATCCTCCCATTCGCCCGGCTCAAACAGCACCACCTTGAACAAGCCTGCGCGGTCCCACCGAAGCTCGAGCACCTTCTTGTCGGCGTAGCTCACGCGAAGCTCCGAGAACTCGGTTTCGAAAGCGTCCGATCGCCAAGGCCGCCACAGATCGATGAGCAGAAGGCCGCGTCGATACTCCGTCAATCGCTTGTCCTCGCCATCAAGCTCCACGTTGCCCACAATCTCGCCGTCGCGCGCGAGCCGGTAGGCTGCGCGTCCAAGCGCTTTGGCGCGTTCGATCCTAGCCGCTCGATCGGAGTTCGACATAGGCCTGTCCGGAGAAGTTGGGCGAGCAGTCCGTGATCAATGCAGCACACCCTCGCTGAACGAGCACACCTTAGAAACCCGCCGAGTGTCCCGGCAATACGCCGATGATCCGCGCCATCATGAGCTAGCTACGGGATCGGATGAATTAGAGCGTTCCATCGAATGCCAAAGTGGCAAATTGGCCTCAGCTTTTCCTCATTGACCCCGGAGAGCTGAGGCCCTTTTTGTTTTAGGAGGCATAATCCGCGCATTTGTGAGTGGCCAATTTCTTTGTCCAGTGCCTCCCCGAGCGGGGCTGCTCTTGCATTGCCCTAAGCCGACGAACTAGATTTCATGGCGTTTTGTGTTCAGGGGAGCGTTCGGTGGCGACAGGTACTGTGAAGTGGTTCAACCCGACCAAGGGTTACGGTTTCATTCAACCCGACAATGGCGGCAAAGACATCTTCGTTCATATCTCGGCCGTCGAGAAAGCCGGTCTCAGTACCCTTAACGAAGGCGCGAAGGTCAGCTACGAGGAACGCGACAATCGCGGCAAGGCGTCAGCTGAAAATCTGCGAGTGGGCTAACACGTTTTTCCGACCAGCTTGGCCATGAAATTGCTCACCGAGTATCTTGAGCGAGCGGTCAGACTTGAGCGGCTGGCCGCCGACGAGAGTGATCCGACGTTCAAGGCGCAGTGCTGAGCCAGGCCGCCGCCTATCGCAAGCTTGCCGCGAAGCGCGCAGAGCAGTACGGCCTGCGCCGCCAAGCCCTCCGGCGGACCAATTGTAGCGAGGCCGAAGTGAACCGACTTCAGAAGTTCGTCAGCAAGGTGCCGATTCCGCTGTGTTGACGCGAATCGCGGGAGGTCGGTCCATGATGGGCCGTCGGAAGAGTGACCAAGGTCAACTGTTCTACGAGTTCGTCTTGGCGACGCGGTTCCGGAAGATCATCTGGTGCGGAAGATCGATGCTGCTCTCGATCTGTCCTGGCTTCGCGGCGAACTAGCATCTCACTATTCGTCGATGGGGCGCCCGTCGATCGATCCGGAACTGATGATCCGGATGCTGGTCGTGGGGTATGTCTTTGCGATTCGCTCGGAACGGCTGATCTGCCGCGAAGTGCAGGTGAACCTCGCCTATCGCTCGTTCTGCAAGCTCGGTATCGAGGATGCTGTCCCGGATCATTCGGCGTTCTCGCGCGCCCGCAACGAGCGCTTCCGCGATGGCGATGTTCTCCGCCGGGTGTTCGAACGGATTGTCGAGACATGCATTGCCGCGGATTTGGTTGGTGGCGAAGGATTTGCAGTCGATGCGAGCCTGATTGCGGCCGACGCGAACAAGCAGCGCTCGATCGCAGGTCAGGACTGGCGGAGAGATCGCGATCCAGCCAGGTCTAGCCGCGCGGTGAAGGAGTATTTGGCAACCCTCGACGATCCGGCGTGGGGCGCCGCCAGCGATGTCGTCCTGAAGTTTATTTCGCCATCCGATCCAGCAGCGCAGTGGACCGGCGCTCACAAGGGGCCGGCATTCTTCGCGTACTCCGACAACTATCTCATCGATGTGAAGTTCGGCGTCATTGTTGATGTCGAGGCCTCCCGCGCCATTCGCCAGGCCGAGGTCGGTGCAGCAAAGACCATGATCGAACGGACCGAGCAACGCTTCGGCCTCAAGCCAGAGCGACTTGTCGGGGATACCGCTTACGGAGCGGCTCCGATGCTGAACTGGCTGGTCGAGGAGAAGGGCATCGCGCCGCATATCCCTGTGTTCGATAAATCGAAGCGGGATGACGGCACCTTCTCGCGGAGCGACTTTCGATATGACCCGGCCGGCGACGTCTATCACTGCCCGGGTGGTAAGCGGCTTGGGACAAGCGGTACCGTGCATGAAGGCAAGACGCTGCTGTATCGAGCAAGCAAGCTCGACTGCGATGTATGCTCGCTTAAATCGCAGTGCTGTCCAAAAGAACCATCGCGCAAGATCCCGCGCGACATCCATGAATACGCCCGAGACGTTGCCCGCTCGATTGCCGATACCGAAGACTTTGAGAAATCACGGCGTGAGCGCAAGAAGATCGAGATGCGGTTCGCACACTTGAAGCGCATCCTAAAGCTCGGTCGGCTCCGACTGCGGGGACCAAAAGGCGCACAGGACGAGTTTGTTCTTGCTGCCATCGCCCAGAACCTGCGGAGGCTCGCGTCGCTGGGCGCTCGTCCACCACCCGCTAGGGCTCTGTGCATTGCGTAGCGTTCGAGTTGCGTAGAGAGCGTCAGGGCCGGCGTATCAAAGCCGGTCGTCCTTAGCGAAATGGCCGAACGATCCATCGCCAACAGCCGACTTTTGCAATAAATCGGCCAGGAGCGGAAGTCAACCAGACGGCACGGCCCCCGGTCATAGACTGACTTTTTCTTTCGCCCGAACCTGCTGTACCGCAAGGCGCTCCAGCATTCGATCCTTGAAGGCTGAGAAGTTCTTTAGCTGTCGCATGGGATAGCCTCGGCGTAGACCCCATGGTTGAGAGCTGAGGGTGTAAAGGACACTCAGAACGCCTGCGCGTGACGAAGCAACCTTCACAAGAACTTGAACTTTATTCTACTTCAAGGGTAGTGCCGCTATATTGAACCAGACCGCGCGCCCGAGTATCCCTGATGTGCCAGCGACTAATTCAACCATCAGGAGAGGATCTCAGAATGCCCGAATCCACCTTGTTGCGCGTCAAAACCACAGCTGGAAGCAGGGACAAAACTTACGAAATTAGCAATCTGCCAACTGTGGTCACGATTGTCGGCATCATCGTCTCGTTAGGTAACCTAGCTGTCGCCTTGGATAGCCATTTCCATTGGTTTAAACGGGCAGTGTTCTAAGTAGCCTCAAGACGAGAACCTTCAATACTACAGTGAGTTGAGTTTCATCGCCTGATGTAAATCAAGCATGCGGCAGGCCCGCGCAAGACTCTGACGAGACGGTATCGAACCGATACGACTCGCCTTGGTTCATCCAGAGCACACCAGCTTCAACGTTACGCCAGCAGCACGGCGAGCGATGATAGTGATAAACGATCAGAAAGTGTTGGCGGATCCATTGTCTGGGACGATGGGCTTACATTGTTTACGCGTCGACATCACGCCCGATCGTGACACAGGCATTGGAGACTGGAGCGAAGAGCACATAAGAGACTGTTGAGTGGCGGTGTGCGACCGAACGGCGTGCCGTTCGGGTGCAGATGCCCTACGGGTTCTACAGGACTTTGACGCCCCGCGATCTCGATGCGATCGTACTCTATTCCCGGCTCTACAAGGCTGCGGCTTATCACTGCCACTGTCCGGTGCATGGACGGACGCCTGGCCTCGTGCGCACGGGATTTGTCTCGCCGCCTTCGGCGCCGCCACCGGGATTCGCTCGCGATTTCCAGAGGCTGAATATGCATATCGCACTCAGCATTGCCGGGGCGGGGATTCCGGCGAATTTTTTGAGCCTATCGGATCAACTTGAGCAGATGCATCCGCGACCTGATTTTTGGCTTCGTTGGAGGGATTGTTCGCGCCGTACGCCAGCTTGAGGCTTCAGAATGCATTAGATACTAGGGCCAGCGGCTGCACCCGACAAGACTGCCAGCGTTAAGAGACCGCGAATGCGCTGGCCATGGACGCAGTGCAATAGTCGGGCTATCATCAACGGAACTGCCGAAGGGGCAGATCATGTCGAATGTCGGCCCGTTAGAAGCACCAGCGGACGCACCAGAGGTACGGTGGCCGAGTTCTCGTCGTGGGCTGCTGGCTGTGCTTGTAGCGGATGTTGTGGGCTACACGGGTCTCATGGAACGCGCCGAGGAAGAAACCCACGGGCGCTTGATGCAGATCAACAGGGGAGTCGTGCAGGCGAGCCTCGCCCAGCACGATGGAACGCTGGTCAAGCACACAGGGGACGGCTTCATCGCAACGTTTATGAGCGCTGTCAGCGCAGCGCACTGCGCTCTTGCAATACACGAGGGTACAGCAGCGGCTAACCGCGGCCTACCTGCCAGTGATGCGATCCTCTTCCGGATAGGGCTTAACCTAGCGGACGTCATTATCGAGGAACACGATGTTTTCGGCGATGGCGTGAATGTCGCGGCTCGGCTCCAGACGTACGCCGAACCGGGCGGCATCGTCGTCTCGGGCATCGTTGCTGAAGCGATCGCTGGCCAGGTCCCGGCGGTGATCATCAGCGTCGGCGACTTCTATCCGAAGAACCTCAGCAGGCCGATCCAAGCGTTTGTGATGCACCGGCCCGGCATGCCTCCCGCACGGACTGCCACTTCTTGGCGCGGTGGGGAGCGGCCATCGATTGCAGTTCTGCCGTTCGCCTTTGATCAGGGGGACAGCGACAATGCATATTTCGCAGGCGGACTAATTGAGGGAATCATACACGTACTTTCGGGCCTCGACGAGCTGTTGGTGGTATCGCAGGGATCGACACTCAGCTATTCAGGCCCGCGGCCTGACGTACGTTTGGTCGGACGCGAACTCGGGGTGCGGTATGTGCTGTCTGGAAGCGTGCGGCGCTTGGGCAAGCGGCTACGGATCCTGACCGAGTTGAGTGAGACAGAAACCGGCACGGTCACCAGCTCTGACCGTTATGACGGCGAACTTGCCGATCTCTTCGAGATCCAGGATCGCATTTCGGCCCAAGCGGTCGCTAACATCGCACCACACATCCGAGAATGGGAGCTCAAGCGGGCGCGCCGCAAGCCGGCGGACAGCCTGACCGCGTATGACTTGCTCCTGCGCGGCAACGACCTAATGCTCCGACTGGAGGAGAAGAATTTTAACCGGGCGCGCGGCCTGCTCCAGAAGGCGGTAGCCGAGGATCCCAGCTACGCGCCCGCTTGGGCGTATGCGGCTTACTGGCATCTTCTGCGCGTTGGGCAGGGCTGGTCGTCAGATGTTGATACGGACAACGAAGCCGCGGTGCGTTGCTCGGAGGCGGCGCTGGAGCGTGACGAGGGCGCCGCGCTCGCACTGGCGATCCGCGGTCATTTGAAATCCTTCGTCGACCACGATTTCACAGCAGCTTCAGCCCTGTTAGACCGCGCGCTCGCTTCCGGGCCAAACCTATCACTTGGCTGGTCCTTCGCGAGCGCCACGAGCGGCTACATGGGCGACGGGCCAGTGGCGGTGTTGAGGGCGGAGCACGCGCTGCGGTTGTCTCCGCGCGACCCGTTCGCCTTTCGGCACGAAAGCATGCTCGCGCAGGCACATTACGTAAACGGCAATCATGAGCAGGCGGTCAAGTGGGGCGAGCGCGCAACGCGAAGCAACGTCCGCTTTTCCTCAAACCTGCGGGTGCTGATTGCGGCCTTAGGCGCTCTTGGTCAGGGGGAGCGCGCCGCTGAGTACGCAAAGGCGTTGATTGCAGCCGACCCCAAGTTCGGGATCCAATCTTGGGCGCGTCGGACGCCCTTGCGTGGCGCCTTGCTCGACGGCTTCGTCGCTCGGCTGCGAGAGGCCGGGCTGCCGGACTGAGATACCTGGACGCGTTTTTTTCACAAAAAAGGGGAGACGATCGTGGCACCGAGTAACGAAGGGAACGAGGGCAACGAGGGCAACGAGGGCAATTCCGGCACCCTTGGGCGCGCTGGCGCCGGCGGCTTCGGTCTTCTGCCCGATCGTGTCGACCTACCATTCCTGACTGAGGGCAAGGTCGCCGAGCAGCGCCTCTTCCCCCCCATGCTGCCTTGGAACGACAGATTCTGGGCCGGAGAGTGGTCGGCTTGGCGGATGCTGGTGGATTTTGCACAGGTGGCAACACTGCCCTATGCGCGACCTCCCGTGCGCGTCGTGACTGTGAGCACGGTGCCCGGAACCGTCGGGACCTGCGCGCTGGACGCCACGACGCCGGCACTGTCGGACGCCTGTGTCGGTGTCTATACGTTACGGTGCGTGCTCGCGCCGGCGGGGGGAAACCTCGGGGTTATGCGGCTGGTCGCGCCGAGCGGGCGGGTCGTGGTGGACATGAACTTTGCGACCGGACCGGGCACCAGCATATCATTCGCCGATGAGCTGAAGTTCGTCGTCACCCAGGGCGCGTCGGACTTCAAGAAAGGCGACGTCTTCAAGATCAAAGTCACGGCGATGAGCGTGACTGTGCAGCCGATCTCTGGAGATGGCGGCAACGGCAAGTGCAACCTCGACGCCAACACCCCAATGCTCGCCGATGTCCAGAACGGCACCTACAAAGTCCGTTGCACGGTTGCTCCAAATACGTTCGTGCTGAGCGATCCTGCGGGCTTGGCGCTGCAAACCGCGAACATAGCGGGTGGCGGGACGGCGCAATTCAACACCCAGCTCAAATTCCAGCTCCAGAAAGGCACCGCCAACTTCGTCCTGAACGATGGCTTCGATCTCACGGTCGAGCGCCTGCTGTGGCTTGACGAGCCGGAGAAGCTGCGGACCGGCCGCAAACTGGCCACCAGCATCAAGTTCGCGCCCGCTGCCGCGAGTAAGGGGAGCTGCGTCATGGACCCGATCTCGCCGACGCGATCGGACACCAAGGTCGGCGACTATACCCTGACATGCACTAGCGCGGCCGGCGATGGGACGTTCGAGCTCAGGGATCCGTTGAACAATGTGCTCGGGTCGTTCACCCTATTATCGAAGGCCGTCGTGGTGGCGACCCAACTCTATCTGACCATCCGCAAGGGCAGCATCGACTACGCGGTCGGCGACACCTTCACCATCACCGTCGAGCTCCAGACGGCGAACTTCCCGGAGCGCGAATTGAAGGCCCTCATCCGCCTTGCGGAGGATGAGCGTCCAGATGCGCTCGGAGAGATTCTAGCGCAGATAGACGGGTTCATGAGTTACTTCACGGCCGCCTTGGGGATCTCGCCGAAAACCCATCCCAATACTTGCCAGCTGCTGCACATCGCTTCCCTCATCGGCGCCTATGGATCGATGCACTTCAAAGGGCTCTACCAGCGTCGCCGCCCCTCCCAACTCGCACCGGGCCTGATGCCGCCGATCCCGGTTCCGGGCCATCCCGCCTACCCGAGCGGCCATTCCACCCAGGCCCATCTCATGGCGCTTTGCGTCAAGCAGGCACTACCAGCATCTGTACAGTCGGCGCTTGAAACCGTTATCGACGAATTGGCCGACCGGATCGCGCGCAACCGCGAAATCGCCGGGCTGCATTTCGAAAGCGATTCCAAGGCCGGCGCAAACCTCGCGCAAAGCATCCTGGATATCCTGACATCGACTGCGCTGCCTCTCACCGTGCCGCAGAGCATTCCGCCTAACACAAACAATCCGACAAGCCGGCGATTTCAGGACATCAGCATGGCCGCGCAGGGAGAATGGCCGTGAGTGCAGCCAAACCGCCGTCCGGCAGCAGCGGGCCGGCGGCGAAGTTCGCAAAGGATCCTTTGATCGACTCGCTCGAGGCCGAGCTGAAGGAACGCATTATTGCCCGCCCACCGGGCATCTTGCCGTTGCATTTCGACCCGCTGGATCAGGCGCTCGCTGTCGGTGACTTTGTCCAGCTGGGGTTGCCTCCAAGGCCCATCGATCCCGCAGCTTTGCAACTCTGGCTGGAGATGATCCCAAGAAACCTCAAGTTCGTGTCGCCTTTCCCAAAGGGGCGCGTCCTGTTTCGCACCGACATGGCAGTCGGCCTGGCGTACGGCGCGACCAACGGAGATCGCGACGACGATGCGGGCAATGCCAGCCCAATTTCCCGCGGCCGCCTGGGCTCCAGCCGGAACTGGTCGGGTGCGGCGACTTTCGCCAATCACGGAAATCGCTTCGTCCAGGTGATCGGAAGCTGGACCGTTCCCGAGGTCAGGCCTGGCATTGGGGAAGGACCTTGGGTCTGTTCCACCTGGATCGGGATCGACGGGCTCAGGCGTTGGATGAAATCGATGCCCCAGATGGGCACCACCCAGGTCGTCGGGGATACCGGCGAGTCGCTGCCGCAGTATTTTGCTTGGTGGCAATGGTGGTTGCGGGGGCGCACGATCCAAATACCCGTGGTTCTTCCCCTTGCGATCGAGCCGGGCACAAAGGTCTTTTGCTGCGTGACGCTGCTTCCGCCGGACCAGCCAAATCCGGGCGATCGGCACAATGTCCAGTTCTTTCTGAGTGTAGACGACGTCGGCACTTCACTGGAGGTCCGCGCGCCGCCCTCCAATGACCCGCTGGCCGGCGTCGACGGTCGAGCTGGCGTGCCGGCGCGTGGGTCGAGCTCCGAGTGGATTTTGGAACGCCCGACCGCGCTTTGCGACAGCCCGAACGGGAACGTCAAGGAGGGTGAGCTGTTTCCGTTGCCGGACTTCGGCAGCGCCGGGGTCGACGGCTTTGCGGCGAGTCTTGCGCCCGATCCCGATCCAGCTGTCCTGGCAGCGGTGCAGGCCCCACAGATCACCCCAGCCGTGAATTTCCGCACGCCGATAAAACTACGCATGATGGAGCACAGGCGGGAGCCTTCGAGGCTGGTGGTGATCGCCAAGCCGGTCGAAGCAAAAGACGGCAAGGTTACGGTGGTCTACAAGGAGTGAGCGCAAAAACGCTGGTGGAGCTGCCAAAGGTAGCGTCGACCATTTCGAAGTTCCGATCTAAAGGAGCCGAGAGCTCACGCGCCCTTCCCTCTTGCGCTCCGCCTGACCCAGTGACCCGGATTTGTACAGTCGCCGACCTTGCGCTTCCCTAGTTGGCGATGTGATGGATTGAGCGCGACATCGAATGCAATATAGCATGACAAGGCTCCGACTCCGTGCCGCGGACTGATTGGGGTTGTGAGTACAAGGTCCAGTCCAGCTGCGGCTGCAAAGGGGCGAGGCGCCGACCATCGCACCAAACTTCCACGGGGCTTCTTCTTCGCAGCGGCCCTTCCCTTTGCTTCTACTTCCGTCGCGCAATCTCACATCCAAACTCAAGGCATAGCCGAGCTCGTCGAGCACGTATCCTGATAGATCATCATGATACTTCACTTGCCGAACGGCTCGGTCCATATGTCAATTAAACTGACATAGGTTTGGATTGCCAGATTTTCCCGGCAGCCGTCAGATTTTTGTTGGCAGAAGCGAGTCAACTTGGCATGCTCCTGTGACCGGGGATCGCACGTTCATCTCGCATCTATTTACACCCGGGTCCTGAAGCAACGGCAACGCTGCGGCAGGCGTTTCAATACGTGTTGTTTAGATCAACCAATGAACTTCTGAGGCCGCTCCTCTTCGTTGAGAATTCAATTATGCGGGGACATTGCAATGGCAAAACCAGCCGTTTCCCGTGATGCTTTTCGTGGACTATTCGCTTTCTATGCGACGAAGGCTCATCACGATCACAAAGCCGAAGCCGAGGAATGCCTTTTGAGGTCGTTCGGGTCTGCAGAATACATTCCTGATCGCCTCCTGGAGCAATGGTCCGAAAAAGCGGATCTCCTCGGTCCAGAAACCGTCGGTAGTGTAGTGGAGCCGCGGGCCCGTGAAATCGCGAGCGGCGGCGCGCGTTACGACCATGCGAGTGATTTTCTCCACTCGCTCCTGAGAGACCTCGGGCGAAAAGTGCAGTGATAGATGCGCCGTTTCCGCTGCTCTTACCGCGCGGGTCTAATCTTGCTGTGATAGGCAATCTTCTGCCGTCACCCAGCTCGTTAGACCGGCGCGGCGCCTATTAGCCCCTCGATTTCAAGCCGCGCCTTCTCCCTGCGTCTGGGGAGGTGCGTGGCGACTCAATCTTCGAGGCGAGCGACCAGGCTGCTGGATAACTCTGAGTTCGATGCGGAGCCGTCAATAACATTTGGAAGATTGCTCTAGTGGCCCTGTAACGAGCTGCAGTCCTGCTGCGCTCGCTACCAGTCAACAAAGGGTTGCCTGAGTGGTCAATGACGGACCATCGCCAGGCACGACCGCGTCTATGTATCGACAAATCAAAGAGAGCAAAATCGCCAGCGATCATTTATGGAAACTTCAAATGCGCACTTGGAAATGGACAGGATACATTACAAATTTGACAGAGAGAACTTTAGGGCAATCGTAGAGTTCCACGCCATGCAACGCTCTGATATTAGTTGAAGCTTAAAGCGTTTGAAGCTACTCGACGATCTCCGGTAGCTATCCATACAGAATGCGACCGAAATTTGCGTCGCGAATTAACCCCGACTTGCCTCACCGAAAGCCTACAGATGTCCCATTCACCTACGGATAAGGTCGCGCTCTTCATCGATGGAGCTAACTTCTATGCGACGGCGAAAACTCTGGGCTTTGACATCGACTACAAGCGCCTGCTGAAGGAGTTTCAGGGCCGCGGGACGCTGCTGAGGGCGTTCTACTACACCGCGACGATCGAGGATCAGGAATACTCCTCGATCCGCCCGCTGATCGACTGGCTCGACTACAACGGCTACACGGTCGTCACCAAGGCGACCAAGGAATTCATCGACGCCTCCGGCCGCCGCAAGGTCAAGGGCAACATGGACATCGAGCTCGCCGTGGACGCAATGGAGCTCGCTGAGCACATCGATCAGATGGTGCTGTTCTCCGGTGACGGCGATTTCCGCTCCCTGGTCGAGGCCGTGCAACGCCGTGGTGTGCGGGTCACAGTGGTCTCCACAATCGCCAGCCAGCCGCCGATGATCGCCGACGAGCTGCGCCGCCAGGCTGATGTCTTCACGGATCTCATCGAGCTGCAGTCCAAGCTCGGCCGCGACCCGTCCGAACGCCCCGCCCCGCGTGATCGTGAAGCGCGTGGACACATGCCAAAATTGCAAGAACTAAAAGGAAACGACCCTCCCGGCTAGATTAAGGGGCGCGCCCACATCGATGAATACGTGCAACCCGACTTCAATAGAACAACATCACCGACATCCACGCCGCCAGCGATGCGCAGAGACCAATTCCCAGAAAAGGCAATGCTAGGCGCACCGGGTTTTTCCCTCCGAGACGCAATATGGTTTAGCTTCGCATGCCTTGCGGCCTATGACTACGAATCTAAGGTTGTGCTATCGCCAGCGCCAGGGGACGACTTGGTCGAGCGCTCGACCGTTGCCTCGGCTGACTGCTTCTGAACCTGCTCCTCGACGTACAAGAGCACCGTGCGCCGTGTGCCCTTGTCGGCCAGCTTTGAAGTGCCCTGATCAAGCGTGGCATCTGCAGATCTTCGACACTGTTCGACATCGCAAAAAACCTCATTGGAAAAGTAGGCAAGCAATGGGAAAACTATGCAGCGCTTCGCTCCGGAGTGGAATGCGGAACTTCGTCAAAGATTAAGGTCTGCCGGCCCTCGCCGGCGGAGCGGCCCTGGTCTACCTCCCAAAGCCCTTGCCGGGGCTGCCCCCTCGGCGAGAGCTATTCTCTGACATGCGTCACCCGTGAACCGCCCAGGTTTGCCGTAGGCCATTGGCTTACGTTATGCCGCCATGGCCGTTGCTCAGCAGCATGGCGTAATAGCGTTGCTCGGTTTCGGCAGGCGGGATGTTGCCAATGGGCTCGAGCAGCCGTCGGTTGTTGGACCAATCCACCCATTCCAGAGTCGCGAACTCGACGGCTTCGAACGTATCCATTAAGTGCACCGAGCGCGTAGCTGGGCTGGTGTCGAGCGTTCTGTCGGCAGCCCGACTGGAGGACACCCGCGCAGAGGCGGCCAGCCCGGGGGCCGGCGCCTCCGGACGTCTGCTGCGGCTAACTAAATTCCCCGGCACCTTCTAAGGCTAGGTTGCCGATGCTGCGGCAGGATCGTCAAGATTCAGAAGGCAGACGCCACCCGGCTCTACGGTCCGGAGCAGTCCTTAAGCCGCTGCACGACGGCCGAGCTATCGACGACGGTGCCGTCGGCTGGGCGCAGTAAATTGCATTCAGTGATGCCCAACGAATTAAATCAGAGCCCAACGCGCGTTTCCGATCGCTTTTCAACGCTTTGCGGGATCGAAAGCCCCATCCGAGGCGCCACATTGAGTTCAACGTCAGCTGAGGCAATGGTCGTGCACTCCGGACAAGATGCTATGGTCTCAACCCCCCGCCAGGTAAATCTCAAAGAAACGATCTGCACCTCAGCACCGCACCGCGGGCAATTTTCTGCAGCTTCTGATGATGATTCCATCCGAACGTGCCCTCAAAGAGACAATGGACAGCGATCAAAAACACCTTAGATGATAGGTCAGCAACGTTCTGCAATGCAAACTTCGCATCTGCCTTCCGAGGTCAAACTTTAGGCATAAGATGACGAAGATTGCATGATAAGTTATCCCATCCGACGGGGAACCAGCAAATTTTCAGCGTTCCGGATCTCAAGTTTATTTTTGAAATCTGCTGACCCAACATCTCAGTATCTACCTAGCGGCGGCCGAAATGGATCATCTAAGTTTGCGGGCTCGGCATTGCATCGGCTTTCTGTTCGCGGCCCTCGTCAGCGCCATGCTGTTGCGTCATACATTGCATATCTACGGCGGCTTCACACCGGACGAGATCCGCCAATATACCATTGCGGCGCTCATCGGCGTGGTGTCCATATTCCTTTTCTTCCGGAACTCTGAAGCACGCAACTCTCATTTCCATGATGACGATCCGCCCAGCAAGGGCTGAGGTCAAAAACTATTTTCTGTCAGCCAGACGAAGGCGCCGGGCGGGTTCTGGCCTTGGCTCACTCTGGAGAAAAAGCCGGGTGGTCGGATGGAGCCGGTATCCTTCGATACCTATATCTGACTCAATGACGCCTCTGCCAATCGAGAGTCTTCGATCGTAGTGCCGGGCAAGTTCCAGAAGGCGCCTCCTGATGAACGGGTCCGCTTTATCCGCAAGATCGCGCACGACCCGGATGGGCTCCCTACAGAACTCTTCGTCCATATCGTCCACCAAACTAACCAATACATATTGTTACGATAAGCGCGAGAGATGTATGAGCGGCTTCACAAAAACGGATTTGCATAGTGCGCCAATGCGGACCAGGGCTAATTTGAGCTGGCGTTCCATTGGCTTGCAATAATGCGCGAGTTGCGGTTCTTGCGTCTTTGTCCAATTCGCTTCGCTTGACATACTTTTCAAACTTCTCGGAGACATACCTTGAGCGGTAATCGACGAAGCTGGACCGGTGATGAAGACGCGATCCTTCGTGGTGAGCTGATTGCAGGTCGCTCACTCGAAGCTCTCGCCAAACAACTTGGGCGGACGCCGGAAGCAGTCAAGGCACGCGCCTACACTCTGGGACTGACGTTAGGCCGCCTGGGAACGAGGCGACAGGGCTTGTCACGATACGGGTGATACATGAGCAGCGGTATCACGCCTTCAACCATGCAGCATCGCGCAGATTGACGGGTAACTCTGACCCGTCTCACGAACGCGAAACGCCGGCTGAATGCAGACCCGCCGTCTTCAATCTGAACTGTTGCGCGCAAAAAAGATAACGCCAATATCCCCGCCAGGGCAAAGAGTGCGGGCCATATTATGACATCGCCATTCTTCTCCGCACTGCTATTCCATCGTCGACTTTGGTAGCGCGGACGACAGAGTCTCACAATGACGGTGAGCGAGATCACAAAGCGGGATCCGAGACGGTGTTTTATGCACAACTGCGGTATCCGTCACGCTCGCGATATCGAAATATCTCTGCGTGCCCACCGAGCCAGCCCTCACGCCTCCGTTGAACGCCGAGCGAACCGCCGCATTGTTAATGGCGGCTTGATGCGCTGAATCCGACCAACTGGTTGTTGAAGAAGTCTCCGTGGGCAGCGTCATTTCCCATGCGAGGCCGTGCGTCGCTGCGTGACGTCATTGATCCCAGGCTGGATAACGGCGTGCGAGCACCACGGTGCAAACTGAGCCCGCCCATCGGCTACGAAGTTGGCGCGGCTCGAGTCCGCATCCGGAATCGATCTCAACCGGCTAGGCCTTCGCAGACTTGCCCTCCTCGACTTCAAACTTAATCTACAATCTGTGAACTAGTTCACAATTGCTTCTGTCTGCGGGGCGCAGAACTCCAGCTTCAGCCGAGCAATTGATTCATGAGCTATTCAAATCGGGAGCGCGTTCCGCGGCGCATTTTGATTGTTTGTCTGCTCCTCTTATCCGGAGCGGCTCTGGTGATCCCGGCGCCCTCATATCTCAACTCCCGAAGTCAAACGGTGTCCGAAACATGCGCCCCTCATGGCTACTGCTAAAGCGGAAGCATCCTGCGTCGGCCGCAGGCTTTGCCGGATTATTCGATCCACCAGCGTTTCAGTAACTCGGGTCTTTATAAATTTGGATGAGCTCGACGAGGCGCTCGATCTCCGCCGGTATTAGCGATAACTTCGACCCTGTCGTTAACACGTACCAAGTGCTGCACGAATGGGCCGCCCCCCTGCGGCCCGTCCTAAGATCCAATCCGACAGATTCTTACTAACGAGGGCAAACATATCAACCGAACGGTTGAGATGTCCGTTTCGCAGCGCTCGGTCGCTATGTTAGCGGGCTGGCGTACCGGGCCGACCGTGCGGAAGGTCGCGGGGGCCGGCAGTGGGACCTGTCTAGCCACGGCGTCCTACGGCCAATCAGCATCTCCGTTGATCATGCGGCTAGAAAATGTCCCACAGTTAAAAGGCGCAATAGCAAAGTACCCCGCCACGTTGATGGCAACAATCAGGAGGATTTCAACTGGGCCAATGAGGTTTCATCGTCGGGTACAGCCGTCCGGGTAGGATATTCAGAAACGAACCGCCGCGTCAGGGCGCTCGGCAGCATCGATCCGGAGTTCAGCTACTGTTGCTGGCGGGTGTCAGCGGAGAGGTCGCGCTGTCCGCTACGGGCTTGCTACAACATCGTCCGAGGATTGACATGCGGCGCTGCGAAATATCCGGTTAACGCGATGCTGACCGCAATCAGTGCGGTTGAGAGTATCTGAGCAAAGGTCGATCCACCGACATGCGTTCCCCGCGGGCAGAAATAAATAGGAGATCGCGCATCGTCAGATTGACAAGGTGGAGTTGTAGGGCAGAAAATGAAAAACAGAATATAGGCGGCCAACAAGAGAGCAAGCACGCGGAGTGCGGCCGCGACGTGTTCAATTGTGATGGTGTTGTTTGGCAGGTAGCACCGCTATTTAATTTGAAAGATTCGTCCAATAATTGGTCGATCGTAGTTTGTCGTTCATTTTTGAGAAAGCCGTAGATTTGGGCAAAAAACTACCGCTCGGTGTTTTGCATTGGTGATCATTATCAGGGGCGGCATGGTGAGCTGTACTTGCGGCGACGGGTGTGCAGAAAATTCTTGGTTCTCGAAGAGCGATTAGCCAAAGCTCACCTGATCGCACGTGTCGGTTAAGGTCAGTCGACGATTAAGGTTCTGCGATACAATCTGGCCAGGTCTGTCGTCAGGCCGCCGGCCGAGGTGAGCGATCTGAGGGGGGTACAATGTTTGTGCGACTAGCAACTGTTCTTGCTGCGGCTATTGCCTTTTCAAGCTCAGCTCTCGCGCAAGGTTTGACGGAAAGGCGCGTGTCGCTCGATATGACATTGCAGGCGGCTCAAAAAGCGCTTGAGGAATGTGGTCCAACAGTGTCGGTCGCAGTGGTCGACAACAACGGTGCTGTTCGCGCTTTTCTTCGTGGGGATCATGCCTCCGACGAAACCGTAGAGTTGGCTCGACGGAAGGCAGCTACAGCATCTGCTTTCGGTCGTACCTCGCTGGAATGGGCCGAGCGGAAACAAGGCTGGGTGCCCGGGCAACGAATGTTTTGGTCTATAGTTCGCTTTCTCCATGCAAGGATCTTCCTTGGAATTCCTTCGCAAGGGGGCAAGCCCATTAAGGTAGATCACAACACAATTTTACTGGGTGGCGTTGGCGTAAGTGGAAGCTCAAGCCTTGGGCAAGATGAAATTTGCAGCAAGGCCGGCGTCGAATTCGGATTTCCGGATTCTACGCGCTTTTGGTTGCCGGAGCCCGGCAAATAGCCAGGGAGAGGCCACGGGCCGAGGGCCCCGCGATACCATTCTGGAATATCAGCAAACGTCTCAATCAGTTAGTCAATCGCCGCTTCCGCGTCCTGCCGTCGTCGATGATTGCACCCGTGAGTGCCTGGCGCCGTTTTGCGACCAGCCTGGCCTTCTCGTATTGGTGAAAGGCGCCGGCGAATTGGCGGCACCAACTGCGGAGCTGACTAGGGCGCGCGAGCACCTTATGCGTCTTGAACTCAAAGGACGAGACGGCTCACGAGAAGCCTCAAGTGGCCTGATTGGATTCGCCGGGATAGCTTCGCGGCGTCGACCGACAATCCGACCTGCGATCTGCGCCGTGGTCGACGCATCCGGCGCACGTGATGAGGGCCGACTTGTTAGTAGATTAGTAGATTAGTAGATTAGTAGATTAGTAGATTAGTAGATTAGTAGATTAGTAGATTTTAAAGGGGGATGTCCGCGGTTGGCCCGTGTGAGACATGCCGGGGCGGTCTGACGATGTCCGTTCACAGGGGTAAACTGAAGAGAACGGCATGCGGAACCGCCACCGCTGTTGCGAGGCGACATCGCAGCCTTGAAGAGCGTCAAGCCGAAGGATCGCCCCGTTGGGCCGCCGGCCAAAGACGGCGGGCAATGCCGATGCGAACTTTCATGATAGAGATGCTCCAACGACACCC